>JASLHF010000213.1 GCA_030152275.1 Acinetobacter sp. | reverse complement strand
CTGAATCAACGCCGCCTCATCAACAACCGCACCGCGGGAAATATTCACCAGCACAGCATGTTTTTGCATAAGCGCCAATTCACGCTGGCCAATCAGCGCTTTAGAATCTGCATTCAAATCGACCGCAATCACAATAAAGTCGGAACGCTGCAGTAATTCATCTAACCCGCAATACGCCGCACTAAATTGAGCAGCGCTTTCCATTTTTTCATTGCGGCTATGGTAAAGCACCCGCATGTTAAAACCGTAAAATCCACGCCGCGCAACGGCAGTGCCAATATGACCAAATCCGACAATACCAAGTGTTTTGCCAAAAATATCCTGACCAAACTGAGCTGCGCCAGCTGTGCGCGACCATTGTCCCGCTTTCGTCCAGCGATCCAATTCTGGCACTCTGCGGGCTGCGCTCATCAGCAGCGTAAAAGCCAGATCAGCAGTCGTTTCAGTCAGCACATGCGGGGTATGCGTCAGCCAAATACTGTTTTGATTGAGATAGGTTAAATCATAATTATCATACCCAACACTGACACTGGATATCACTTTGAGTTTTTCCGTTTGGGCCAAATTGGCAGCGTTCAGCACACGGCCAGCCCCAATCATGCCGTCAGCATCACGGCTTTGTTCTAAAATTTGCTGATTGACATCACCCAGTTTAGGATTGATCTGAACTACATCATATTGCTGCTGCAGTTTTATCAAAATTTCTTCATCGATTTGACTAAAAACAACAACTTTCTGCTTCATTCAATCATACTTCCCTGTTTTGATTTTGCATAAACTGCCATAGGCGTTTTTTTAGTAAAGGTTGATCCAGCATGTCCTGCAAGGATGCCAGCTGAATTGCATGGGATGACTGCAAATGCGGAATATCTCCCAAACACAATATATTTTTATCCGCGCTGAATGCGTCTATAAAACCCTGCACATATGCGCCAGCGCCGCGTCCATCCTGCATAGACAGCCATGCAAAAGGCCACTGCAGACTATAAAACTCGGCACGCATGGCGCGCTGAATATTCGTCCACAGCCGCTGCTGTTCTGCGCTTAGGACACTAGCATTGATAACAAGTACACAGTGGGGCAAGCTTACTGCTTCCAGCGTAAAAGCCTCTACTTGCAAAGCAGGCGTTACATTCTCAGCGGCAGGCTGTGGTTGTGCTTTTATTTCAGGCGCCTGCACACTGTGCTGTCGCACAATTTCAGCTGGCGCTGCTGGAACTTCTAATAAAGGCGGAACTTGAACAGGCGTTGCCGGCAAAATAATCTCTGAAACCGGTTCTGCATGTTCTGGCAGTATCTGATCACGCCATACTGCTGGCTGATGAGGCTGACACACTGCACCCTTAGGAATCCAAATATCAATTCCCAATGCTGCCAAGAGGTCCCGCTGATGCCCCATCATTATTTCATCATCACCAATTTCTGAATGAATATTCTATCGGGATTAGCCCAAGTTTGCTGAAAATTTATGATTTTTTCGCATAAACAATATCCAACCCTTTCCCCATCCCCTAATCTTAACAGTTTCCCTTCCATGCATAATCCAATTTTGCATCGGATATTGAATGACTGTCTTTTCATATTTTCCTGCTGCAGGTCATCCCGCTTAAGCAACAGAAAATTGATTATGCATGGCTTTATAGCAGTGCTTCAACCTAACGACATCAGATAATCATTAAGCTGTTTTTCTTCTGCATCAAATCAATCATTTCTGCAGACTCAAAGCCCAAACGCCAATACAGCAACTCTAGTACATCCAGCTCATCCTGAGTAATAATTCGGTCGTTCCATAAACAGACTTCCGCCACCCCAAGGATGCTAAAACGGTCGCGCAGCAATAAGCCTGCAATGTCATTTAAAATTTCCGCCAAATCGATAGGCTCATCTGAAATTTCAGAATAATGCTCCAGTTCTTGCTGACTCAAAATGCGCTTTAAAATTTTCTCACGCACTTCTAACTGACTGTCACTATTGATCTGCTGGACATGCAGCAGCGCATCTATCAAGCGGACAATACTTGGCTTAACATCCTCCAATGACGTCGCAGTATGCAGCGGCATTAGATTCAGTTCAAATTTAACCCGTTCCAGCAGTAAAGCATCCAGCAGGCCTATTTCTCCATCTTCTTGAATAATTCTTGCCAGCTTCATTAAAAATTGACGGGCAATAGTCGCAGGCATGCCGCCAATATTTTTACAAGCCTGCAAAAATATCGCAATATGCACCCGTCCATCCAAATTCAGCAGCGAGTCTACAATTGCCCTACTGACTTCAGCTTCTGTTGGAATAAATTCTCGATATTGGCGAATCATCAGAATCGCCACCATGACTTCACGTGAACCCGTTGCCGTCTGCATAGCGCGTTCCAGCAGTTCTGGCCGCTTCATATTTTCACGAATTTCCGGCTTTAAAGGTTTAATAGCATCTTTAATCGCAAAACTGATGGGCGATAGTCTCAGTAACGGCAATGGCTGCGGCGAATTCCAAGGCACTGCCACATCAGGACTGACTTCCTCCAAAGAACGAAACAGATTAAATAGCGGCTGATTTTTCAGCTTTTTCAGATTTTCTAGCTGTAGATCCTGAATCACACTCGGATTTAGTTCAAATATCCGCTGTTCAATATTCGGATGAATATTCATCCAGCTTTGCGGACTAAGCGCATTGGCAAAGCACATATGTGAAATCGCCTCAGCAAATTCGCTGTGAATTTGAGAGCCCGAGTGATGGACATATATGCGCAGCAGCGTCTGTACATTGGCATCATTTTGAATCAAGCGCCGGGTTTTTTGGTCATTCTTATAAGTGCGGCCGCCCAGTGTAATAAACTTAATAAATCGGGTAATGAGCACGCCTAAACTGCCAATCAGCCAAATAATTGCACCCAGTGCGACATACAGCGTTTCAAATTTGCTTTCCGGCACATAGCCATTGCGGTAAAAGCCGCGCTTTGCAATTTTACTGCCCCACTGGCTAAAGCTGGTTAAACTGCTATAAAGGATTTTAAGCCGGGTATTTTCAGTCGCTTCGCCGGATAAAATTTTATTAAACTCATGACTGAGCAAGCCATACAGTTCCATTTCATCCAAGTTTTGCAGCGCGCCCCAAGTCAGAATAATTACGGTATCACTAGGATAAAACCCAGCCGTGAGTGCATTTACCCCAATTTCATAAGGCAATACGTACAGCGTAGGCGTGTCGATAATAAATGTGTCAGCCAGCTGCTCTGTGATTTTAAGCGCCACACTTTCTTCTGGTATGCTTTCAATCAGGCTAAGACGCCGCGCGCCAAGCTGTTTAGCCAACGAATGCCCGCCCATACGGAAAATATAAAATTCATACAGCACCGAAACCGACATGATCAGCAGCAGCAGCGCGATCAAATACGGGCTGAGCACATGCCAGTAAATTTTTTGTGTAGAATCAACATAAAACACCAACAGCCCGACAATTGCATTAATAATCGCAATAGTCAAAAGCACCGCAGCCGCGCAAATTGAAGCGGACCAAAACATATTTTTATTTTTTATAAAAGCGTAGCCGACCCTTCTCAATGCAATCCCTTAAAACAACATTGTCTTTGGTTAATCATCATAAATGAAAAAAGCGGGAAATTCCCGCTTTTTTCATAAGGTATTGAAGCAATTACTCTTCACGCACACCTGTTAAATCAACAGAAGCCGCATCGATATTCACATCAATATACTTGTCATTATTTTCCAGCTTAGCCGATTCACTGCGCTGCTTTTCCAACGCATCCAGATAGGCTTGATCAATACCGCCAGCCACATACACACCATCAAATACAGAACAGTCAAATTCTTGAAGTTCTGGTACTTTGGTCGTACGCACAGCTGCTTTTAAATCTTCCAAGTCTTGGAAGACTAAACGGTCAGCGCCAATGATTTCACGGATTTCTTCCACACTGCGGTTCGATGCAATGAGTTCAGATTTAGCCGGCATATCAATACCGTATACGTTTGGATATTTCACCATAGGCGCCGCAGAAGCAAAGAATACTTTCTTCGCGCCAGCATCACGCGCCATTTGAATAATCTCATTACACGTTGTACCGCGCACAATGGAATCATCGACCAGCAGCACGTTTTTGCCTTGGAATTCAAGCTCAACAGGGTTCAGCTTTTGACGGACTGATTTTTTACGCAGCTGCTGCCCAGGCATAATGAAGGTACGGCCAATATAGCGGTTCTTCATAAAGCCTTCGCGGAATTTCACACCCAGCATATTCGCTAGTTCTAGCGCAGATGTACGCGAAGTATCCGGAATTGGAATCACGACATCAATATCGTGCTCATCGCCCCACTCACGCAGAATTTTCTGAGCGAGCTTCTCACCCATTTTCAAACGCGCTTTATACACAGAGATGCCGTCAATCGTTGCATCTGGACGCGCAAAGTAGACATATTCAAAAATACATGGGCGGTATTCAGGCGCTGGCGCACATTGTTTTGTGCTCATTTCACCCGTTGCAGTAATAAAAATCGCTTCACCCGGCGCAATATCACGCTCGACTTTAAAACCAAGCGCTGTAATTGCGACAGACTCAGAAGCAATAATATATTCTTTGCCTTGTTCAGTTTCGCGCGAACCGTAAATAAGCGGACGGATACCATTAGGATCACGAAAACCCACTAAGCCCTGACCGGTAATCATGGTCACAACAGCATAACCGCCTTTGCAGCGTTCATGCACACGCGCAACCACATCAAAAATGTCTTCCGCGCTAGCATTTAACTTGCTGCGTTTTTGCAATTCGTGCGCAAAAACGTTCAGCAGCACTTCCGAATCAGAATCTGTGTTCATGTGACGCAAGTCTGTTTTGAACAAATCATCATGAATCTCGGCAGCATTGGTCAAATTACCATTATGCGCAAGCGTGATGCCATAAGGCGAGTTCACATAGAATGGCTGCGCTTCAGCACTGCTTGACGAACCGGCAGTTGGATAACGCACATGGCCAATACCGTAGTTACCTTTTAAAGCACGCATATGGCGGGTATGGAACACATCGCGCACCATGCCGGTGTCCTTACGCAGGAATAAACGTCCTTCGTGGCAAGTGACGATCCCGGCAGCATCTTGTCCACGATGCTGTAACATCGTTAATGCATCAAACAACATTTGGTTAACAGGTGATTTACCAGCTATACCAACTACTCCACACATAGCAACCTCGCAGACAAGCTAGGATTAATAAAAAGGGTTATTTGTTGATTCATCTGATGAACGGGCTTTTTTGTTCGCAGTGTCAGATGGTGCATCTGAAGATTTCATTTGATCTTCAGCATGAATATGATGTAACGCTTCACTGGCCGCATCTTTAGATACTTGTGCAGCCCAAGGCGCGTATGGAAGCAAATTTTGTATAAATTTAGACTGTTTCCAGTGCGGTGAACTTTCCACCCATGGCCCAATACCCTGCATAGTGATCAACACCACCAGCAAGCCTTTTAAGCCGCCAAATACACCGCCAGCTAAACGGTTAAGCGGCCCAAGTTTCAAACTTTTTAGGATACTGTCAAGCAAATAGGTCGCAACCCATGTCAGCACAACAATCAGCAAGACAATAAATGCGAATGCTGCAATTTTCTGAACCACCGGATCCGAACTGAGTGAGATCATTGAAGGAGCCAAGACAGAAGCATATTTTGCCGCAACAATCAGCGCAAATACCCATCCTGCCAAGTTCGCAAAGGCTTTTATAAATCCTTGACGCAAACCGTTTAGCCCTCCAATGAGCAAAATAATCAGTATAAAGATATCAATGGTATTCATGCTCTTTAAAGTGCGTCTACACAGTCTTTAACCAGTTTCGGTCCAGTATATATGAGGCCACTATATACTTGTACAAGAGCAGCGCCTGCATTCTTTTTCGCAACCGCATCTTGCCCCGAAAAAATACCGCCTACACCGATGAGTGGAATCTGACCATCCAGCGCCTTAGCAAATGCAGCCAAACAAGCTGTACTCTTGGCAAAAACTGGCGCACCAGACAAGCCGCCAGCTTCATCACCATGCGGCAAGTTTTCTACACCCTCACGCGATAGCGTTGTATTGGTCACAATAAGCCCGTCTATTTTAAACTGAAGCAGCTGCTGTGCAATAAAATGAATATCTTCGGCTTCCAAATCTGGCGCAACTTTAAGCACCAATGGCACATAATGCTGGTTTTCTTGAGCCAATTCAAGCTGACGGTTTTTAAGTGTTTCTAACAATTCAGTCAGCGCATCGCCGCTTTGCAGGCTGCGCAGGTTTTTGGTATTTGGCGATGAAATGTTAACAGTGATGTAAGATGCGTAATTATAAACTTTTTCTAAGCAAATCAGATAATCATCGACAGCATTTTCCACTGGAGTGGCAGCGTTTTTGCCAATATTAATACCCAGCACGCCTTTAAATTTAGACGCTTTCACATTCTCAACCAGCTGATCGACGCCGTCATTATTAAAACCCATGCGGTTAATAATTGCTTTTGCTTGCGGTAAACGAAATAAGCGTGGTTCTGGATTGCCCGGCTGCGGTTTTGGCGTAATAGTGCCAATTTCAATAAAACCAAAGCCTTGTGCGGCTAAAGCATCAATATATGCGCCATTTTTATCTAGGCCGGCAGCCAGTCCAACCGGATTAGGAAATTCAATGCCCATGCATGTTACCGGTTTATCAGCAACAGCCTGACGCATCAAGCCCATTTTATGGCTCGATTTCAATAAGGATAATGTCAGCTCATGTGCACGCTCCGGTGCTAAACTAAACAACAGAGGGCGGGCAAGAGAATACAACATATCGGCAAAAGTCTACTGCTTTTTAAGTCGCCATATTATAGGCATAGCCCAAGAAAAACGCCATGCTTGGCAGTTCTTTATTTTTACCAGTTATTGTACAGTCGCTGTTAATTTAATCTGTCCGCCCTCTGAATTTAACTCCATTTTCTCAACACTTAGCCCAAGCTGCGCCAATTGAGTTAAAAAATTTGCCAACACTGCATAATTTTCATGCATTGCTGCAATTTGAATCTGTGTCCCCAATTGCTGTGATGCGACTGAGATCCCCTGCTGCTGCGCGGCCCTTTGCACTTTATCTGCTGCTGACAACACAGTATCTCCTGCAGGTTTCATGGCTACAGCGTTGCTTTGCATCCAGACAACAGTATCCTTTAAGCCATCCAGCCGCTTTTGCTGAAATTCAGCAGCTTTATGCATATAAAATAGCGCCGACCCCACAGCAGCAATTAGGACAAAAGCCGAAGTAAAGATCACCATCACTCTTTCGCGGGCAGACAGGCCATCTAAATAGTCCGTTATTTGTTCAACGCGGCGATCCATTGCCTGCTGCATATTGTCAAATGCTTTCATTATTGTACTTTCACCATTCCAATTACCCCTGCGCTTCCGGGCTGGATATTGCCTAATTCCGCTTTAAAGCCTTGCTGGTTTAACTGCTGGGTCAAACTTTGAAGCACCTCTGATGAGGACGCCTTTAGCTCCATTGTCAATACAGACTGATCATATCCAATACGGTTTGCTGTCACTTGATTCTGCATCATCAGCGGACCGACACGGCTAAGCATAGACAACGCCTGTGTATTGCCGGTTTGGCTTTGGCGCAGCTGCGCTTCAAATTGGCTCTTTAGGGTTTGCTCTGTAAGCGGATAGTTTTGACCGAACCAATATTTAAATTGGTCAATTGCCTGCACCGCCACAATATTGGCCGCTTTTTTATTTTGGTGCCAGCGGATGGCATCATAGCTTAACTGCACCGCAATCAGACACAAACAAACCGCAGCGCAGGCTTTCCAGTAACCGGAAATTCCCCCGCTGTTTTTAGGCTTCGGCAAAACATTAAACGGATGCTGTTTCGGTTTCTTGACGACCGGCACTGCATAATGAAAACTTTCTATGCAATCATCCGTCACACGAGCTTGCAGACTGTTCGTTTGCGAAGCGCTGAGATTAGTTGCCTTAAAGCGCAAACTGGATGGCTGATAATCCAAATACAGCGGCAAATCATCAACCGCTTGGCCTGCATACTCACTTTCACGGACCAGCAGATGTCCATTAATATTAGCCAGTACTGCCTGACCATCCTCTGGCACTGGCAAAAGCAAAAAATCAGGCAACAATGCCGCCACTTTAACCGGTATCAGCATAAGCGAATGCTGCAGCGTTTCAATTGCTGAATTAGCCATACCCAATACAGTTAAACGGTCAGGACTTTCAAAATGATGCAATACCTTCATAGCATCTACAGGAAGAATTACAAATTCTTCCAGCAGATACTTCACCCCGTCCGCGCCTAATTTTTTGTATTGCAGTTTCGGCATCGTTTGCTGAATGATCTGCACATTTCTGCTTGGAAAGAAAACCGTTGCCTCTTGACCATGATATTCGCGAATATCCTGAATCAATTTCTCAATATTCGGGGACTGTTTCCAGTATTCACCATCTGTCCATTGCCAAACCCCATTGGCTTCAGGTACCCATAAATACAACATTCGCGCTTTCTGCCGTTTTTTAATTAATTTATTATGCCGCTGGTATAAAGCTTTTTTTCTGCTCTGACAGACCTGGCGCTATGACAGCCTGATTATAAATGCGGGCTTCCGCCAATGAAAATGGATGAAATGGCTCATGCAGTAAAATAGAAGCAATGTGCGCAACCACATTCATATGACAAACCACTGCGATTGATTCATAAGGCAAATACGACAGCCATTCTACTGCACAAGAAGCATCATCATCCGGCTTAATGGTATTGCAAATAACCACGGGGATGTGTGGAAAAAAATGCTGCAAATGCGCCAAAGTTTCTTGCGCCCGCAGCAGCGGACTCACCACAAACACTTCGGGCTGAATCCTATCTTTAAGCCAATCAGCTGTTTGCTGCGCCTGTGTATGACCACGCTCAGTCAGCGGGCGCGCAGTATCATTCCCCATTACCGGAGGTGAAGCCTCACCGTGCCGTATTAAAGTCAGTTGCATAAATTTCCCTTCTTCTATGCTGTATTTTATCTGCGGTTTATGACAACCGTGTTTTTTATCACAGCAATATTACGCTATAAAGCAAGTTTACATATCAGATGTTTTAGGCTTGCTGATGCGGCAACACAAACTCCACATCACTGCGATGGCCATTTTTCATTAAAGACAATGCAATGCTGAGCGGCGGCGCACCTTCAAAAATAACATCATATAGCGCGCTAGTAATAGGCATATATACATTCAAGGCTTCCGAACGCGCTTTGACTTGTACAATAGTGTTGATGCCTTCTGCCGTTTGCCCCAACTCAGCTGTCGCCTGTTCCAGTGTTTTACCAGAACCCAGCGCAAAGCCAACCTGATAATTGCGGCTCAATGGGCTGCTGCAGGTCGCAAACAAATCACCGACCCCAGATAATCCCAAAAATGTTAGCGGATTTGCTCCCAACTCAACAGCAAAACGGCTCATTTCAGCCAAAGCTCTCGTTAGAATCATACTTTTGGTATTTTCGCCAACACCATATGCAGCCGCCATCCCCATCGCCACTGCATAAATATTCTTCAATGCGCCGCCCAGCTCAACACCATGAACATCATCACTCGCAAATACACGGAATAAAGCGCTATGCAAAGCTTGCTGAACCGCATAACGCACTAATTCAGATTGACTCGCAATCACCGTACCCGCCGGTTGACCTGCCACAATCTCTTTGGCCAAATTCGGCCCTGAAAGCACACCATAAGGCACCTCTGGCAGCACTTCACGAATAATATCGCTCATGAAGCTAAAGGTCTTCGCCTCAATACCTTTGGTCAAAGACACCACGGCCTGCGCACTGATAAAAGGCTTAATCTGTTCTAAAACACTGCGGAATGAGTGGCTTGGAATAGCAACAAAAATAATGTCGCGCCCGCTCACAGCCTCTTCTAAATCAGAAGTAGCCTTCAGTCCTGCTTCCAGCTGAAAATCTGGCAAATAGCGCTTGTTAATATGTGAAGCGTTGATATCAGCAGCAGCGGCCTCATCCCGAATCCAGATCATCGTATTACAGCCATTGCGCACCGCTGTATTAGCCATAGCCGTACCAAAACTGCCACCGCCTAGCACAGTCACACGTAAAGCAGTGCTGCTTGCTGGCGCTGCAGGTTCAACTAAATCTGAAAATTTAAGTTCTGACATTGTTTTTATTTCCTAATACACTGCTCTGATGCGCTTCAAACGCTTATTTTTTCCAAATACTGACAAATTCTGAAGTATTAATTTCTGCACGCGGCGGAATTGCTTTAACAGCCGTACCAATATAAATAATCCCTGATATGAGATCATTTGCAGATAATCCAAGCGCTTGCTTAAATAATGCAGATTCAACTACAGCGCCGCTGCGCCACATCGTTGAGAAACCTTGCGCTTGGAGTGACAGCAAAAAATTCTGTATGGTTGCGCCGCTGCTGAGAATCTGTTCAAACTGCGGCACTTTAGGGTGATTCTGCAGACGGGTCAAAGCCAGCACTAAAAGTGGCGCGCGAAAGGGATGATGTTTCACGCGCTCCAACTGCGCTTCTTCCGTCTGCCCTGTATCTGCCAACGCCTTCGACAGCAGCTCGCCAAATGCCTCACGTTCATTTTCAGGCACAACCATAAAACTAGTAGGTTTTAAACGGTGATGATCCGGAGCAGTTAAAGCAGCTGAAAAAGCTTTGTCCAGCTGAGCCGCATTAGGTGCAGGTTCCGCCAAATGGCCAATTGACTGGCGCTGATGGATATTTTGATGAACTGTATCAACCGTTAAATCTGACATAAAGGTGAATATCACTTAAAAAACGCTATGCCAAGATTAGCATATTCATTCGTACTTACTCTATACAGTCTAGCTTGGGTTTTTTTAAAATAATCACAAGCAGTTAAGGCAACTTAAAATGCTGCAGCATAACTTATACAGCTTTTTCACTCTTTATAGTCAAAGGTGTGGTCGAATGTAATATTAGAGCTCAAAATATGGGGATCATCATGAAAACACAGACTATTCTGACAAAATACGCAGCCATCGGCAGTGCAATTTCAACAGTGCTTTTGCTCAGCGCTTGCGCATCGAATGCACCAACCCACTCCCTTGCTATTCAAAAAGCTAATAATCAATACGAGGTAACCGGTGTCGGCAAATCCACATTGATTGCAAAAAATAATGCCATCAGTGCAGCCAACAGCACTTGCGGCAAAAATGCTGTGCCCGTCATTATTGATGAAAAGAGCGAATACAGCGGTGCATTAAAAGGTGTATTGGATGAAAAAACTGGCCAAATGGTTCAAGCTGCAGCCAGCGTGTTAGGCACTATTACCGGCAACAGCAGCAGTTTAAGCAAAGATGATGATTATCAAACTGTCTTAACCTTTAGCTGTCAAACCAAGTAAAGCTTTAAGAACTTTCAGCCAATCAAACTGCACAAAAAACCGCTCAATTGAGCGGTTTTTTTAAATCAAGCAATTCAATCAGCAATAGCCTTCCAAACGTGTCAGAGGCAGTTTTTGCCCAATGGCTTTCTCAATTTCTGGAAGATAGAACGCATCATCTTCCGACAAGAAACTAATACTTACACCGCGTGAACCTGCACGGCCTGTACGGCCAATACGGTGTACATAATCATCTGACTGCTCAGGCAATGTAAAGTTCACAACATGTGAAACCCCATCTACATGGATACCGCGGCCTGCAACATCAGTTGCAATCATAATGTTGTGTTGACCATTTTTAAATTGATCCAGCATTTTTAAACGCTTATCTTGCGCAATTTCACCAGACAGCATCACAACTTTATAACCGTCACGCTTTAAGTGATCATACAGACGGCGCACTTGATCACGGCGGTTAGCAAAAATCATGACCTTTTCAATCGGCTCATCACGCAAAATCTCTTGCAAAAGCTTATATTTATCAGATTTTGCAACCATATACACACGCTGTTCTACGTCTGCGTTGGTTTTTTTCTCCGGCTCGATTTCCACAGTGACCGGCTCAAATAACCATTGCTGCGCCAAATTCAGCACATCATAGCTAAATGTTGCAGAGAACATTAATGTTTGACGCTGTTCTTTACGCGGTGAAAAACGCACAATGCGCTTAACTGAAGGAATAAAGCCCATATCCAGCAAACGGTCAGCTTCATCAATCACTAAAAATTCAATCTGATCCAGCCAAACTTCTTTTTGTTCAACCAAATCAATTAAACGGCCAGGTGTCGCAACAATGATATCGACAAATTTTTTAGCCAACTGATTTTTCTGTTTGTCAAAATCTACACCGCCCAAAAGCGTAACAACATGCAGGTCGGTAAATTTAGTCAATTCTTTTGCATCGCTTTCGATCTGCAGCGCTAATTCTCGGGTAGGCGCAAGAATCAAAGCACGCGGCTCACCGCGAAAACGCTGAGTTTGAATAGGATTATTTAACAAGTCATTAATAACACTAACCAAAAAAGCAGCTGTTTTGCCCGTTCCCGTCTGCGCACGGCCAATAGCGTCATGCCCCGCCAAAGTATATTTCAAAACTTTTTGCTGGATTGGCGTCATTTCTTTGAAACCTAAAGCATCAATTGCTTGTTTCAATTGCGGATGTAAATTTAAGGTTTCAAAACCAGATGACATATAAATGCGCTCTAACGTGATTATTTACAAAAAACTTGGACCATTATAAACAAAAAACGCCCCAATTTACATTGGAGCGCTTTTAAGACCTTTTAGACGATTAGTCTAATGGCTGAACTTCTTCAGCTTGGAAGCCTTTTTGACCTTTTACTACGCTGAATTCAACGCGTTGGCCGTCACGAAGTGAACGGTGGCCGTCACCTTGGATAGCGCGGAAGTGAACGAATACATCGTCGCCGCCGTTACGTTGAATAAAGCCGAAACCTTTAGTATCGTTGAACCATTTAACAACGCCTTGTTCGCGAGCTGTCATAAGTTAATCCTCATTGTATTGCATAAGAAGGACCACCCGGTGTTGCAAACAGCAGAGCAAACAAAGTTTAAAAATGTTTTTATTTCTAAGCTTGTAATCATTCTGTAAAACTATTAACAAAATCCCGGTTACATCCATTTTGCAGTTGGGCGACAGCAACATTTGCCGATCAGAAATCCCAAATACGCATCGAGCTTATCATGGGTTTATGACAAATAATAGAATTTTTTTCAGCATTCTTCATTTTCTCCATATTATTTCTTCACAAACTCCAAGATATTCTGCCTAAACAGCGTAATTGAAATAAATCTGAATTTAGTTGGGGTTTGGCATTCAATTTGCTAAAATTTCACAATTCTTTTTAAAAATCGCCACTGGATTTTAAAAATGATGGAAAACTTATCCGCCGTGATTATAGACGCAATGGGAAAACCCTGCCCTATGCCTTTGCTTTTGTTAAAAAAAGCGCTAAAGAATGATAACGGTCATTTTTTTTTGTTGAAATCTTCAGATCCGCACAGCCAGCAAGATGTTTCACGCTACTGTCAAATTCATGCGTTAAAGTGCCGGCTGGAAAAAATATCTGATTTTGAATTTCACTACTTAATTGAATCTTAAATATTTTCATTTAAACTAAATGCCTGCGCAAACCTATAAAAGTTTACATTTCTCTACCCAAATTTCCTTATTTCAGGTAAATATTGGATTAAGATTAAACTTAATTATTGGGCTAAACCATTTACTCTTTAAGGAGAACACATGAGTGACAGCAGCAATCAATTGATGCCCCTGTCATTATCGGCACCCGGGGTGAATCTTGGTGCTTACATTAGTAATGTTAATCAGATTCCTATTCTGACAGCCGAACAAGAAAAAGAGCTGGCAGAACGCTATTATTATGATCAAGATTTAGATGCAGCCAAAATGCTGGTGATGTCGCATTTGCGCTTTGTCGTGCATATTGCTCGCAGCTATGCAGGTTATGGCTTGCCTCAGGGCGACTTAATTCAAGAAGGCAACCTCGGCTTAATGAAAGCGGTTAAGCGTTTTGACCCAAATATGGGCGTACGCTTGGTATCTTTTGCCGTACACTGGATTAAAGCCGAAATTCATGAATATGTAATTCGCAACTGGCGCATTGTCAAAATTGCGACCACAAAAGCGCAGCGCAAGCTATTCTTTAATTTGCGCAGCTTAAAAAAATCGTCTAAAAAGCTAACTTTGGCCGAAGCTCAATCTATTGCTCACGACTTAAACGTGACCGCAGAGCAGGTTTTGGAAATGGAAGGCCGTTTAACGGCGTATGACGCAGCTTTTGAAGCGCAAGGCGATGATGACGACGAAGGTTCAGGTCATGTTGCTCCTGCACTGTATCTCGAAGACAACCGCTACGACCCTGCCCGTCTAATTGAAAATGAAGACTACGAGGAGCAAAGCAGTTCTGCACTGCATGAAGCAATGGATCAGCTGGATGACCGCTCACGCAATATCTTGCAGCGCCGTTGGTTAGATGATGAAAAATCAACGCTGCACGAGCTTGCAGCAGAATATAATGTTTCAGCAGAACGTATTCGTCAGCTGGAAAAAAATGCGATGGAAAAAATTAAAGTCGCAATGTCATCTAATTGATTGACCTCTTATCTTAAAAAAGCGCTTCGGCGCTTTTTTTGTCCCTAGTTTCAGTGATAGCACTAAATACAATAATCATTTAATGTACTGCCGTTTCAATCAGGTTTTGATATTGCCTGATTTGGACTGGCAATATTTAGCTTTAAGACTCATACCGTAAAATTATAAAACTATAAGGATAAAAATATGCTTAGTTTAAGCCCAAGTGGCCAACAAATAATGAATCAACCTTATGCAAGCCGGCTAAAGTTAGCATTGACTCTATCGCAGCCGAACCAAGATATTATGCCGTACCTCGCAAGTGGGTCAGTTTGCTGCAATGCAGCAGCCTTTTATTCTTTACTGCAAAAGCAAACTATCACTAAGCGCGATTTAGAACTGCTTAACTGCACCGATAAGTCGGCGTGGAACCGAATTGCAGCATCATATCCATCTGAATACTGGGATGGTAAAAAACCTATTGCAAATGGAGCTATTATTGCAATACGCCGCTATCTCCCAGGCCAAATGGGCGAGCTAAGCCATGTTGTTGCAGTTTTGACCAATACCTTTTATCTCGTAAAAGGCATCAACGGCAGCTGTAAATTTTCCAACAGCTGGACTATGGCCAACGGATTACTGCAAATTGCCCAGCATGAGTTGGTTACGCCTAATTCTAACCACCCGCAACATCCCCAACACGCCACTGGTTTTAAACTTGATTTTGATCAAAATTTTGTCGCTAAGGGGTATAAATATTTGTTTGATGTCATTAACCTGCATTAAATAAAGCCAAATTTTAGATATACATAACACACTGTATCGTCAATAGCCCCCCATTGGGGCCAACATCCCAATGAAGCCAAGGAATAGGCAGTTTATAGATGAACTGCCTATTCAAAAATACTGAAGATGATTAGATCTACCTTACATCTATCCCCCAACGGAAACCTTATTGCTTAATCGGCAATAAAATTCCCCATGCGCAGCTAGCCACTCAAGCCACGTCAGTTCGACGTCACTAAATTTACTCCCAAGGCCTTTTAATACGCAATGAAATGTATAGCTTTTGCTGTGGTTCAATCGTTCTTTTATTTAAAGTCAAAGTGTAAATAAATCTGCACATTTCACCGCAGCCACCATACGTATACCTTAGATTAAATATTATTTAACAAAGCTAAGAGCTTACTTAAAAAAAATAAGGTGTTTTGCTACAATCGCTTGGTTTAAATATGCTAAGGTTGAGCGCAAATTTTACCAAGGGCAACTTGCGTATGTGGATTGGAATCTCGGCAATTAACCTCGCTTTCGCGGTGATGCTCGGCGCGTTTGGCGCACATGGCCTGAAAAAAATTGCGTCACCTGAGCAATTGGCGTGGTGGCAAACCGCAACTGACTACTTTTTCTATCATGCCTTGGGCTTATTGGCACTTGCCCTGCTCAGCAAAATTTCAGCGCAATTTCCCATTAAAACCAGTTTCTGGCTCATTCAAGTCGGCATCATCTTCTTCTGCGGTTCTTTATATATCATGGCGCTTGGTCTGCCGCGCGGTTTAGGCGCGATTACGCCAATTGGCGGCGCGTTGATGATTGCAGGCTGGTTGGTATTGGCATGGAACGCATTTAAATACGCAAAATAAACCTTCAGAGATGATGAAGCATGCAGATTTATTTAAACGGTGAAGCGCAGCAAACTGCGTGCAAAAATTTATTGGAATTGATTCAGGAACTGGCTTTAGAAGGCAAACGTTTTGCCGTCGAAAAGAATGAAATGATCATTTCCAAAAGCAAATTAGAACAAACCCCTATCTGCGATGAAGATCGTATTGAAATTATTCATGCCGTCGGTGGCGGCTAGTTGGAGCTCCCATGGAAGATACTTTTAAAATCGGTTCACGCACCTTCAGTTCCCGTCTTTTAGTCGGTACAGGCAAGTACAAAGACTTGCAAGAAACCGATCAAGCGATTCAAGCCAGTGGTGCTGAAATTGTGACTGTTGCCATTCGCCGGGTCAACATTGGACAGCACCCAGACCAGCCGAATTTATTGTCGGTGGTACCACCTGAAAAATACACCATTTTACCCAATACGGCAGGCTGCTTCGATGCCAATAGCGCTGTGCGCACCTGCATGTTGGCGCGTGAATTGTTAGACGGTCACAACTTGGTAAAATTAGAAGTATTGGGTGATGAAAAGACTTTATATCCAAATGTCACTGAAACCCTTAAAGCTGCGCGCACGCTGATTGACGACGGTTTTGAGATTATGGTCTACACTTCGGATGACCCAATTGTAGCGCAAGAGCTTGAAAGCATGGGCTGTGTGGCGATTATGCCGCTGGGCAGTCTGATTGGTTCAGGTCTTGGGATTTTAAACCCGCATACGCTTTCAATTATTAAAGAAAACGCCAAAGTACCTGTTTTAGTTGATGCAGGTGTCGGTACAGCGAGTGATGCAGCCATTGCCATGGAGCTGGGCTGTGATGGTGTATTGATGAATACCGCAATTGCAGCTGCACAAAACCCGATTTTGATGGCCTCTGCCATGAAAAAAGCTGTTGAAGCTGGCCGAGAAGCCTTCCTTGCTGGTCGTATGCCGCGTAAACGCATGGCAAATGCCAGCTCGCCTGAAACCGGATACTTCTTTAAATAAGCGCTGAATCAGGCTATAAAAAGAGGACTCAAAAGAGTCCTTTTTTTATTGACGATAATATTGATAAATTATGGATCAATTGATGATCGCTTTGACGACAATCATGACGGCGAAAATGATGACCACAATTACGACGACAATAGCCACAATAATAACACCGACACTGGCGACTACAATGATGACTAGAAGAATGATGAACAGCGTGATAAAAGCATGAAACGGCTAAAACACATCTTTGCCTGTTGCCTCTGCATTTCTCCATCTGTGCTGTATGCTCAGATTCCTGCTGCAGCAAAAACGCTTGCGCCCAAAGGCTGGACAGTTTTGATGGC
>JASLHF010000207.1 GCA_030152275.1 Acinetobacter sp. | reverse complement strand
CAGGTTGAATCGCTGGGCGGTAAGTGGCTAGATGTGCCGATGTCACCGGAAGAACAGCAAAAAGCGGCCGATGCGGCGAAAAACGGTTATGGCTGGATGCCGGGTGAAGACTATATCCGTGACCAAGCCATCATTGTCGATAAAGCCGTATCGAATGCCGATATCGTGATTACAACCGCATTGCTGCCTGGCCGTGATGCGCCGCGTCTCATCAAAGCTGAAACTGTGGCGAAGATGAAACCGGGGTCAGTCATTTTAGACATGGCGGTAGAAACCGGCGGCAACGTTGAAGGTTCTGTATGCGGTGAAAATGTCGTGACAGAAAATGGCGTCAAAATCTTAGGTATTCCCAATATTCCGTCTACGGTTTCGACTGAAGCTTCGGCGCTTTATGCCCGCAACGTTTTTAATTTCTTAGAAACATTATTTGATGCAGAGAAAAACTTTGCGCTGAATCCAGAAGAAGAAATACAAAAAGCCCTTCTTGTAACTCATAGCGGTCAAGTGCTGCTGAAGCGCGGCTAAGGAGAGTCATCATGGTTGAAACGATTACGATTTTTGTCCTTGCGATTTTCGTGGGCTACTACGTGGTTTGGGGGGTAACGCCTGCGCTGCATACACCGCTGATGGCAGTGACGAATGCGCTGTCCTCGATCATTATCGTCGGCGCGATGCTGCAGACTGTAGGCATCCCAGGTGTGGTCGATGCGAATGTGCAGTTCCAAAGCATTAATGTGGTCAGCGTGCTGGGCGCAGTGGCTGTGTTTTTAGCAAGCATCAATATTTTCGGCGGTTTCGCAGTGACTGCGCGCATGCTGGAAATGTTTAAACCTAAGCAAAAGAAAAAAGAGGGTTAATCAATGGAATTCATTCGTGAATATGCAAATTGGTTCTACTTGATTGGCGCCATTCTTTTTATCCTGACGCTGCGCGGCTTGTCAGGCCCTAAAACAGCGATTCAAGGCAACCGTTACGGCATGATTGCTATGGCGATTGCAGTGATCACCACATTCTTTGTCGCTAATAATCCTGTCATTTGGCTGATCGGCGGCGCAATGGTGCTGGGCGCGATTGTCGGTATTGCCCGCGCGCGCACTGTGCCTATGACGCAAATGCCTGAAACTGTGGCACTGATGCACTCATTGGTTGGTCTGGCTGCCGTACTCATTGCTATTGCTGCAATTCTGCACAACAACCAGCTGTCTGCACTATTTGCTGAAAATGAAGCGGCTTTAACCGCGGCAGGTGTTGAACATGCACACATGAGCAAAGTTCATTTATTTGAATTGTTCGTGGGCTGTTTCGTCGGTGCGATCACCTTTACGGCTTCGGTGTTTGCTTACGGTAAATTGGCTGCGAAAAAATGGGCGAAAACCATTTCAGGCGGCTGGGTAAAACCGGTTCAAGCCCTCATTTTCCTCGCGATGCTGGTGTGCGGTATCTACTTCTTCACTACAGGCAACATGAATGCATTCTGGGCAATGACAGTACTTGCGCTGGCATTTGGCTGGGTATGGATTGCGCCAGTGGGCGGCGGTGATATGCCAGTAGTGGTATCGCTGCTGAACTCATTCTCAGGCTGGGCAGCAGCAGGTATTGGTTTCACATTAGAAAACAACATGCTGATCGTTGCCGGTTCACTGGTGGGTTCTTCAGGTGCGATTCTGTCTTACATTATGTGTAAAGCGATGAACCGTTCAATCATCAACGTATTATTTGGCGGTGCAATGGGCGGTACAGCAGTTGCAGCATCGGATAATGGTGAAAAAGTGCAGCGCAACCACCGTTCAGGTTCTGCAGACGATGCTGGCTTCTTGATGTCAAATGCGGACAGCGTGGTGATTGTACCGGGTTACGGTATGGCGCAAGGCCGTGCACAAAATGCGGTCAAAGAGCTGTGTGAAATTTTGAAAGAACAAGGCGTAACCGTACGTTTTGCGATTCACCCTGTAGCAGGCCGTATGCCGGGTCATATGAACGTATTGCTTGCAGAAGCAGACGTTGCCTATGAAGACATTCTGGAAATGGACGAGATTAACTCTGATTTCCCTGCAACAGACGTTGTATTGGTGATTGGCGCGAATGACGTGGTTAACCCAGCAGCAAAAGATGATCCAAGTTCTCCAATTTACGGCATGCCGATTTTGGAAGCGCATAAAGCGCGTACCATTATGGTGATCAAGCGTTCTATGGCGACCGGTTATGCGGGTCTAGACAATGACTTGTTCTATAACGACAAGACGATGATGATCTTCGGTGATGCCAAGAAAGTTGTAGAAGATATGACTAAAGCCATTAATGGCGGCGGACACTAATCTAATCCCCCTTTGACAAAGGGGGCTTGATTTCTCCTCTTTTATAAAGAGGGATTGAGAGAGATGAAAACCACCTTCGGGTGGTTTTTTTATGTCTGTGATTTGAGTCCTTATGCTTTTAAAAGATCGTTATCGGAATGATTTTATGTGATCAAGCACCAAAAATGTGCATAAAAATGAATGACTAAAAAATGATGTTTCAATTGAATGCAAAATATTATTGCAGCCCAATACGTAAGCGCTGTTATGCAGCATGATGATTCTTGAGGGGGAGGATAATCATGAAAAAAAATATACGTGCTTGCCTTATCGCTGGGGTTGGCAGCATTGAACAATTGGCCTGCAGATCCGCAAATGGCCAGCAATATTCAAGAAATACGTATTTCACTCAATAGTATAGGGGGCTTAGACGGCATTTTGGTGTTCTTCATGCAAGCGGGTTTTGACATGATTGAAAGTGGTTCAGTACGCAGTAAAAATACTGTGAATGTGCTGATGAAGAACGATATGGAGGTTTGCCTTGGCGGTGACAGCGCTGTATGAATTATTTTGTGAATTTTATGGTCCAATGCGTGCAGATCAAATTTATGCACGAAACTGAGAGTCAGTGAAACAGGCATTTCCGCTGGCGAATTTGCACAGCCTGCTTTAAACATTGATTTTGATTGTTGAGCCTGAAAGAAAGCGCAAAAAAAGCGGTCAAGGTGACCGCTTTTTTGAGATAGAAGGCTTAAGCCACAGACTCAGGTGCTGTGCGCCAAAGGCTTTCCAAATCATAGAATTTGCGTGCAGTTGGAAGCATCACATGCACCACAACTAAACCGAGATCAATCAGAATCCACTCAGCATCACGTTCACCTTCAACACCAATAGGGCGGAAACCTGCTTTGCGGGCTTCTTCAGCGACATTATCCGCTAGAGATTTAATGTGGCGGGTCGATGTGCCGCTGGCAATAACAATTGCGTCTGAAACATTGCTGATTGAGCTGACATTCAGTTCAACAATTTCTTTGGCTTTTACATCTTCAAGTGCTTCACGTACCACAGCCAGACAAGCTTGCACGTCTTTCTTTTGGTGTTGGAGAGTTAAATCGTGAGAATTAGAAGCGCTGGGCGATGGTTCTAAATTCATGGAGGGTATATTTTCCTGACAATTATTCATCCTCTAATATAGCGGTTTTGCCGCTAAAATTCAAATCGGCTCCTTGCGAAGCCGGCAGCATTTACGCAAAGTATTGCGCTTTCCATGCAAAAGTCTGCGCTGAGGCTTGACTGGGGCGGTATTCAGCCGCGGTATAGCCGCTATAGCTGCTGTTTTTCAGCCACTCAAAGATGGTGCTGTAGTCCATTTTTCCAGTTCCCGGCTCTTGCCGGCCTGGGGTGTCTGCAAATTGAATATGTCCAATAAAATCAATATTTTCTTGTAGTCCTTCCAGCACATTTTCCCCCATCATGGCCATGTGGTAACAGTCATATTGCATTTTTAGCGCGGGGTGCTGCACGGCTTCCAGCATTTCTTGCGCCTGTGCAATATTTTGTACCAAAAAACGCGGCATATCGGTGCTGTTAATCATTTCAAATACCGGCTGAATGCCTTTGTCCGACAACATATGGCAAGCCATTTTTAGGTTGGCGGATAGGGTGTTCAGGCAAGGCAGTAAGTCGGCATCCAGCGGCTGTTTACCGGCCAAAATATTGACGCTGGGAACCTGCAGCGCAGCTGCGTAACGAATCGCCTGATCGACAGCCTGACGGAATTCAATTTCTTTGCCCGGCACGCCAGCCAAACCGTTGCCGCCTTGCATCAGGTCGCCGGCAGGCGCATTGATGAGGCACAAACTGAGCCCGTGCAGCGTCAGCTGGGTTTGAATCTGTTCAATGCTCAGCTCATACGGAAACTGAATTTCTACATGTTCAAAGCCTTGTGCACGCGCCAAGGCAAAACGTTCAAGCAGCGGAACTTCGGTAAAAATCATGGAGAGATTGACAGCGAGTTTGATCATGCACGGCTCCTTGCGCAATAGGGGGAATGTTTTCAGCTTATCAGGATTATGCTTTTTCGATATGCTGAATGACAGTGGCCAAATCTTTTTCTGCAAATCCGTTGGCTTGATGCGCCTGCAGCTGCTGCAGCGCCAGCGAGGCAACGGGAATGCTTAAATTATGCGAGGCAGCCAGCTGCACAGCGTTATTAAGATCTTTGGAGAGTGTTTGCACTTTCCATTGTATTGGCTCAAAGGTATGCGACGCCATGCGCGGCGCCAAAATTTGAAAGGGTTTGGAGTCGGCAAATCCTCCGGCAAGGGCGGGCGCCAGCAGGCGGGTGTCTACGCCCGCTTTTGCGGCTAATGCAACGGCTTCGGCAATCAGCGCGCTGTTGGCGGCCACAATCAGCTGATTGCAGATTTTAGTGGCTTGGCCTGCACCGCTGCTGCCCATGCGGGTGACGCGCTGCGACAGCACATTATAAATCAGGCTTAAACGCTCAATCGCGTCAGTATCGCCGCCGGCAAAAATCACCAGCGTGCCAAGTTCGGCGCCAGCCGTCCCGCCGGACACCGGACAGTCAATCCACTGGACTTTTTTACCGGCAGCGCGCTGGGCAAGTATTAATGTTTGTGTGACTGAGAGGCTGGAAAAATCAGCAATAATTTGTTTGGGCCGCAGATATGGTTCAATTTTTTCAAATACAGCTGCTGCCGCAGCATCATCCGCTAGGCAGGTCAAAATAACCGGGTACTCACCGATATTTTTCAGTTCCAGCCGAGCAGCGCCAATATCGGTTAGCGCGTCACAAGCTTGCGGGCTGCGGTTCCAGACAGCAACCTCAAAACCGGCATGAATCAGTCGGGCTGCCATGCGGCTGCCCATCAGTCCCATGCCTAAAAATGCAATTTTGGTGTGGCGGTCGAAACTCATAATGTTCTCTGCTAAGTCGTTCAGATGCTGTATCTGAAATTAAAAAGGGCGCGCTGCCAGCGGTTATTTGTATTGACGCGGTAAAAATTCGATATCCGGATTTTTATCTTTTTTACGCGCAAGCTTGCTGTTTTTACCCAACAGCAGTTTCAGCTGCCAGATTTTTTCCAGCCGCAGCGATTTGGCGCTGTCATGCTCCATAGCGTCCAGTACGCGCTTGGCTGCTGCCAGCGCATCCGGCGAACGGTTCAGCATTTCGGCGGCCAATGCCTGCGCTTTGGCCAGAGGCTGTTCTTCTAGGTGCGTGACTAAACCAATGTTTTTGGCATAGGCTGCGTCAAATATGCGTGCAGTCAGGGTCAGTTCTTTGGCTAAATCCAGTCCGATAATGCCTTTGAGTGAGCGGCTTAGTCCCATATCCGGCACTAATCCCCAGCGGCTTTCCATAATGGACATTTGCGTTGCGGGGTGAGCGATGCGGATATCGGCAGCCAGCGCCAGCTGCATGCCGGCGCCAAAGCAAAATCCTTCCAGCGCGGCAATAACCGGCACCGGCAGTTCTTGCCAAATCAGAAATGCTTTTTGGAACAGGCTTTGGCCGGGCTTCAGCAGTTCCCATGCGGCGTATACGGTATTTTTCGGATCATTTAAGTCTGATAGGTCAATGCCGGCGCTGAAGACCTGTGATTCGCCAGTTAAAATTACGCAGCGGATTGAGCGGTCTTTTTTGATGATGCCAGCAATGCGCACCAGTTCTTTCAGCAGCGCAAAACTCATGGCGTTGCGCTTTTCCGGCCGGTTGAGCGTTACCGTGGCGATTCCGTTATTTTTTTCAAATTTTACCAGCGTCATGCTTTGAACTCTTATTTTGACTTGCTTGGAGCATAGCACGGCTGCTGTGGGCGTTCATGACAGGGCAGTCACAAAAACACAGGCTGTGCTGTGCGCTGTCAGGTTTCATATTGATTTAAAATCTGCGCGGCAGCCTGCTCGACTTGAGCGATGACCGATTTCAGTTCATCAAAGCGTTTCAGCACATCTTGCTCGAAAGCTTCATCCGCTTTGCGGCGTTCTTTACGCAACGTAGAAACAAACTGTTCAAAACCGCCAGAGGCATCCTGCAGCGCCGGTGTGCCGACATAGCGGGTTGCGCCGTACAGCCGGTGCAGCACATGCTCCAGCTGAGGATAATCTTCCAGCTCAATCAGCTGCTCAATTTCGTTCAGTTCCTGCGCAAAGCTTTCGACCAGCATGCGCAGAAGATCAGCAGCCAGATCTTCTTTATTGGCAGCCAAGCGCAGGCTTTCCTGCCAGTTAAGAATGGCGGGATCAAGCGCGTCAATCATTGAGGTGCGCTCTACTGCCGGCGCTTTTTTGAAGCTTTCTGTGGTCCAGCGCGTTAAAATTTGAATAATCTGTTCCATTTGAATCGGCTTGGTAACGTAATCATCCATGCCCACTTGCAGCAGTTTTTTCTTTTCATCGGACAGCGCATGCGCAGTCAGCGCAATAATCGGCAGCCGCTTGTAGTTTTCAAAGGTCGATTCGAGCGAGCGGATGGCGCGCGTAGTATCAACGCCGGACATGACCGGCATTTGAATATCCATAAAGACTAAATCAAAGGCTTTTAGCCCTTGTTCATGGCGTGATTGGATAATTTCAATCGCTTCTTGGCCGCTGAGCGCTTTGGTGGTGCTGACATTCAGTTCAGACAGCAGCGCTTCCAAAACAATCAGGTTCGGCAGGTGGTCATCGACTGCCAAAATATGCAGCCCTTGCCCGTTAAAGTCTTCATGCTGTTCATCGTTAAACAGCGGCGCATTGCCCAGCAGCTGCAGCAGTGCGGTGCGGCTAAGCGGTTGGTGCAGCGGGCGGGCGCGGAATTCGTTCAGCATGTTTGGGTCAAGCAGCATTTGATAGCCGTAAACTGCCAAATTGCCGGTATAGCGGCTGCGGATCTCTTTCAGCATGGCTTCGGTATCGCCACTGTGGTCGACAATCAGCCATGTATTTTCTGCATGCTGCAGCTGATTTAAGCGGCTGAACAAATCCAGAATGGATTGCGCTTCGATATGCTGCGCATGATAATTTTCCAGATAATGGCGCAGCACATTGGCGGTTGCAGGATGCGCCAGAAAAGATACCACTTGAGTATTGCAGAAATCCGGCTGCAGGATTTCTGCTTCATCCTCATTGACCGTAAACATGGCCGTAAACCAGAAGGTCGAGCCTTTTTCGGTTGGCGCGCGCTCCTGATTGTCTTCAAATCCAATTTGCCCATGCATGAGGCTAACCAGCTGTTTGGAAATAGCCAGCCCCAGCCCGGTGCCGCCAAACTGGCGGGTCACGGAAGCGTCACCTTGCGAGAAAGACTCAAACAGCTTTTTGCGGTCTGTGCCGCTCAGGCCGATACCGCTGTCCTGAACGCTAAAATGCAGCAGGCTTTGTTCAATGTCATCATGTTCAATGCGCACACGGACAATAATTTCACCGTCCGGTGTGAATTTGATGGCATTGGAAATTAAGTTGGTGAGAATTTGCTTAAAGCGCAGCGCATCGCCAATCACATGCTTCGGCACATTGTCGGCATAATAGAAGGTCATGTTGATGTGCTTTTGCGCAGCCAGCGGTGACAGCATGTCCATCACGTCAAAGACTGCTTCCTCTAAGTCAAAAGGCGCAGTTTCCAGTTCCAGTTTGCCCGCGTCAATTTTAGAAAAATCCAGCACGTCATTAATTAAAGCCAGCAAATGCGCAGACGATTTACGGATAGTCTGCAGATACAGGTTTTGTTCATTGCTCAGGTTGCCTTGGCGCAGCAGCAGATGAATAAAGCCGTCAATACTGTTCAGCGGCGTACGCAGCTCATGTGAAATATTGGCCAAAAATACTGATTTGGCCTGATTGGCTGAAATCGCCTGGTCACGCGCCTGACGGTAAGTAATGTTTTGCACTTCCAGCGTGTCAAGCGTGCGACGCAAATCATCTTCAGTCTGCTCGGTATGTTCGCGCAATTCCAGAAAACTGAAATGCAGACGCTTGACCACATTGGCGATGTCGCGCTGCAGCAGGCGCAGTTCGCCAGTGCTGTTGATAATCATGTGCTGATCTAAAGTATCGGCATTTAAACGCTGCAGCTGCATGCGGATTTCATACATCGGCGCAATCCAGCGCCGAGAATAGAAGTTCAGGCACAGCAAGAGCAAGAGCAGGGTAAGCAGGCCGGTGGCCACCAGCACGATCAGCACGCGGTAATGAGCAATTTCTAGAGGCTGATTGTCCAGTTCAATAATCAGCCAATAAGGCGTATTGATTTCGTCGGTAATTTTTCCAGCATAAACATTATTTTTATTAAAGCGGATCGGGCCAATAAAGCTGGCTCTGTTGGGAAGTTTAGGCCAGGCTTCGAGTTCTTCTGTGCCGATATTTAAACGGTTTTTACCAGTTCCGTCGATGATCGAGGCGCGGATCAGGTGCTTTTCATTCAGCATCTGCTGCATGCTTGAGCGCGCTTGATCATATTGCCATGGAAAATGTGCAAGCTGATTAAGCGCGTTTTCTGCAGTAGGCTGATAGCGGGTAATAATTGCAATGGCCATCTGGCGCTGCTGCGCTTTTGCAGAGTTGGATGTTTCTGTCATAACCAGTGTTGCGCCGACACAGGCTAAAATAGTTATCGGCACAAAAATCAGCGCAATCAGCTGTCCATAAGCGTGATTTAAGTGCAGGCGTTTAAAAAGCTTTTTGTTGATATTTGACATGGCGCAAGCAGTTTATTCCTTATGCACCGCATATTAGCATGGATTATTTGAATCTGATTGCGCTTTAATCACTTTCAAGAAAAACCCGGCTAAATGGGTGCAGGCACAGGCATTTTTTCATACAATAGCGCTACCTCGATAAAGGTGCGAATAATGAGTAACACAACCCCTGATTTCCAAGCAGACGATTTTTTGTTAGACCACTATGTAGGAAAAACTCCTTTGGTGCGTCTGCAGCGTTTGGCGAGTCACACTCAAGCAACAGTATTAGCTAAGCTGGAAGGCAATAATCCAGCCGGTTCAGTTAAGGACCGTCCAGCCTATAATATGATTATGCAGGCGGAAAAGCGCGGGCAGATTAAGCCAGGCGATACGTTGATTGAAGCGACCAGCGGAAATACGGGGATTGCATTGGCCATGGTGGCCGCCATGCGCGGCTATAAAATGAAGCTGATTATGCCGGCCAGCTCGAGTCAAGAGCGTAAAGATGCTATGCGCGCTTACGGCGCCGAACTGATCGAATCTTCAAGCATGGAAGAGGCGCGCGATATGGCGGCTCAAATGCAAAAAGACGGTGTAGGCCTTGTGCTGAACCAATTCGGCAATCCAGATAATTTAGAAGCGCACTATCTGACTACTGGGCCGGAAATTTGGGCGCAAACCGGCGGCAAGATTACTCACTTTGTCAGCGCGATGGGCACCACAGGCACCATCATGGGTATTTCAAAATACTTAAAAGAACAAAATCCGGATGTGCAAATTGTTGGCCTGCAGCCCTCGGAAGGTTCTAATATTGCCGGTATCCGCCGCTGGCCGAAAGAATATTTGCCGACAATTTTTGATCCATCCCGTGTTGACCGCATTATTGATATTCCGCAAATTGAAGCAGAAAAAACTGCGCGAAAACTGGCGCGCACTGAAGGCATCAGCGCTGGCACTTCATCTGGCGGCGCGGTGTGGGCTTCGATTAAGCTGGCGGAAGAAAATCCCGGCGCAGTGATTGTCTGCATTGTTTGCGACCGCGGCGACCGTTATTTGTCTACAGGTTTATTTTCAGTTGAAGATCCTGAATAGTTGATTTTGAACAATTGGCCAGCAGTTGTGCGCTGCTTTCGGTCAAGTGAGTATTTATGCGTTTACCGGTTTTAACTTTTGATATTGAAACATTAACCGACTTAAAATCCGGCGCGCATTTATATGGGCTGGATTTGCCGGAAGATGATTTGGAGCAGGCGCTGGCTAAATTGCGCCGGCAGGATGCCGGCACGGATTTTCAGCGGCTGCCGTTGCATGAAATCGTCTGCATTTCCGGCTTGTGGCTCGACGAACACGGCATGAAAATGTTTTCCTTCAGCCGTGAGCAGTATTCCGAAGCGGAAATCCTGAGCAAATTTTTATCTATTTTTGATAAGCGCCATCCAACGCTGGTCAGCTGGAACGGCTCGCAGTTTGATTTGCCGGTTATTTTGTTCCGCGCCATGTATCACGGTCTGTCTGCCCCGAGTTTGTTTGATCAGGGCGAGATTGATACGCAAAAGCGCTATAATAACTATCAAAACCGCTATCATCAGCGTCATATTGATTTAATGGATGTCATGGCGATGTTTCATGGCCGGCATTTTTTAAAGCTGGATGATGCGGCTCATTTGCTCGGCTTTCCGGGCAAGCGCGGTGACGGCGCCTATCATGTGCCGCAATATGTCCGCGCACAGCAGTGGCAGGAACTGACCAGCTACTGTGAAGGCGATGTGCTGAATACTTGGCTGATTTATCTGCGCTGGCAGCTGCTGAAAGGACAGCTGCAGCCGATGGATCATCAGCATTTGGTGCAAAGCACAATTGAATATCTGCACAGTCAGCCGCAGCATGCAGAATTCTTGGCTGTTTGGCGTGAAAGCTCTAAACAGACCGCATTTACTCAATTTGATTTTATTCCTCCCACAGATTAGGTCCGCATGAAACATAGAGCCAAGCCCGCAAAAGCCCAGCAGCCCGTATATATTTTTCAGGTTGAGTCGCTTTCACATGAGGGGCGCGGCATTGCGCATTACGGCTCTCACCCAGACCATCCGCTGGAAAAGCATGGCAAAAAAGTGTTTATCCGTTATGCATTGCCAGGCGAAACGGTTCGCGCGCGCATCACTCATCAAGTTAAGCGTTTAGAAGAAGCCGACTGTTTGGAACTGCTGAGCGAGCCTTCAGCTGTGCGTGTTGAGCCTATCTGCGCGCATTTTGGTGTCTGCGGCGGCTGCAGCATGCAGCACATTCATCCCGATGAGCAGATCCGCTTAAAGCAAGAGGTGCTGCAGTCGCATTTAAGCCATTTTGCTGGATTAGCGCCACAAGAGTGGCTGACGCCATTGCGTTCTGCGCGTGAAGATTACCGGCGCAAAGCGCGCATTGGCGTGCGTTATGTGCCGGCGAAAGACAAACTGGCGGTAGGATTTCGTGAAAATGCCAGCAATAAGCTGACTCAAATTGACCGATGCGTGGTTCTGGATCAAAACTTTGGCTCGATTGCGCGTTTAAGGCAATTACTCCAAAGTCTAAAAGGCAAAGCATCGGTTGGTCATATAGAATTGGCAATGGGCGATCAGGATGTCGCCTTGACGGTGCGCCATACAGAAAAATTATGTGAAGATGATGTCAACCGATTGCAGCAATTTGCGTTACAGAATAACTGGCAGCTGTATTTGCAAGCGGCAGGCCCTGAAAGCCTGATCCGTGCCGATGGCGCCAGTGCTGAAATGCGGCTGCATTACCGTTTAAATGACTATGATGCGGATTTTGCCTTTAGTCCGCTTGACTTTACCCAAGTCAATTCCAGCGTTAATCCGCGCATGGTGAAGCTGGCATGTGATTTGCTTCAGTTAAAGCAAGGCGAACGGGTGCTGGATCTGTTTTGCGGACTTGGCAACTTCTCACTGCCGCTGGCGCGCTGTGTCGGGGCGCATGGTTTTGTGGCAGCTGTGGAAGGCAGTTCAGAAATGGCGCAGCGCGGTGCAGAAAATGCTAAACGCAGCGACATGGATTGGATTCAGTTTTATTCACAAGATTTAACAAAAGATTTTTCGCATCATTCTTGGGCAAAACAAGGATTTGATGCATTATTGATTGACCCGCCGCGTTCAGGTGCGGAAGAAATAATGCATTATGTGCCCAAGTTTGGTGCAAAAAGAATCGTTTATGTATCATGTAATCCGGCAACGCTGGCGCGGGATGCAGGCATTCTGGCACAGCAGGGCTACCAGCTGAAAAAGACAGGCGTAATGGATATGTTTACCCATACCGCTCATGTCGAATCAATTGCGCTGTTTGAGCAAGAAAACCGGCTGAATGATTTAAGTTATAATGAAGAGTAAAAAAGTAAAAGTAGGAGTAGGGTATGGTCACAGTGCGTGAACAGCTCCCGGGGCGTTTAAATGAACTGTCTCAGGAAGCGACTGTAGAACATGCCGATCAAGCGCTGCATGATTTGGCGGAATGGCTGGATCGTGTACGCGGCTTGCTGGGGGCGCCCCTTGAGCAGCTGGAAGAAGTTGCACAGCTGACTTTACAGCAGGAATTGGACAGTACGGTGCATCACCGCTCCAATACTTTTTATACCGGCATTGAAATGGCCGATATTTTAGCGCATCTGCATGTAGATGAAGATACCTTGTCAGCGGCGATGCTGTACCGCAGCGTGCGTGAAGAAGTCATGTCGCTGGATGAAGTGCAGGAAAAATTTGGCGAGCAGGTGCATGGCCTAGTCAAAGGCGCACTGGCTATGGGTAAGCTCTCAGAGCTGATTGAACAGAATAAGCGTTTAGAAGATCATTTTAATAATAATCAGCGTGAGCACTTAAGCGGCATTTATAAAATGCTGATTTCTGTAACGGAAGATGTTCGGGTTGTATTGATCAAACTGGCCGAACGGACTTATGCCTTGCGGGAGCTTGCGCATTCCAGCAAAGAACGCCAAGAACGTGTCGCGCGTGAAATTTTAACTATTTACTCGCCATTGGCGCACCGTTTAGGCATTGCGCAATTAAAATGGGAGCTGGAAGATTTAGCGTTCCGCTATTTAGCGCCGGAGCGCTATAAAGAAATTGCATCACTGCTGAATGAAAAGCGCTTAGAGCGCGAACAATATATTCAGTTCGTGATCGACAAGCTGCGCAATGAGCTGGCAGAACACGGCATCGAAGCGGAAATAAATGGCCG
>JASLHF010000169.1 GCA_030152275.1 Acinetobacter sp. | reverse complement strand
TTATAAAAACAAAAAGGCTCTAAGAAGAGCCTTGTTTGCACAAAAATATTAGAATTTGTAACCAATTTTTAAGCCATAGCCTAGAGCATGGTTATCAGTAAAGTCTGCTTTTACTTGTCCGCCAGTTTGCGCTTCAGCATCACCTAACCAGAAGTATTTAACACCTGCTTGGATGAAATAGTTTTCAGCAGGACTATATTGACCACCTAGACCAACATTCCAATTCCCTTCAACAGGGCCTAAAGTCGTAATAGGGTTGCCAGCACCAGAGTCATAACCCACAGCTGCAGTACCCGCCCATTTATCATTGAACTTACGAGAAATACCTGTAGTGATTGAGTACTGATCGTCAGAATAATCAATTAAATTGTTGCCGCCTGAACGTTGGAATAATGCTTGCGGTGTTACTGCAAATTGATCCCAATGAACCCAGCGAAGGTTAGCAAAAGCTAAAGTGTTTGCAGCAATACCAGTTTGTAAATCTACGTTTACAGATTGCGGTGTAATTGCATCAACACGAGCGTCAGCTAAACCGATCGTAGTACCTGTAGGTAGAGTAACACCAGGAGCAACAGTCATAGGAGATGAAAGCGTATAAGTTTCTTCACCAGTTGCTTTGTGCTTAATTTCTGAACGATACGTTACAGCAGCTTTTAACGCAATTTCAGGAATTTGGTAAGCAAAACCGGCAGCCCAGCCATATGCGTCTTTCTGTTTAACATGAATGTTATAACCGCTGAGCAGTGAATAAGCGCTGCCGCGTAAAGAGATATCCGCTTTTACTGTTTGCCATACTGGGCCGGCATAGAAGTTCCAGTTTTCAGTTGGCTGATAGCCAATAAGCGCAGTTAAATTGTTTGTGCGCACTTTCACTGTAGTTGATTCTGTACCTTTATTAAATACGCCGGAATCAATGCCGTAAGTTGCATCTGCACCGAATGGCTGATCGTATAAAAGACCTAAAGAAATTTCATCTGTCGCTTGAACTTTAATCGCAGCGCTAGGGAAATAATAGTCATCACCCATATCTGACAGATTGCCGCCGCCCAAAGATGATTTTGCTTTACCTTCTACAGTTGGATCGAGTACGGAAATTCCTGCTTCTGCGTAATTACCGGGCTGTAAAAAGGCTGAAATAGACTGCCCAGAACGGTCTAGGCCTGCTGCAAATACAGAAGTTGAAGGCAGTAAAGTGATGAGAATAGCTTTAGATAACTGGCTGAGCTGCATGAGTTTTCCCTGTTTGTAACTTTTAGTCAACAATCAATGCAGGGAAAGTAACATATTAAAAAAATGAGTAAATACTTTAGACCGCTCTATAAATGAACTGAACAATACAAAAAAAACAGTTGTATAGAGCAATAGTTCTATTTAAAGCAATCTATCTAAATGATTTTTAAATAATAATTAGAGTAAATATTTTATTTGGATCTGGGTGTTTAGGGGGTATTTTAAATGCCTTAATTTTAGGCATTTAAAATAGAAAACAGACTGCAGTGAACTGCAGTCTGTTTATTAAATTATATTATTAGAAACGGTAACCAATTTTTAGACCGTATGCCCAAGCATTGTTGTCTTCAAACTTGGCCACTGTTTCTGGTGTGCCAAATTGTGCGCCTGATTGCGCATCAGCATCACCCAGCCATAGGTATTTAACACCGCCTGCAATAAAGTAGTTGGCAGCAGGGCTGAACTGAACGCCAACACCTGCACTCCAATAGCCTTCTGTTGGGCCTAAAGTTGAAACAGGGTTGCCTGCACCAGTGTCATAGCCAACAGAAACGTTGCCTGCCCATTTTTCGCTTAATTTACGGCCTACACCTACAGTTGCTGAGTATTGGTCATCGCTATAAGCCACTAAATCAAAGCCATTAGTTTTGTTTGGAACTTTACCCGCTTTGCTTAAAGCAGTTGCTAATTGGCCAAATTTGTTTGGATTGATAGAAAAGTCTTTCCAGTTTACCCAGCGCAAGTTTGCAAACGCAACAGTGTCAGCCATGATGCCGGTTTGAAAATCAAGGTTAACCGATTGAGGTGTTGTTATATCAGTCGTGCCATCAGTGTAGCCAGAGATTAACGCCGCCGGTAAGCCGAGTAATGCTGGATTAACGATAGTTTCTTGAACATTTACATCATGCTTGATTTCAGAACGGTAAGTTAGAGATGCTTTAAGTGCAATTTCAGGGATTTGATACGCTAAACCCGCCAGCCAGCCAACAGATGAGTCTTCACCGATATTTGCATCGTATGCTTGAATGTTGGCTGCAGGGGCTGCAGTTGCACCGTTATAACCGCCATATACACTGTACGCTGCGCCACGAAGGGACACATCACCTTTAACTGTTTGATAAACGGGACCAGCATAAATATTCCAGTTTTGAGTCGGCTGGAAGCCAAAAATCATGGAAATATTTTGTGTGTTTACCTCAACCTTTGTATTTCCTTGATAAGGGTTGGTAAATGCTACAGATTGAGTATATTCGGCATCTGAACCAAATGGTTTGTCATATAGTAAGCCAAATGAAAAATTATCTGTCAGCTGCAATTTTAAAGCTGCGGAAGGGAAGTAATAGTCACCCGCCATATCGCCAGTTGCTTGGCTGCCCAAGGCGGCATTTGTTGTACCTGAAACATCAGGATTTAGAACAGAAATACCCGCTTCAAAATAGTTCCCCGGCTGTAAAAATGCGGCAATAGATTGACCAGAACGATCTAATGCTGCAGCAAATACGCCAGTTGCTGGTAATGATGCAAGAATTAAGGCAGTTGTTAGCGTTTTTAATTTCATTCTTTGTCTTTCCTTGGTATGCAATTTTGGGGCGGTTTTTATTAGGTGTATTGGCATGGAGGATTTATCATTTCCAATACGGTTAATTGTTACTCCATGTGACAAAAATAGCACAAAAAAAATAAGAGTAAATGCTCTAGGAATAAAAACATTTATAAAAAAACATGCGATGGGAGAAGTTTCACTTATTGTTCAAATAAACAAGATCTAAGGTATTGTTTTATAATTTAAAATTATTGTTCAGGCGGGTTTAAAAAATAAAAAATATTTTTCAAATACGTGATAAATACAGTATTTTTTTGATAAATCAATCACATTATACTGTCATGATAGCTTTAAATATGGCCCAAGATACTATGGAGTTGATGCAATATTTTACTCAAGCATAAATTAGACTGCAGAGCATAAAGCTTGTTGCTATTGTTATTTTGAAGTTGTGACAGCATGGGTGTTTCATTGTTAGGTGAATATGCCGTCAGCTAGATATCTGCGGTTCAATAGAAAGGTGATGGAACATAAAAATTGAAAAGCATTCTATTTATGCCATTTCTTGCTGATCGGGCTGATAGCAATCTGCAGGAATAGCCCAGCACGAAGGGGCGGTTTTAAAAGGATGGTGCGCCCTGCGGGACTCGAACCCACGTCGGTCGCTTAGGAGGCAACTGCTCTATCCAGTTAAGCTAAGGGCGCAAAAGCGCAGTTAATGTACTCTAATTTATGGCAAAAAAAAAGCTATTGCCGGAGCAATAACTTTTTCTTTGTGCAGTATTGGATCAATCTTGCTGTTTTGATGCCAAAGATTTAAACAATCCAAACATGACGATAATCCAAACAGGAATCATATAAACGGATTCTTTAAAGCCTTGTGTCCACATAATGTATAAAATCGTGCAGATGAACAGCAGAACAATTACGTTGCTGAATGGTGACCAAAGCGCAGGGAATTTAGTTTTTTCACCCAGCTTTTTCATGTGCCGCATAAATTTAAAATGGGTTAAAGAGATCATGGCCCAGTTTAATACCAGTGCGCCAACAACAATATAAATTAAGTGGCCAAGCGCATCTTCTGGCACAAAATAGTTCAGCAGAACACAGCCAAAGATGAGCAGTGCAGAGAACAGCACAGCTGGGATTGGCACGCCTTGGCGGTTAACTTTTAGAAAGACCTTGGGCGCATTGCCTTGCTGTGCAAGACCGTAAAGCATGCGGCTGTTGGCGTACATGCCGCTGTTATATACAGATAGGGCTGCAGTCAAAATAATGAAGTTCAGCAAATGGGCTGCCCAATTGATGCCTAGCTGGCTAAAGATCATTACGAATGGACTTTTGTCTAAACCGCCCAGTTCAAGCTGATTCCAAGGTACTAAAGACAGCAAAATGGTCAAGGAACCAACATAGAAAATCAGAATTCGGAAAACCACTTGGTTGATGGCTTTTGGGATGGTTTTTTCTGGATTTTCAGCTTCTGCTGCCGCCATGCCGATCAGTTCAATACCGCCAAAGGCGAACATTAAAAATGCCAGCATATAGAATAGGCCTTCAAATCCGTTCGGGAAAAAGCCTCCAGCTGTCCATAAATTTGAGAATGATGCGGTCGAGTTTGCATCGGCAGTAATTAATAAATATAAGCCGAACAAAATCATCGATACAACAGCGGTCACTTTAATAATGGCCAGCCAAAATTCTGATTCGCCGTAAAATTTCACATTGCCGAGATTAATCAGTGTAATTACAACGAAAAAGAACAGCACTGACATCCATGCTGGAATATGCGGCCACCAGTAATTGATATATTTGGCGACAGCAGTCAGTTCGGTCATTGCGACCAGAACATATAAAATCCAGTAGTTCCAGCCAGCTAAAAAGCCGGGAAATTTGCCCCAATATTTATAGGCAAAATGGCTAAAAGAACCGGCGACAGGCTCATGTACAATCATTTCGCCTAACTGGCGCATGATTAAGAAAGCAATCAGGCCGCCAATGGCATAACCCAAAATAATGGATGGACCGGCAGACTGAATGACTTGCGCAGAACCTAAAAACAGGCCGGTACCAATCGCACCGCCCATGGCAATGAGCTGGATGTGACGGTTTTTTAAGCCGCGCTGAAGTTGTGAAGAATCGTTGTTCAAAGTACTCGCCCGACAATGGAGTAAGTGAACAATTGTAATAGATTGAAATGAAATAGCCTAGTAGCTCAAAATATATGAATTTTTGTTATAGTATTTATAAAATATAATAAATTAATAAATGTTCATAAAAAATATATTAATCAATAGATTAATTTTATTAAATTTGTAAATGCAGTTTGGTTTAGCATCAAGCACTGTATGCGGATGCTGTTTTTTTATACTTAAGTCATGTGAATGATAAATTAACTTGAAAAAAAGGTATGATGCAAAAATGCCAAATTCCTTGAATTGGCGCAATACAATGATAAATAGGAAGGATTCAAAAATGCCGTTTGCACCTCAAATGAGAATTCCAGCAACTTATATGCGTGGCGGTACCAGCAAAGGCGTATTCTTTAAGCTGGATGATTTGCCTGTTGAGGCACAAACTCCAGGGCCAGCGCGTGATCAGCTTTTATTGCGCGTGATTGGCAGTCCAGATCCTTATGGCAAGCAAATTGACGGTATGGGCGGTGCCAGTTCCAGCACCAGTAAAACAGTAATTTTAGCGCGCAGCGCAAAGCCGCATCATGATGTGGACTATTTGTTTGGCCAAGTGTCCATTGACAGCGCATTTGTTGATTGGAGCGGCAACTGCGGCAATTTAACTGCTGCTGTCGGCGCTTTTGCAATTAGCAATGGTTTAATTGATGCGCAGAAAATTCCGGAAAACGGCATTTGCACCGTGCATATTTGGCAGGCCAATATTGAAAAGACCATTATTGCGCATGTACCCATGTTCAATGGCCAAGTTCAGGAAATTGGCGACTTTGAACTGGACGGCGTGACCTTTCCAGCCGCTGAAGTGCAAATTGAATTTTTAGATCCAGCTGATGATGGTGAAGACGGCGGCGCAATGTTCCCAACAGGTAATGTTGTCGATACCTTGACTGTTCCGGATGAAGGCAGCTTTGCTGCAACTTTCATTAATGCAGGTATTCCAACCATTTTCCTGAATGCTGAAGACATTGGTTATGAAGGAACAGAATTGCAAGATGCAATTAATGGCGATGCGAAAGCGCTTGCGCGGTTTGAAAAAATTCGTGCTTATGGCGCAAAGCAAATGGGCTTAATTCAGGATTTGGCTGAAGCGAAAACACGCCAGCACACACCTAAAATTGCTTTTGTTTCCAAACCTAAGGCATATATATCTTCTAGCGGCAAAGCAATTGCTGAACAGGATACCGATTTATTGGTACGCGCGCTGTCTATGGGCAAGCTGCATCATGCAATGATGGGTACGGCAGCTGTTGCAATTGGCACAGCCGCTGCAGTTCCGGGAACCTTGGTGAATTTGGCAGCTGGCGGCGGTGAGCGTGAAGCAGTGCGTTTTGGCCATCCCTCTGGCACGCTGCGGGTTGGTGCGCAGGCTGTTTTGGAAGAAGGTCAATGGGCGGTGAAAAAAGCGGTCATGAGCCGCAGCGCCCGGGTGCTGATGGAAGGCTGGGTACGGGTTCCAGCAGATACGCTAGATGTGAAGCCTTAAGCTAAATTTTTAAAGAAAGCGCAAAAAAGCCTCATTGAATGAGGCTTTTTTTTTGCCTGAATTAAACGCAATTTAATTCTTAATCATTAATTTAGATAAGCTTTGCATAAAATTATAAATATTAAAATAAGATAAAGTATGCAGAAAACATTAGAAATATACTGTGATTTTAACTTTTATTATTTTGATAGCATTTCGCGTAGCTATACCTTGAAAAAACCAATTGAGATTGTGCGGGAAATGAAAAAAACGCTGCCAAACATGCCTTCTAAAGAAGTGATTGATTTGCTTCCGATGTCTTCGGTGCTGCTGTCGCCTGCGGGGGAAATTATTCATGCCAATGCGCAGTTTGCGGCGCATTATGATGCTCAGCCAGATGCGCTTACGCATAAGCTGATTGCGCAGGTTTGCGCGCATTCTGCAGATGTTTATGCTGGAATTGTGGAGCAAGTTCAACAACAGGGCGTGGCAGATCATTTGGAATTCCAGCTGGAGGATAAATACTTTTGGCTAAATGTGAGGCCTATCTTTGATCACGACACCCAGTTGAGATATGTCTGGGTATGCTCGACAGAAATTACCCGTTTAAAGCAGGAGTCTCAAAGTTTGCGTCAGTGCAATATGACGCTGAAAAGGCTGAGCGATTATGATCATTTGTCCAAAGTGCTGAACCGGCGCAGTTTTGATTTTCATTTTAAACAATACCGTGCAGATATGAAGCAGGGCGATACCGCGCAGCTGTGTTTGGCGCTGATCGATATAGATAATTTTAAAATGATTAATGACTGTTTTGGCCACAATGCGGGCGACCGTGTACTGCAGCGCCTGAGTTCGGATTTGCAGAGCTTGCTGCCAGCAGCGCTTCAGCAGCGGATTTACCGTTATGGCGGCGATGAGTTTGTCATTTTGCTGGCAGATTACACGCTGCATGAGGCGTGCAGCCTGCTGGAGCAGTGCAGAAGGCATATTGAGCAAAGCGCTAAGCTTTGGCAAAGCAATGGCATGAATATTTCGCTGTCTTGCGGGGTAGCGCATTGCACGCAGGCTGAAGATTTTGAATATTTGATTGAGCAGGCGGATCAGGCACTATATGGCGCTAAAGGCCGGCAAAAAAATCAGGTGTTTTATTATACAGCAACTGAGGTTAAGCCTTACAGCAGCGCTGTCCCCATGTGAATAACTTTAAGGCTATTTAGGGGGAACAGGATGAAACCAAGCGCGAATTTAAGCATTGAGCATAGAGAAAGCTGGCAGAAAGCAGTATGATGCCAGCAAGCAGGTAATGCCTGCAGTGAGGCTTATAAGGAAGCACACTGCGTCCCATATAAGATTAATTCCGACTGTTTTTTCGAGGCGAATGTGTCAGCACTTACCGATATGTCAGCAAATGCATTACAGCAAGCGCAGCAGCGTATTCATGATGATTTATTAACGGCTTTAGATGCGTTTGCTATTCCTGAACCGTTAAAAGGCGCGGTACATCATGCGGTGATGCTGGGCGGCAAGCGCGTGCGTCCGGCGCTGTGCTATGCGGCTGGCGCTTTAAAGTCAAATACCAATATGGCCGCAGTACGCCGCGCAGCTGTTGCGATTGAATTCATTCATTGCTATTCGTTGGCGCACGATGACTTGCCGTGTATGGACAATGATCTGCTGCGCCGCGGCCAGCCGACTTGTCATGCGGCTTTTGGAGAAGATACGGCATTGCTTGCCGGTGACATATTGCAGTCGATGGCTTTTGAAGTGCTGGGCAGCCGTTTGTTTGACACTGGGCCGGCGGTCGATGCCGCAGTTGTGCTGAAGCAAATGCAGATTCTTGCCACGGCCTCTTCAAAAATGGTGAATGGACAGGTGCTGGATTTGCAGGCTGAAGGTAAAAGCATTTCACAGGAAGCGCTAGAGAATATTCACCGCAATAAAACCGGCGCATTGATTACGGCTGCCGTTATGATGGCGGCGGTGACTTTATTTGATGGCCGTGACGGCGCCATTCCAAAACTGCGTGAATATGGACAGGCCATAGGTTTAGCTTTTCAAGTACAGGATGATATTTTAGATATTGTCGCGGATACTGAGGTTTTGGGAAAAACAGCAGGCAAAGATCTGCAGGCGGAAAAATCGACTTATCCTGCACTAATGGGGCTAGAGAGCGCCAAAGTCTATGCGCAAACGCTGCATAATCAGGCCATGCAGGCGCTGGATTTTTTTGGCGCAGATGCTGAAGAGCTTATCCGCATTACTCAGTTCCTGCTGTCACGAAAAAGTTAGGCATTGATGCGCTGAATGGCGTTACTGTTTTAAAGGCAGTATTTGTAAGATACGGTTTTTTTAAGATATACAGCATTTAGCTTTCAAAATTTAATGCGGCGTTTTAGGCGGAGCTTAAACCGTCAAAGAATGCTTAAGGCGTTAAAGCGCAAATAAAATTCATTGCAAAAAAAAGAGGACATGAGGTCCTCTTTTTTTATTTAGTTTGAATAGCCTGATTTAAGCTTAAATCACTTGCTTTCGCGGTAAATGCGGTCGGCTTCTTCAAAGCGGTCAGTAATTTCTTTACCTGGCGCTTTGCCCATCAGGCTGACAATAACAATTGCGGCCATTGAACAAATAAAGCCCGGAATAATTTCATAGACACCGGTAGAGCCCCAGACATTTTTCCATAGAATCACCATCACTGCACCCACAATCATGCCGGCCAGCGCGCCATTTAAGGTCATGCGTTTCCAGAACAGAGACAGGATGATCAGCGGTCCAAAAGCAGCGCCAAAACCGGCCCATGCATAAGCCACCAAGCCCAGTACCTTCGAATCTGGGTTGCCGGCCATGAAGATCGCAAGCAGGGCAATCGCCAGAACCATTAAGCGGCCGACCCACACTAATTCTTTTTGAGAGGCATTTTTACGCAGGAACGATTTATAAAAATCTTCAGTCAAGGTGCTTGAGCAGACCAGAAGCTGGCAGCTGAGTGTACTCATAATGGCTGCTAAAATAGCCGCCAAAACAATGCCGGCCACCCAAGGGTTGAACAGAATTTTGGTTAATTCCATAAAAACAGTTTCAGGATTGGCATTAACAACAGCGGCCAGTTCTGGATTTTGCTGGAAATAAGCAATGCCGAAGAAGCCTGCTGCCACCGCGCCGCCAAGGCACAGTGTCATCCAGGTCATGCCGATACGGCGCGCATTCGGAATCGATTTAACAGAATCTGCTGCCATAAAGCGCACTAAAATATGCGGCTGGCCAAAATAGCCTAAGCCCCACGCCAACAGCGACAAAATAGCAATAAAGCTTAAATTGCCAAATACATCCATCGCATGCGGACGGGCAGCATCCAGTGCAACGGTAATTTGGCTTAAATCCGAGAATGATAAGATCACCACAATTGGCGTTAGCAGCAGCGCAAAAATCATAAAGCCGGCCTGAATCGTATCTGTCCAGCTGACGGCTAAAAAGCCGCCAATGAATACATAGCTGACTGTGGCAATCGCGCTGATCCACAATGCAGTGCTGTAAGATAAGCCGAACATGCTTTCAAACAGGCGTGCGCCAGCCACCATGCCGGATGCGCAATAGATGGCAAAGAAAATTAAAATGACAAAAGCTGAAACAATACGCAGGATTTTCTTCTGATCATTAAAGCGGTTGGAAAAATAATCCGGCAGGGTTAGGGCATTGTTTTGGACTTCGGTATGCACACGCAGGCGGCCAGCCACCAGCAGCCAGTTTAACCACGCGCCAATAATTAGGCCAATGGCAATCCACATTTCAGACAGGCCAGACAGATAAATCGCGCCGGGTAAACCCATCAGCAGCCAGCCGCTCATATCAGAGGCGCCAGCAGAAAGCGCAGTAACAAAACTTCCTAAACGGCGGCCCCCTAAAATGTAATCTGAAAAGTTGCTGGTCGCCCGGTAAGCAATTAAGCCTATGACGACCATCGCGACAATATAGAAAAGAAACGTGATTAGGGTTGGATTTAGGGAGCTCATACGATATCCGTTTTTGAGTTGCACAGCAGAGCGAAATATGAAAAGGCAATAGGATACACCGCAAGGCAAAAATCATTTCCCCCGCTGCCGATTCAAAAAATTTCAAAAAATAACGTGAAATTTAACCATAATTTCACAAACTCTGCTGATATTTTCGCATCGGAAATAAAAATAGGCAGCATTTATGCTGCCTATTTATTTGAAAATATAGAATTTTAGCTGCTGCGGCCCATTACGCCGCGAATAGTGTTCATCAGATCGGCCGGCAGTACGACGGTTTTAGCATTATTCGATTTCGCCATATCCTGCATGGCTTTTACGTACTGTTCCCCCAGCAGGTACGCCACCGGAATTTCTTTATCGCCTATCGCTGAAGTCACCAGCTCAATGGCTTTTTGTGAGGCCTGCGCTAACACCACTTGGGCTTCTGCATCACGGCGCGATGCTTCCAAACGGCCATCCGCCTCCAAAATAGCAGCCTGTTTTTCACCATCTGCTTTGGTGACAGTTGCGCGGCGCTGACGCTCTGCTGCGGCCTGTTCTTCCATTGCTGCCTGCATGGTATGAGATGGTTTAATATCT
>JASLHF010000168.1 GCA_030152275.1 Acinetobacter sp. | reverse complement strand
TTATAAAAACAAAAAGGCTCTAAGAAGAGCCTTGTTTGCACAAAAATATTAGAATTTGTAACCAATTTTTAAGCCATAGCCTAGAGCATGGTTATCAGTAAAGTCTGCTTTTACTTGTCCGCCAGTTTGCGCTTCAGCATCGCCTAGCCAGAAGTATTTTACCCCTGCTTGAATAAAATAGTTTTCTGCAGGGCTGTATTGACCGCCTAGGCCAACACTCCAGTAACCTTCAGTAGGGCCCAATGTAGTCACGGGGTTGCCAGCGCCTGAGTCCCAGCCAATTGCCGCTGTACCGGCCCATTGATCATTAAATTTACGCGATAAACCTGCTGTTACAGAGTATTGATCATCTGAGTAATCAATTAAATTTTGAGCTTTGCCAGCTGCAAATGATGAAGCTTGAGCTAACAAAGCCGGTTTTACAGCAAATTGATCCCAGTGTACCCAGCGCAGGTTTGCAAACACTAACGTATTGGCCGTAATCCCTGTTTGCAAATCAACATTGACAGATTGAGGTGTGGTGGCATCGAGGGTACTTTCTTTATAGCCTAAAGTTGCTAAAAAGGGTTTATAAGGGCTGTATGGGTGTCCTGTTGATGGAATGCTTGCACCTAAAGTTGCTAAATTGCTTGTCTCTACCGCATTAGTTTTGTGTTTAATTTCAGAACGGTACGTTACGGCTGCCTTTAACGCAATTTCAGGAATTTGGTAAGCAAAACCGGCAGCCCAGCCATATGCGTCTTTCTGCTTAACATGAATGTCATAGCCGCTGAGCAGTGAATAAGCGCTGCCGCGTAAAGAGATATCCGCTTTTACTGTTTGCCATACTGGGCCGGCATAGAAGTTCCAGTTTTCAGTGGGCTGATAGCCAATCAGCGCAGTTAAATTGTTTGTGCGCACTTTTACTGTTGTTGATTCCGTACCTTGATTAAATAAGCCAGAATCAATGCCGTAAGTTGCATCTGCTCCAAATGGCTGATCGTATAAAAGACCTAATGAAATTTCATCTGTCGCTTGAACTTTAATCGCAGCGCTAGGGAAGTAATAGTCATCACCCATATCTGAAAGATTGCCGCCGCCCAAAGATGATTTTGCTTTACCTTCTACGGTTGGATCGAGTACGGAAATTCCTGCCTCTGCATAATTGCCGGGCTGTAAAAAGGCTGAAATAGACTGTCCTGAACGGTCTAGGCCTGCCGCAAATACAGAAGTAGAAGGCAATAATGTGATAAGAATAGCTTTAGATAACTGGCTGAGCTGCATGAGTTTTCCCTGTTTGTAACTTTTAGTCAACAATCAATGTAGGGAAAGTAACATATTAAAAAAATGAGTAAATACTTTAGACAGCTCTATAAATGAACTGAACAATGCAAAAAAAATAGTTGTATAGAGCAATAGTTCTATTTAAAGCAATCTATCTAAATGATTTTTAAATAATAATTAGAGTAAATATTTTATTTGGAGCAGGGTGTTTAGAGGATAGTTTAAATGCCTTAATTTTAGACATTTAAAATAGACTGCAGTGAACTGCAGCCTATTTATTACATCATATTATTAGAAGCGGTAACCAATTTTCAGGCCGTATGCCCAAGCATTGTTGTCTTCAAACTTGGCCACTGTTGCTGGTGTGCCAAACTGAGAGCCTGATTGCGCATCAGCATCACCCAGCCATAGGTATTTAACACCGCCTGCAATAAAGTAGTTGGCAGCAGGGCTGAACTGAACGCCGACACCTGCGCTCCAATAGCCTTCTGTTGGGCCTAAAGTTGAAACAGGGTTGCCTGCGCCAGTGTCATAGCCAACAGAAACGTTGCCTGCCCATTGTTCACTAAGCTTACGACCAACACCAACAGTCGCTGAAATTTGATCATCAGAATAAGCGACTAAATCAAAGCCATTAGGTTGATTTACATTTGCATTTTGTCCGAGAAGTTTGGCTGCTTGTCCGAACTTGTTTGGGCGGATGGAGAAGTCTTTCCAGTTTACCCAGCGCAGATTGGCAAACGCAACAGTGTCAGCCATGATACCGGTTTGAAAATCAAGGTTAACAGATTGAGGGGTGGTAATTGTTGTTTTACCTTCGGTGTATGGGCTTGTGACTAAGCCGGAACTTAGAGCGGTAAGGCTAGGAATTGTTTCATTGACATATATATCATGATCAATTTCAGAGCGGTAGGTTAGAGATGCTTTAAGTGCAATTTCAGGAATTTGATACGCTAAACCAGCCAGCCAGCCAACAGAACCATCTTCGCTGATTTTGGCATCATAGCCAGGCAGTGATGTGGCTGGTAAGGCACCTAAATTAGGGTGTACACCGCCTAAAACACTATAAGCTGCGCCACGAAGGGATACATCACCTTTAACTGTTTGATAAACGGGACCTGCATAAATATTCCAGTTTTGAGTTGGCTGGAAGCCAAAAATCATGGAAATATTTTGTGTGTTTACCTCAACCTTTGTATTTCCTTGATAAGGGTTGGTAAATGCAGCAGATTGTGTGTATTCAGCGTCTGCGCCAAATGGTTGATCATATAGTAAACCAAATGAAAAATTATCTGTCAGCTGTAATTTTAAAGCTGCAGAAGGGAAATAATAATCACCAGCCATATCGCCAGTTGCTTGACTGCCCAAGGCGGCATTAGTTGTACCTGAAACATCAGGATTGAGAACAGAAATACCTGCTTCAAAATAATTGCCCGGCTGTAAAAATGCGGCAATAGATTGACCAGAACGATCTAATGCTGCAGCAAATACGCCAGTTGCTGGTAATGAGGCAAGAATTAAGGCAGTTGTTAGCGTTTTTAATTTCATTCTTTGTCTTTCCTTGGTATGCAATTTTGGGGCGGTTTTTATTAGGTGTATTGGTATGGAGGATTTATCATTTCCAATACGGTTAATTGTTACTCCATGTGACAAAAATAGCACAAAAAAAATAAGAGTAAATGCTCTAGGAATAAAAACATTTATAAAAATATTAGAGATGGAAGAAGTTTCACTTATTGTTAAAATAATTTTAATTTAATTGTTTGTTTTTAAAAAATAAATTATTTAAAAAATTGACTTGTAGATTTAAATTATTTTTTATTATTTGTGATAAATACAGTATTTTTTTGATAAATCAATCACATTATTTGGCTATGCTGATCTTAATTATGGCCTAAGAAGCTATGGCTTAAATGTGATTTTAAGAGTTTTCATCAATCTATAACAGCGTGTAAAGGCTGGCGGATGAATTTCTTTTATGAAATTGGCTGACAATGGATTGGAAAAATGGAGGATGTTCTATTTAGGCTATGGGCTGATTATTGGTAAAAATAGAATGAAACGAAAACTCCCTGCACAGAAGCAGGGGAATGCATGGTGCGCCCTGCGGGACTCGAAGTGTGTAGGTATATAATTGAAAAATATAAATAATATTTATTGAATTTGGTTTTTTACCGCAAAATATACCGTAAAAAATAAAAGTACTAATTTATACACTGATAGTTATCAGAGTAGCGTGATTAACGGTTTCTGATTTGATTATACTTTTTTTCAAGAAAATTAGACAAGTAAAAGATAACCTTAACCAAAATTTAAAGTGGATACACTTTAGGCCTAAAAAACTCTGAACATTCAACATTGATTGATTTTTTGAAAGTAGCACAATAACAAATAGTTGTTAACCTGATAAAGTTTCATTTGTATAGTGGGATCTTACAATAACTGGACTGTAAGCTCTTGTAGGCTAGTTGCATTTATTATATTACCTGAATCTGTTATTGGTTTGAAAATAGTAGATTCAGGAACTTAAATAATACTGTAAAATCTTATCTTATTTAGTATTTTAAATTTCCTCGCTCATCACACATTAGTTTTTTAAATTCCTTTTTTAAAAGTTCTTCCATAACGTCAGCTTCACTTTTATTTTTAAATTCAGCTAGTTGTTCTAAAATATTTATAGAGTTTTTAGTTAGTGGGAGATGATATTTATTTTTTACTTTATTAGAAGATTTAAATTTATATTGAGACCAAGATTTTTTTAATCTATCTATATAAATTGTATAAGAATCAATTGTTTCAAATGTAATATTATCAATTAAAATCAATACTTTGATGGGTGTTATATTTTTCTCAATATTAGTTTTTGTAAGGGGTGATTCTTTCTTGGAAATGTAGTTGTAGCACCACTGAAGAGCATTTTGATCTAATTTTTCGAGCCAATTTGAAAAATTAGCTGTTTGTGTTATCCAATTGCTCCATTGATTTTTAAGATTCTCAACAAATTTAATTTTTTTATCATGTGCATTAAGGTAGGGTTTGTGTATGGTGTAATTATTAATTTCTGGATTTACTGAATAAATTTCATTAAAAGATATACAAAGTCTAAATTTGCTATTAAATGTTTTTTCATTGTTGCTTTTTCCAAAGAATGAGGTGTTTTGTTTGAGTAATTCGAAATCTATTTTACGTTTTACCCATATTAAATTTCTAGTATCTGTATCAGATATCCAATTAAAAAAAGTTTCAGAAATAATTTTTAATAGCTCTAACTTATTTAATATTTCTGCTTGAGTTTTTTGATTATTTGTTAAGAGGTTTAAACACTCTTTTCTTAATAAATTAATATCCCCAATACTTCTTTCACTTTGATTTTGAGGAAATAGACACTCATGTAACCAGTAAAATTGATCTTCTGTAAAACTATTGAATTGGTCGTTTATGTCGTTGGTTCCTGGGTCAAATCCGCTCATTTTTGATCTTTGATATTACAATTAATTTTATCGCTAATTATTATTTGAATTTAGTGATAAATCAAGAAAAATATTGAGTCATTTTCATTTGTATTTTGATGATATTTGGGTGATATATAGTTGATATTTAGGTAGCTTAATTGTTTTTTGTCTAATATAAGTATTTGATTTTATGGAATTGGTTAACTTTAGCTTACATTGTCTTCTAGTGTATTTCTAATAATGAAGGGCTGAAATAGATGAAAAACTCAAGATTTTCAGGTTATTTCTATATATATTTCTGAACCTGTTAGTTGGTTACTTATATTATTACTTTAGAATATTTATAAATTAATTTGGATTTATATCATTATTTTTGAATTTTAATTGTGCTGAATTTTTTATGATTTAATAATAAGTATGTTTAAGTTTAAATTTTTATATTAATAAATTTTTAAATTGGAAGTGCAATAATTAAAAAATATAGAAATGACTGATGTGATGGTGAAAATATTTTCTTAGGAGATATCACATGTCAATCACTACACTGAGTACCAAGCCTTATTCTGAAACTGAAATCCTATTTGCAGTTGAAAAATTTGTCATCGATATTAATATTACTGGGTTTAATTATTCTCAAAAACAAGATTTTAAAGAGTTGCTTGAGCTATTTAATAACATTTACAATCCTGATTATTACTATAGTGATTATATTAAAGCCTTCATAATGCTGAAATTGCTTATTGATCAAATCCGCTTTGATCTGGTTGTAAAACAAATAGATAGTTATGATTTTGTTTTGGAATTCGATGATGAGCAACTAGCATTTTATGAAAAGATGCTTAAGATGTTAAAAGGAGAGATTGAGCGAGATCTGCATCAGTTTAGGCTGCAAGAACAAGATAATACTGAAAGCCTGCTGGAATATGCTGAACAGCTATTTAATCACTATACAAAGCTTCTCATCGTTCGTGTTGACTTAGGATATTTAAATGATTCAAAACAGCAAATCACAATAGAGCAATTCTATCGTCATTTTGAAATTATGCGTAATAGACTATCTAATCAAGATACTTTCTTTAGTAATCTTCATGGATATTCATGGGCAATTGAACAGGGTAAGGAACGTGGTTATCACGTACACCTATTGCTTATGTATGATGGAACTAAAGTACAAAATGGCTCTTATTATGCGCAACGTGTAGGGGAGAAATGGCAAGAGATTACTCAAGGACATGGTTGCTATTTTAACCTTCATAATAAGGAATACATTCTTAAACTACGCATGGCAGGTTGTGATATTGGAATTGGAATGGTGTCGAGAAACAATGAGGGGGATTGGGAAAGATTCGTTACTGTAATTGAATATCTTACAGATCCTGCTAAGGACGAACAGCGTCTAAGAGTAAAGTGTTTAAGGAACATGCAAACTTTTGGGAAAGGGCAGTTTGAGAATACCAAGCGTAGAGGGATCAAAAAATAGCTCAAGTCAAAATTCTTGACTTATACATTATTAGCTAAAAAAGCTATTAGGATATTCAAAGGAATTGAGTCATACTCGGCCCAATTCCTATAGGTAGAGTTTGGAAGTTATACTTAAGCATACAGCTATGTTATTTCCCAATTAAAATGTCTGTTTTCAGCCATAAGAGATTTTATGTTAAACAGAAACTCATAAACTTATACAACCTAATGATATCAAAATGAAAAGAATAATACCGAAGATACCTACAATCCCCGTAATAAGAAAAGTTGATCTAAATAACTTTCCATATGTAATAATCTGATTAAAAATGTTTCTATCTTCGTTGGCTTTGTTCAAATTAGCATCTTCATTACAGAAGATACCAATATCAACTGATGAATTTCTTTCTAAGCGTTGAAAAACTTGTTCAGATTGTTTTATTAAGAAAGAAGTTCGATCATCTAGCTTCCAAAATATAATTGATACTAATACAACAAAAAAACTGATGAAAATTCCAACATAGGAGAACTTATTAGATGCTTGAAGGATGGCACCTAATGCAGCCCCAAGACCAGCCATAATAAAAAGAAAATAATTGAATAGAGTGGTTCTTTGATTGGAATGTAACTCAAAATATTTCCAAGCATGCTCTACTGCTTGGTCTGAATTAATTCTGTTTGCCATACTTCAGACATCCTAAATTTTTCACAATAACTGATATTTATCTTTTCAGATCTAGAAAATATAAACATTTACATAGAAGTATATATCGAGCTAAAACTATTTATTAATCAGCTTTTCTCTAATCAATTCAAATAACTCGGCTTGGTATATAGCATCAGTTAAAGCATTATGATTTCCACTAGTTTTTGGGTTTACAACTTTTTCAATTTCACTTGACCGAGTAGATTTCCAAGTTCGTATGGCTGTACCAAAATACATTGATTTAATATCTAGTGCAGCAATACCAAAAGGATTTTCTCCTAAAAATTTATGAAAATAATAATTCACAAAGCTCCAGTCAAAAGGAGCATTAAAACCAATAAAAACAATTTTTTCAGAGCCTTCCGCTTTTATTATAGTATCAATCCAACTCTTGAATTGATTCATGGCTTCAATTGGTTCTAAACCATCATTGGTAAGATTTTCTAGAGATAATCCCGTTACTTCTAATGCTTCAAGAATATATTTATCGGAAATTGGTTTTATATAACATGAAAATTGTCTAGATGGACTGGAAGAAACACAAGCTCCAATTGATAACATGCTATATTCTCCGGGTATTGGACCAGATGCTTCAATATCAACGGAAACAAAAATCTCTTTTTCAACTTTCATAGTATCTCCAGTTAGATCGCATTATTCTTTCAATAAACATCCTTGTTTATTCGAAAGTAATTTTGAATTTTGTGTAATTATTTATCTTCCATAATTGGAGATGGGTTCATTGCAAGTATGGATTCAGTAATGTCTTCAAAACTCAATGCGCGATTAGGGAAAGCTTTAGCTAATGCAGTTGGATAAAGTCTCGTTCTAATGTCTGAATATGTCCAACTTGGTTGTTCATCCTTTGTTCCTGTGGCGTCTGCTAATGCATCAAGCTGATTATCTGTTAGATTCATGCCATTAAGATCCATAGTAAAAAGGGCTTTACGTTCAATGGAGTCTGGGCGAGAAAACTCTTCAATTATTGCTGCGCGTCGACGAAGAGCTGGATCTAGAATCGAGAGTCGATTTGTACAGAGGATAACTACAACTCGGCCGCCATATTTGCGTAACTCATCTACCCCTTGAATAAGTGTGTTAACAGCTACTTTATCTTCATGATGGCTTTGACTTTGAGTGCGTGATGCGGCAATTGAGTCCCCTTCGTCAATAATTAAGATAGCTCTGCGATTTTTTCCAGCCGCATTCATTAGTTCAGCCCATGCTTGAGTTAAAAGGGTGCCCATTTCACCAACTTTCCCTGAACCTCGAACACGATTACTTAATTTAAATAATACTGAATCTTCTGTTTTAGATTCCCGAACAATACGATTCGCAATACATTCTGCTGTAGCTGTCTTACCAGTCCCTACATCACCATGAAAGATAATTAGAGGATATTGATCAGAAACTAAATTACATACAGGTAATACTGATTTATGATGCGTGTTACTCCATGATGCTAATTGAGTTTGATTCAATAACAATTGTAATTGATTATGAATTTGTTCGTAACGTCGTTCAAACCCTAATAGTACATTTTCACGGTCTGACAATTCTCGTGATGGTAAGTCAATTGCTGCATCAAAAATATTCGTTTTGCTCATTAGTTATAATCCTTGCGTTGAATTCCGTAACCATTACTAGAGTACTCACGACCATTAGTCTGGGTAAGGCTTGAATGGCTAATATCAGAATATGACTTTGTCCAAGAAAACTTCAGTTTTCCTGCAATTTTTTCACGGGCAGTTTGATCATAGCTGCTCTTATGATTTAGCGTAATACGAAGTTCAGCGCCATCAACTTTGGGCCAACGTGCATTTCCGGGACGATCATTAGTTAAGTCTCCTGATTCATCAACATAAAATCGAGTGGCCTTAAGTTCACGATTATTGTGTAAAAGGGTCAAATCAACGAAGTGAAGATAATCATTTTTCGCTAGTACTTCTATATCATGAGCCCATTTGCGGGCATGTTCCTCCGATACAGCCGCAGTACTTGCAGCAATCATTTCAAGATCAGCCGAGAGCCGACGCATTACAGCTTCAATATCTGTGGTTGTATAGGTACTAGAATGTGTAGTGCTATAACTCATGCTGCATCCTCTACTTTAAAGCCACGTCCAAAAAGCTCCTGCCAAATACTAATATCTCCCTCTTTAGAGGCATGGTATGCAATAGCCCATGATTCATCAGCAATTTTAACAATTTCTAAGCGTTCACTTTCAGTGATGCGACTTGCAACATTGTTTGAATCACACACAGGGTCAAGAATTACAACTGGGTCGGAAAATGTAGCCACTGTTTTATTTTCTGGAAATGAAATTACCTCTTTTAATCCAGAATTTGCAATATAGAGTAGAAAATCCTTAAACCGTTTCTCAATGGTTTCTTCACGGCCATTTAATTTCAAAACGTGTGCCATGATTAATTCAAGTTGAAAGGACTTTAAAGGGCATTCTGTTTTAGTGCGCCAACGCTTAGCTAAACGAACTAGAGTACGAAAGTCTGGATCTTGATCTTTGCGATCCCTAACAAATTTTACTTGGCAAGGAGCGCAAGTTTCTGTCTTCGAACCATCGATACGGTCAAATTGCCAGCCATACCCTTCTTTATTTATGTTTTCAATTACAGGAACAATATCGACATCAATTCCACTACCAACAAAAGAGACAGTTGCTGCTTTACGCTGAAGTACAAAGTCTTCTACAGCCTTGGTAGGATAGATTTTAACTAGTGCCTCGTATATTTTATCACTTAAGGTTGAGAATGTTTCCTCATCGGCATTTTTACCATTTATATAAAAGACAACATCAACATCAACCGAATCCTCTATTGTTTTACGAAGAATGGTGTGTTTTGCAAATGAGCCTGCTTTTACTACGCGTTTAATCGTAATTTTGTCTTGCTTTTTAAGACTTTCGCGCAATGCTGAAATTAGTCTATCAACCTGCGCATTATATGTTTCACGTTTATCCTTGGGTAAACGTAGCACATTACTATCGTAATATCTTATTTCTTTGTTAGTGAGTGGCATTAGCCTTTTCCCTCTGAATAGTTTGAGTTTTTAGATTTCAATTTCCCTAAAATTTCTATTAAACAGCGTAAGGAAAATTGCACCTGTTGGTTTTATATCGTATGATTAATATACGCATAGTTTTTATACGTGTCTAGTTTTTATATGCACTATTTGAGGTCAGTATGAGAGAAAAGTCAAAATTAGAAAATGACCCAAACATTGGTAAAAGTCAGCATAATGTACGGTGGGGGCAAGAGCGTCGCTTAGAATTTATTGACTACAGATTGCGATGGGATGGGCATATTAATCGTAGTAACTTGACTGATTTCTTTGGAATATCGATCCCACAAGCTTCTTTAGATATAACTGAATATACGAAATTAGCACCAAATAATCTTGAGTATGACACACGAGGAAGAGTGTATAAGGCGACACATTCTTATCAGTCAATATACGAAAGTAGCTCACTTGAGCATTATCTTGAAGACTTGATGAGAATCATTATTCAACCAGAAGTTGCTTATGGGAATTTCTTAGGTTGGCAACCACCTATTGCTGGTGTACCAAAGCTTGGGCGCAGGCTTAATTCAAAAATAGTAGAGGAAATATTAAAAGCAATACGAGAAACAGAGTCAGTGGAGGTAAGTTATTTATCAATGACTGATCCTAATGGATCTAATCGAAAGTTGACGCCACATGCTTTAGTACACGATGGAAATCGTTGGCATGTTAGGGCTTATTGTCATAAACGAATGGCATTTAGAGACTTTTCTCTGTCACGTATTAAACATGCTAAATGTACAGGTCTAGATCAAGATAGAGCATCTTTAGACGTTGAGTGGAACAACATTGTTAATATCATTCTGATTCCCCATCCTAGTCTAAGTATCGCTCAACGACATTTAATTGAAAGTGACTATTCGATGGAAGATGGAGAGATACATGTGAAATGTCGTCAAGCATTGTTACTTTACTTACTATACCAGCTCAATCTCAAAGATGATCAAGCAACTCAACGTCCAGAGGTAATTCAACTTGCAATTAAAAATAAAGATGAAATTACTAATTTAGTCATTTAGTAACCCTAATCCATTCAATATGTGAATAATTGGACAAGCTTATAATGTTAAACATAGAAAATGAATTTATATTGATTACAGGTAGTATTTCAAAATACACAGATAAGACGGAAATTGATCGTGCTCATGGGTTTATTCGTGCACTAACGAAAGCTATTATTGATGCAAAAGGTGGTTTAGTTGTTTATCTCGCAGGAAATCCAGTTAACGAAAATAATGATGCCTTAATTTTCGATTGGACTGTAGTAGATGAGTTTGAGAAGTTATGTTCTAGTTATTTACCTTTGCAGCAATTAAAAATTATTACATCTGACTTAGCTATGAGCGAGAAGATGACAATAGAAATGCGTTCGAAAATTCGACGTCTAAAAGCATCAAATTATGCTGATATTATTAAAGTTCCAGATGAACTAGTTACTGGTGGAAATATTGGAGATGAGCAGGTAGAAGTTGCTACTGCAATGGTGGCACTTGGTGGTGGTAAAGGTGTTTCTGATAGAGCACGTAAAATGTCAAAGCAAAAACGACCGATTTTGCCATTTGATTTAAAGTTAGGGGGAATCTGTGAAGATGGAACTGGTGCATTAGGTTTACTCAAAAGTTTTCAACTAGACCCTCTTTCAATGTTCCCTAATACAGGGAATCAAGTGAAGGGCATTTTGGATACGTTATCTTTGCAAGAGCCTATTTTTGGTTTGGATGAATTAGCTAAAAAGGCAATCCAAATATTTCAAACCGAGCGTGAATTCAAGCATGCAGCTCGAACTCCTGATGTTTTGATTCTTACGGCTTTGCCTATTGAACTTTCTGCAGCTAAATCTGCATTTGGGATAAGTGATGAGCTTCAACCCCAAATATCCAAAAATGGAATACATTTATGGTCAATTGGATTGAAACGAAATAATGAAGAAATATTGTGTGTTGTCTCATGTTTAGGAAGTGCTGGAAATGTGACGGCATCTTCTATTACTAGCCAACTATTATCTGAACTTCAGCCTAAAAAAGTATTTATGATGGGAATCGCTGCTGGAATGCGTGGAAAAATGACTCTGGGAGAGGTGATTATCTCAGAAAGAGTTATCTACTATGAAGGTGCAGTAGCACTAGATGGAGGTTTGGCTCCACGACCAGAAATACACCGTCCAAATTTAAAAACACAGCAAAATTTAACGACTTATTTTTCTTCAAGATCTTTAGAAAATAGACTTCAACAGCATGCCACAGCTTTAGAATTTATTATTCCAGATAAGTCTGATGCGGGGGAAGTTGCTACAAAACTAGTGGTTTCTCAAGCGACAATAGCATCAGGGGAGTTATTAATTCGTGATAGCAAATTCTTTGACAAGATTGGAGAAATCCATGATAAAGCTTGTGTTGCTGAAATGGAGGCTTATGGCGTCATTGATGCATGCCAAAAACAAAATGTGCCTGCGTTAGTTATTAGGGGTATCAGCGATTACGGAGATAGTTCAAAGGATAATACATTCCATAGTGTTGCATCAGTTGCAGCTGCTATTGTGACAAGGGATTATGTTCAATTTGGATGGCGTAATATATAAAAATTTGATGAAGATTTGGGCAAGCTTTAAATTATATGTAATTTAAAGCTTAAATTAGGCGATTATACCAAGAGGTTTGATTCATGAGAGTTTTCTTTTTATGAATACCTTAAGCTTATTATTCAAACAATTTTGTGAATAGAATTAAAATTTAGAAATAAGAGTCATGCTGTCTTGTAAGTAATCAACGAATATATAGAAATATAAAACAAATCATATTCCTAACCATCTGAATTGACTTAAATCCTTCTCACTATTATTCTTAGCAGGCTGGCCTACATTGCCAGTCGGTTTTAGCAGACCGATTCATCTAGCGTATCAGGTACTTATATTCTTCCTGAGTATAACTCTTGTGCGAAACCTTCTCGTCCCCCTTTGCGGTAGAACGGGAGGGGGACGCGTTCGCGCGTGCTGATACTAGATGATCAGTCTGCTAACCCCCTTCTGTTCTGCCACCATAATCAAATAGCAGTGATTTGGCAGAACTTCTTATGCATCTAGGAGTCCGTCATGGTCATTCAAATTATCCCCTTACTGTACTGAATTCTATTTCAAAGAACTGACTTTTCATCAAGCAGTTGATGGGATTGATTCGTCTCATTTTATTCAAATCTGCACATCTTCCTCGCTAGGGAGCATGCGTCCTTGTGTCTTAAATTTTGATTTCAATACAGAACAATATCAGAGGGGAGCTTCATGAAAATTCAAACATTCAGCATGCTTGCTGTATGCCTTTTACCTGTTTTATCTGCCTGTTCATCTACGGATGCCAAAGACCGTAAAGCCTATATTGAACAGTGTATGTATCCAAATTCAGCCATTAAAACCGCTGTAAGCAGTGAAGAATCCTGTGCCTGTCGTTATGACACCATCCGTGAACAATTTGGTAAGCCATTCTTTACTGTGCCTGTGACCAGTGAAGACGATGTACGACGTCTGGACTTTGCCAGAGGTTATTCCGTTGGTAAATGCAGAGGGTAGGAACAGAGCATGCTTAACAATAAATTATTACTGATCGTCGCAATTGCTTTGCTGACAGGCTGTACATCAGAACAGGAAAAAGCCTGTCAGGAAGAAGCAGATGTTGCTGAAACCGTCATGGATGTACGTTTGAAGCAAGGACAAATCGCCAATGCAACATTCTTTCTGGCTGGAAACAATGAAGCACTACGTGAACAGCTTAGACCCATCATTCATGATGCCTTTGAATATGAACGAGGTGGATTGGCAACCTTTGATGCAACCAAGCAAATGTTTAGAGAAAAATATTACCAACAGTGTATGAATCGTTAAGACAAGTCAAAGCCATTCAAAAATTAAAGAATGGAAAAAATCTATCCAATCTTACGCTCTAGAAGAAATATGTGAATCCATATGAAAATCAATAAATTGCTCTATGTCTGTTTAGTTGTCCCAGCATTCTTAGTGGGATGCGGTGAAGGTTCATTCAAAGAAGAGGACATAAAGAGCTTGTACAACCAATACGCAAGCTTAAACCCTAAAGTTAAATCGGTATCCAATATCGAGTGTAGTCAGGAAGGCTACGTTTTCCCTGAAGAAAAAAAGCGGCCCATCTTTGCCTGTAGCTACGATCTTGAGTCAGAAACGGGTCAAGAGGTAAAAGAGAAAGCGGTATTGATTCAAGATGAGGCAGGCCGATTGTCCATTCAAGGTTCAGCATTATTTGATGGTTCCAATATTCAGTATTGATTCAATACAACAGCTTGAGATATAGATGATGTCCTTAATTTTGTGGTGTATCGGTATCATCATTTTATTGATTTGGTTAGGGCCAAGTTTTTTTCTCATGCTCATCTGTTTTGCCATCTTGTCAGTGTTATTGGGAATTGGGGGAAAGAAATAAAATGAAAAAGATCATGATGTGGGCAACTATTGCCATGCTCACAGTGGGTTGTGAAAAGCAACCAGCAGCAGCGCAAGCACAGAATACGGTTGCTAAAACTGAAGAAACGAAAGCTGCGGTTAAAGCTGAAAAACTGACCGAAAAAGAAATACAGGATTTAGAAGCTTTAGAAAAATCACCAAGTGAAGAAACAGCAGCTACAGCAGGCTTTTACTTAAGTAATTTGGAAGTGACGCCTGTCGAGGAAATACGAGAGTTTATTGCCAAAGGCTGGGATGAGTGGGAAACCTTGAACAGACAGGAAGCGGAGAAGGAAGCCCAACAAGCACCCGCTGACCAAGGCGATGCGACCATGCAATACCGCATTGAAATCAAGAATCAGGTCTTTGGACCGAACCATGTGGTGGAAACAGCCTATTTGCATTTAATCTCACTCTCTGACAGCATTACTCTGGATCGAGTGGTGGTGAACCGAGGCAACTGTAAAGCAGATTACCGTGATGGTGCCAATCCAATTTTGTACGGTAAAACCATGCGTTTCTTTTTAAATTGCGATCCACGGAATGTCCGAGAGGTAGTTGCGGTACTGAAGGATGGTCGAGAAATTGTGATGACCGCACAATAAGGTTAAGACTGTATCTTTGAGGCTTTTGCGTGGATTGAAAGAAATTTAACTTATATAACATAAAGATGAATCAATACACAGAATGCGTTTATTGAGCCTATTACACAGGGCTTAATAAGCACATTCACAGGACAAATCTGAATCAGGCTGCTGGACTTCATTCCAATTAAGGGGTGAAGTCCAGCAGCCTTTTTTGTTTATAAGGACAAAACGCATGGCACATCAACTTGAACAAATGGCTTATGTCGGTGAAACCCCTTGGCATGGTTTAGGCAACCAACTCACGCAAAACCAGCCGATTGAAGTCTGGGCACAGCAGGCAGGCATGGACTGGCGAATTGAATCTTCCAATGTCAGCTATATGGCGCAGAATGAACGAGGGCAAAGCATCATCATGCCCTATGAGGAACAGCGAGTACTTTATCGTTCCGATACTTATGCACCACTCTCTGTAGTCAGTCAACGCTATCAGGAAGTGCAACCAATGGAAATCCTAAATTTCTACAAAGACCTGACCGAACAATCAGGCTTTGAACTGGAAACCGCAGGGGTACTCAAAGGTGGGAAGAAGTTCTGGGCATTGGCACGAACAGGACAGACTTCTGCCTTAAAGGGTAAAGATGTCAGTAATGGCTATATTCTCTTAGCCACAGCTTGTGATGGCACCCTTGCAACCACTGCACAATTCACCTCGATCCGTGTGGTGTGTAACAACACCTTGTCGATTGCCCTCAAAGGACAAAGCTCAAGTGCAGGCGTGGTCAAAGTGCCACATAGCACCAAGTTCGATGCTGAGAAGATTAAACAGCAATTGGGTATATCAGTGCGTGCATGGGAAGAGCACATGTATGAAATGAAACAACTGAGCCAACGTAAAGTCACACAAACTGAAGCTGCGGCTTACTTCGATGCGGTGTTTAACAATACCAGCCTCAGTCCAATGGAGCAGGATGAGGGCATTATTCAGTTCTACCGCAATGTCGCCACCCAAGCCAACTCAGCCACTAAAGCTGAAAACAAAACTGAACCCAATGGCCGTGCTATGTCCAAAGTCATGAGCATGTTTAATGGACATGGTCGAGGTGCGGAACTCAGTTCGGCCAAAGACACTGCTTATGGCTTGCTGTGCTCAATTACGGAATTTTGCGATCACGAACGTCGTGCCATGAGTCAGGATCATCGACTTGATTCTGCTTGGTTCGGTGCAGGTGCAGGCCTTAAGCAACGTGGACTTGAACAGGCCTTGCGTATGATTGTTTGAGCTTCATCAACGACCAGACTCACTTACCAACCTAACTCTCAAATACGCCTATAGCCACGTCTTCGGATGTGGCTTTTTTATGCCCGAAATTTAATGAATATAGGAATTAAATAATGAATAGTCACTTAAATATTTCCAACTCATCCAATGCTGTAATGACCAATACAGCAATGAAAACTCAACCTTTTATTGCACCACGTTTCTTCAGTGCTAAACGTCTTGTGAACACCAAAAGTATGAGTCAAGCCGAATGGCTAGAAATCCGCAGACAAGGCATCGGCAGTAGTGATTGTGCCGCAGCCTGTGGTCTCAATCCCTATATGTCGATGTTGGAATTGTGGATGATCAAAACAGGACGAATTCAACAAAGCATCGAAGATGAAAGTGAAGGGCATGCGCCTTTATATTGGGGTAAACAGCTTGAACCCTTAGTGGCTGAATACTACAGCATGCATACCAACAGCAAAGTCCGTCGGGTCAATGCAGTGCTACAACATCCTGATCCAGACAAACATTTTATGTTAGCCAACTTGGATTATTCCGTGGTGGGGAGTGCAGAAGTACAAATTCTGGAGTGTAAAACCGCAGGGGAATATGGGGCCAAGCTGTGGCGAGATGGTGTGCCTTTATACGTCCTCTGTCAGGTACAACACCAATTGGCCGTGACAGGTAAGAAAGCAGCCCATATCTGTGTCTTACTCTGTGGACATGAAACCCGAATCTTTAAAGTGACACGCTCAGAGTCAGTGATTCAACACATCGTCAATGCAGAGCGTTACTTCTGGGAATGTGTCGAAAAGGATACGCCACCTGAAGCCGATGCCAGTGAATCGGCAGCCAAAGCCTTACAGCTACTCTATCCTGAACATGTGCCTCTCAGTACCACGGATCTATCAGAGGATGAACAAGCCAATCAACAGTTTGAGCAACTGCTTCAAGCACGTCACCAAATTGACAAGCATCAGGAGCAGTTCGATCTGCTGAAGCATCAACTTCAAACCAAGATGCAGGAGGTTGAACGTGCCACCTTTAAGGCAGGCTCAGTGACGTGGAAAAAGGCTAAAGACTCGGTCAGCTTGGATAGTAAGGCTTTACTTAAATCACACCCAGAATATCTCAATCAGTTCCCACAAACTAGGCAAGGTTCACGACGTTTCAATATCTATAGCAATGATGATTGAAGCCGCTTTAGCCTAAGTGCAATTCAGAAGCAGCACATCAAGCTCCACTCAACAATCCCATGCCTCAGCACATGGGATTTTTTTATACCAATTTCATTTTAAGCAAACACTGAAACACATTTAAACAGAAGAGAAAAACACCATGATTAAAGGTTTAGCCATCACACCGCCAATACTGGGCAGAATCAGTATCGGTAAAGTTGTAGAAAAGAACGGTAAACGCGTTCCTGAAAAGGATGATCAATTTACCCTAACCAGCCAAATCCAAAATAAGGACGGCTGGGTGAAACATCCTTTAGATGAAAAACTTCGAGCCAAAGCCCCCAATCAAAAACTCCGCTCAATTCCTGTACGGATGATCTTTAATGATCCTGAACTCAATTTACGAGCTGAATACAGTCTATTTGATCGTCAGACAGGACGTCTCATTTGTGTGGGTAATGGTGAAACCTGCCAACGATTGACCAATCAAGGGGTGGAGCAATATCCCTGTCCATCCCCTGATTTATGTCCATTGGCACAAGGAGGCAACTGTAAACCTTATGGGCGTTTGCATGTCAACTTAGATGAGTCGGATGAACTTGGTACATTCATTTTTAGAACCACGGGTTTTAACAGCATTCGGACTTTGGCGGCACGACTCAGTTACTACCACGCAGCATCCAATGGCTTACTGTCCTGTTTGCCGCTTCAACTCACCTTGAGAGGCAAGTCCACCACACAAAGCTATCGTACGCCTGTGTATTACGTGGATTTGACTTTACGGGATGGAGTTCATTTACAAGAGGCGATTCATATTGCTAAAGAAATAGACCAGAAAAGTAAGCTATCAGGTTTTAATCAGGCAGCTTTAGATCAAATGGCACGGCAGGGTTATGGCAATGCACGATTTGAGGTGAATAGTGAGGAAGGACTGGATTTGGTGGAGGAGTTTTATACGCATGAGGTTGTTGAGTCTGAACAAACGCAGGCTGAATCAAAAGCAAGGACGAAGTCTAAATTCACTCAGGGGAAGGGTTTTGTACAGGATATTCAGCAAGGCTTGCAGCAGAATGTACGAGCTGTGAATTAGATGGGGATGGACGAGATTGGACTCAGTAAAATTTTATTGGACTGACCTATTATCTGAGCGAATCACCGCTCGCATCAATGATTCGGAGTCAACATCATGAATGCGTTCACAGGTCAAACTTTTCAAATGCACCAAGTCATAAACTTGAAAGAGGTTATGCAAATTACAGGTTTAAGCCGTGCAACGATTTATAATATTCGCAATGAAAAGCACAAGCACTATGATCCAACTTTTCCTAAACAGGCTAAGTTCACTGTTGGCCGTGTTGGATGGTTAGCTTGGGATATTCATCAGTGGATTGAATCTAAGTTGGCGAGTCGTTAAAAAACAGGGAGCTTTGGCTCCCTTATTTTTTTGTGTTTGTATAACTGTAATAGATTTTATTTAAAAATAACTTAGCCCAAATTTAAACTGATAGATTCACTAAAAAGCATGAAAACTGTCAGCTAAGATACAAGCTAGCACAGTTTAAGCTTCAATCGCAGCAGTTTTCTGAGTAGTCACATAAGCAACCTTTTCTAATGCAGGTCTTTCAAGTAACTCGATATGTATTGGACTTTGAATCAAGTTCTTTGCAGGTAGTCTGATTTTTTCGAAAAAAGGCACTTGCTCTTGTTTTATTTTAAATTCCTTCAAACCATTATTAATCTCATTGAGATAATTGCGGTACTGACTCATTAAGCCTGAATATTGGTGATGGCTATCTTCAATCAGAACTTGAGAAAATTCATTTTGATGTAGGCGATGTGAAAGAATAAATTCAAGATGCATCCCAACAGGTAGGATTTCCATCATTTGTTGGACAAATTGTAAAATAAGCTCGATATGCTGTTGTGAGCTAATTTTTTTGGATTGTACTAAACTGAGTAGGTTTCCAATAAAAGAGATTAAATGGTTTTTAAGCTGTATAGAGGATGACAAGGTATTATTTGCTAAGGTATTAACCGCTGTCAGTGGTGTTCTATTATCCAGCAATAGTTTGAAAGTTTGTAGCAAAGCCAAATATTCGCTGGTTTTATCTGTATAAAAAAGAATATTTTGTTCTTTGATGTCTTGAGAAACTTTTAAAACACACTGCTGTACAGCTTCAATTTTCTTACTCAAAATTTGAGTTTGAACGACCATGGCAACCATTAATGTTGCCGTAGAAATAGCTTGAGCTGCAACAATTGTGGTTTGCAAGGTTGCTTGTAAAGAGCCTAAACCTTGAATAAAGCTTTCAATGCCTACAGAACTCACTTCTTTTAAAGGAATATGTTGAATAATCCCTACTTGTTCGAGTCCCTTTTTCCAGTAGGCAACCCCATCTCTAAAAATGACCTGATCATTCGCTATAGCTTCAAGAAGTTCTTTTGAAAAATTTTCAATATCGTAACTAAATACTTTATCTAACATGTTGATTCCTTAGAACTCATTATAGTCACTTTTATTGTTTTCATGCTTAATCCGCATCATTGCAACAATACAGGCGGCAGGGATAGTAACGCGATAAGCTGGGGCAGTAATATCTTTTGCCGTTAGGGGTAATGTCGCTGCTGCAACAAGAGGATTTGTCCTGATAAGATTTTTAGCAATATTTAATCCAGCCAGAAATCCACCAGCAGCACCAGCTGTACCACCGCCAACACTATTTTTAATGGTTTTAAGCGGACTTTCTTTGATTGATGTTAATCCTAGATACCCCTTATCTTTTAAAGTCTTATTTATAAAATCAAGTTCATTAAGTTGGGTGATTCGACCAAAAAGTGTTCTCAGTAGTTTTTCCTCGAGAAGATTGGTATTTGAAGTCTCTTTGTGAAAATCTACACCCGTTTGATTTGCGACATCTTCTAGTATCTCTCGATACACAACTCCTTTGCCTCGAACAAAGTTAACTAGTGTATCTCCACCAAATAACTGTATTTCAGCAGCAATTGCTTTCCAACTATTTTTATATAAATCATCTTCAGTTGGATACAGGCTCATATTTTTAACAAGTGTATTCTTGAGACCTCCCGTCCACTGTTCTGTACCTTCACAATCAGCGATTAGTGTATTCGATAATAATTTAAGATCTTGGAAATCACAGTATTGTAGAAATGCTAAATCAGGATCTTCGCGAAATTTTGCTTCAGTTGCCATCAGAATATATTCTCTTTATGAAGAAATTTAATTACTAATTGAGAAAACTTAATATGATTTTATAAGTCTCATTTTATTAGTTGAAAAAGTACACTTATCTATTTTGCATCAAAAAAAATATTGTATAAATACTTTGTCTTAGATTGATATAGAGCTTACTTGCATGCGTAAAATTAAACGACAAAATTTGTCGCTCTACTGTTATGCAATAAATGAATAATCTTCTCCTAAATAATATTATATTTTCCAACAGTTAAAAATTATCAGTATCATAGGCGCCAATTTAAGTGTCGACATATACTGCTTGCCGATAACAATTCAGGAATTGTTTCACTGTTATGACTAACAATAATTTTTCTCAAGTAGCCGCATTCATTTGGTCAGTTGCAGATTTACTCCGTGGTGATTTCAAACAGTCTCAATATGGTCGGGTTATTTTACCGTTTACGCTCTTACGTCGTTTAGAGTGTGTCTTGTCACCGACTAAAGCCAATGTGCTCGCGGAATATGAAAAGGTCAAAGCTTTACCGCTACCAGAAGAAGCCAAAGAAAAGTTATTGCTGAAATCGACCCAGGGTTTAGCTTTCTGTAATACCTCAGAACTGGATTTAGTCCGCCTTGGGCAAAAAGACATTCGTTCCAACCTGAACAACTACATTCAAAACTTTTCTAAAGATGCCCGTGAAATCTTTGAGCACTTTAAGTTCGATGAGTTTACGGGTTTATTGGATGATGCCAACCTACTCTATAAAGTGGTGCAGAAATTCGCGACCACAGATTTAAGCCCTGAAAACATTTCGAATCATGAAATGGGCTTAGTGTTTGAAGAGTTGATTCGTCGTTTTGCGGAAAGTTCCAATGAAACCGCAGGGGAGCACTTTACCCCGCGGGATATCGTCCGACTCACTACAGGCTTGATCTTTAGTCAAGATGATGATGCCTTAAATAAAGACGGCGTGATTCGTACCATCTATGACCCAACAGCGGGGACGGGTGGTTTCTTATCTTCAGGCACAGAGTATGTCTATGAGCATAACCCTGAAGCGGTGATGCGTGTTTTCGGTCAAGAGTTAAACCCTGAGTCCTATGCCATCTGTAAAGCCGATATGTTGATTAAAGGGCAAGATGTCCGCAATATTAAGCTCGGTAATACCTTGTCTAATGACCAGCTTACCTATGACCAGTTTGACTACATGCTGTCCAATCCACCGTTTGGTGTGGACTGGAAAAAGATTGAACAAGAAATTAAAGATGAGCATGAGCAAAAAGGCTATGAAGGGCGTTTTGGTGCAGGCTTACCGCGTGTGTCGGATGGTTCATTACTGTTTCTGATGCACTTGATCAGTAAAATGCGTCAGCCAGATCAGGGCGATGATCAAGGCAGCCGTATCGGCATTATTTTAAATGGTTCACCGTTGTTTACGGGAAGTGCGGGCAGTGGTGAAAGTGAAATCCGTCGTTATATTTTAGAAGCCGATTTACTGGAAGCGATTATCGCACTGCCTACCGATATGTTCTATAACACAGGCATTGCCACGTATGTGTGGGTATTGAGCAATAAGAAAGAGACAGAGCGTAAAGGCAAAGTACATCTGATTAATGCTGCGAACTTGAGTTCAAAAATGCGTAAGTCGCTTGGCTCGAAGCGTAATTACCTGACGGATGCAGAAATTCGTACCATCACGCAAAACTACGGCGCATTTGAAGCGGTGGATACACTGACTTTAGATGGTGAAAGTGAACAGAAAAAACCATTCTCCAGTAAAATTTTTAACAGTTACGAGTTTGGCTACCGTCGTGTCACCATTGAACGTCCATTGCGTTTATCGACCCAACTTTCGGATGAGCGTATTGCAACTTTACGTTTTGCACCAAAGCCGTTTAATGCAGTTATGCAAAAAATTTACGACGACTATGCTAATAACTGGACAGACAGCAGCTATGGTGAGTTGAGTGCAGATCAGCAAGTGGAAATTCGTGCGCTAATTAAAGCTGAATTTAGCGAGCTTAAAGAAAAAGACATTAAAACGGTGCTTGAGCCGAAACTATGGCTTGAGCAACGTGCGCTTATGCGTAAAGCGCAAAGCTTACAAACTAAAATTGGTACAGCACAATCGGATGATTTTAATGCCTTTGATGAAGCGCTGAAACACGCCTTTAAAGACAGTAGCATTAAACTGGAAACGAAAGAGAAAAAGCAGTTCCTCGATGCGGTGACGTGGAAAAATGCCGATGCTGAACCCGTTATCAATAAAGTGATTAAGGATAAAGAAAACCCACTGTATGGTCAGTTTAGCTATAAGGGTAAAGTGGTTGAATTTGTGCAAGATGGTGACTTGCGTGATGCAGAAAACATTGCACTTGATCCAAGTCAAAGCACCACAGACTTAATTGAGTCTTACTTTAAGCGTGAAGTACAAGCGCATGTGCCTGATGCATGGATCAATGCGGATAAGCGTGATACTCAGGATGCTGAAATTGGCATAGTCGGTTATGAGATTCCGTTTAATCGTCATTTTTATGTGTATGAGCCACCGCGTGATTTGGCAGAGATTGATGCGGACTTAGATGCAGTAAGCCGTGAAATTATGGCACTGCTTCAAGAGGTGCATAGCTAATGGTGAAGTATCAAAAATATGCTGAATATCAAGATTCGGGTGTTGAGTGGCTAGGGGAGATACCTAAAAGTTGGCAAGTAAAGAAACTTAAATATTTATGTAAGGTTACAACAGGTAGTAAAGATACAGTTAATGCGGTTGAAGATGGGAAATATCCTTTCTTTGTGAGATCTCAGACAGTTGAAAGAATTAATAGTATTGGGGCTGATTGTGAAGCTGTTTTGACTGCTGGTGATGGTGTCGGTGTAGGCAAGGTTTATCATTACTATAAAGGTAAATTTGATTTTCATCAGCGGGTGTACATGCTTTATGACTTTGGAGCTGTGACAGGTAGATTCGTTTACTACCATCTATCTTCAAATTTTTATAAAGTTGCTTTAGAGGGTAATGCAAAATCAACCGTTGATTCTTTAAGATTGCCACAATTTCTTAATTTTGAATTTTCACTTCCGACAGTTAAAGAACAGAATCATGTAGTTGACTTCCTTGACAATGAAACCGCACAAATTGACATCCTCATAACCAAACAAGAAAAACTGATTGAACTGCTGAAAGAAAAACGCCAAGCGGTGATTAGTCATGCAGTAACTAAAGGTTTACATCCAAATGTGCCGATGAAAGATTCGGGTGTGGAGTGGTTGGGGGAAGTGCCTGAGCATTGGAAAATCGTCAATATTCAAAGAGTTTTGAATTCTATTGAACAAGGTAATAGTCCAATAGCGCAAAACCAACCACCACAAGACGGTGAGTATGGTGTACTCAAGATTAGTGCAGTAAAAAAAGGGAAATTTATTGAATCTGAGTCGAAGACATTAGATTTCAAAAGTCAGTTAGAAGAAAAGTACAGTGTTCGTAAGGGTGATTTGCTTGTAACTCGTGCAAATACTCCTTTGTTGGTTGCTGATGCTTGTGTAGTTAAGAATGGGCCTCAATCACAAATAATGATGTCTGATCTAGTGTATCGATTAAATACTACCACAGATGTAGCTAATGAATTCTTATGCTATTGGCTTTTATCTAGTAATGGCAGAACTCAAATAGAATTAGATGCTAGGGGGGCAAGTATGACTATGGCTAAAGTATCGCAAGGTCATATTAAAGCTTGGAAAGTCGTATTACCTTCAATTCAAGAACAAAATGAAATCGTATATTACTTAGATAAAAAGTTGGAAGAGATAGATAATTTAATTAATAAAGTAAAATGGGCAATCGAAATAATTAAAGAACGCCGTACAGCGCTTATCTCAGCAGCCGTGACAGGCAAAATTGATGTCCGTAACTGGGAAAATCGCAATAAAAATAATGAAGTAGATGTGGAGTTTGGTGCATGATACTCTCCGCGTGCTTTATACAAATCTGTTCTCAAATGCGAACAAAAAGCCATTGCACAAAAACGCACAAAGTTGCACAATACGCTCAACAACACCCGACAAGGCTAGGCAAGCAATTGCATCCTCAAACTGTCGGGTTACTTTTTTCTGCTGTACCAAAATATAATCATGACGCTACATACAGGCAATTACCTCAATGTGCAGGTAATGCCGTATGAAACCATTTAATAAGCTGCCAAAAACATTTTCCGAGCAACTGGAGATTTTAAAATCTCGCGGTATGGTTGTTAACGATGAACAAAAAGCAATTTTTCATTTAACCCAAGTCAATTACTACCGTTTGGGTGCTTATTGGCTACCGTTTGAACAGACCCATTCACCCCACTGTTTTAAAGAAAACACGCATTTTGAACAGGTGTGGGAAATCTATGTTTTTGACCGTGAACTCAGGCTCTTGGTACTCGATGCAATCGAACGGATTGAAGTGGCGATTCGAACCCGATTTGCCTATGAGCTTGCACATCGGCATGGTGCACATGCATTTATGCATCCGCAATATTTTAAACCCCTATTTAGATGGGAAAAATTATTAGAATCGTTAAAGGGCGAGATAGACCGAGCCGATGAAGTATTTATAGATCATTATAAACGTACCTATGATGATCCTGACTTACCACCTATTTGGGCAACTTGTGAAGTGATGAGTTTTGGGCAGCTTTCTAAATGGTATCAGTCACTTGCTCCGAAACAAACACGCACAGCAATTTCGAGTCACTTTGATTGTGATGAAAAGCAATTTGAAGGTTTATTACACCATCTCGTGTATTTGCGAAATACCTGTGCACATCACTCACGGCTATGGAATCGTAAATTTACGAAAACCATTGCGAAACCTAGAAATAAACCTTTGGGCTTAGCGCAGCAGTGCAATTTTGATCAAACGACTTCAGCAGATCGTAAATTGTATAATAGCTTGGTTTTTCTCTTGTACTTTATGGATAAAATTACTCTACAACATACATGGCGTCAGCGTTTGATTGATCTTTTGTTGTCGCATGCCAACATATCCAAAGCATATATGGGCTTTCCTGAAGATTGGCAAAGTTATCCAATCTGGCAGATAAAAAAATAGAAAGATATTTTAAGATTAAGAGGGGTGATGGAAACAATGAGATCGGATGTAACTTTAGAGACCATCTTTCAACAAGACATTATTACGCAAATGCAAAGCCATGGCTGGCAGCTCGGTTCACCACAAGGGTATCACCGTGAAAAAGCACTTTACGAACAAGACGTTTTAACCTTTGTACAAAGCACCCAAGCCAAAGAATGGCAGAAGTTTCAAAACATCTTCCCAAATGACACGGAACGCCATTTTTTAGACACGGTGGTGGCGCAGCTTAAAAAAGCCGACATCAATGCCACAGATATCGAATCACGGAGTTATGGCACCTTGGGCGTATTACGTCATGGACTTAAAACCCGTGGCACCCGTTTTTCATTTTGCCAGTTTAAACCCGAACATGGCTTAAACCCTGAACTGAATGCAAACTATAAACACAACATTTGCCGAGTAGTGCCCGAACTGGTGTATAGCCCATACGCCACCCAAGCAGAACTCGAAGCGACTGGCAAACAAGCCAAAAAATGGCGTATCGACTTGGTGCTGTTTATCAATGGTTTTCCTGTGGCAACCATGGAACTTAAATCTGAGTTTAAACAAGCCGTACAAAATGCCATGACGCAGTACAAAAAAACGCGTCTACCGAAAGACCCTGAAACCAACAAACCTGAACCATTACTCAGCTTTAAACGTGGGGCATTGGTGCACTTTGCGGTGAGTCAGTATGAAGTGTATATGGCAACTCACTTAAATGGGGACAGTACCTATTTCTTGCCATTTAACAAAGGCACAACAGTACAGGGTGCAGGCAATGATGTACCTGAAGATGTGAATGAATACGCCACAGGTTATTTGTGGAATGAAGTGCTGACCCCAGACAGCTTGCTGAATATCGTGGGGAACTTCATTCATTTACAGATTGAAGAAAAGGAAGATTGGGAAGGGCGGAAATATAAAAAAGAAAGCCTGATTTTCCCACGTTACCATCAGTGGAAAGTGGTGACCAAACTGGTTGAAGATTCCTTAACAGAAGGCACAGGGCAAAAATACCTGATTCAGCACAGTGCAGGTTCGGGCAAGTCCAACTCGATTGCATGGACGGCGCATCAACTTTCTAGCCTGTACGATGCCAACAATCACAAAATGTTCGATTCAGTGATTGTGGTGACGGATCGAACCATTTTGGATGCCCAGTTACAAGACACCATTTACCAGTTTGAACATGCCGATGGTGTGGTCGGACGCATCAACAATAAAGAAGGCGATGGCTCCAAGTCGGAGAAATTGGCAAAAGCCCTAGAGATGGCACAGCCGATTATTATTGTGACCATTCAGACCTTCCCATTTGTACTCCGCGCGATTGAGAACAGTACCAGCTTAAAAGAGCGTAAATACGCCGTGATTGCCGATGAAGCGCATTCATCACAAAGTGGTTCTACCGCACGACAGCTCAAAGAAACCTTGATGTTGGAAGAGCATGACGAAGATGACCAGCTCACGTCTGAAGATGTACTGGATGCAGTGATGGCATCGCGTAAAGGTAGCCAGAATTTAAGTTTCTATGCCTTTACCGCAACGCCAAAGGATAAAACCTTACAACTGTTTGGACGCTTACTGAATCCAGAGCTACCGCCATCTAAGAGCAATAAGCCTGAAGCCTATCATGTCTATTCCATGCGCCAAGCGATTGAAGAAGGCTTTATTTTGGATGTGTTGAAGAACTACACCAACTATAAGGTCATCTATAAGCTCAAGCAGAAGATTGAAGAAAAAGATGATCAGGTTGATGCCAAGAAAGCCAAGGTTAAACTCAATCAATGGGTACGCTTGCATGACCACAATATCTCGCAAAAAGTCCGCGTGATCATTGAACATTTTAAAAAGAACATCATGGGCTTACTGAATGGTCAGGCAAAGGCCATGGTAGTCACCAGTTCACGTAAAGAAGCAGTCCGTTATAAACAAGCCTTTGATAAATACATCACTGAACAGAAATATACCCACATCCAAGCCATGGTAGCATTTTCGGGTGAAGTCGAGTTCACCGCGAATGATGCTGACAGCAGTCACTTACTTGGGCAGAAATTCACAGAAAGCAACATGAACCCGAACTTGAAAGGGCGTGAAATGCGTAAGGCATTTGACAGCGATGACTTTCAGGTGATGATTGTGGCGAACAAGTTCCAGACTGGTTTCGATCAACCGAAGCTCTGTGCCATGTACGTGGATAAAAAGCTGGGTGGGGTGGAGTGTGTGCAGACCTTATCGCGTTTAAACCGTACTTATCCTGGTAAGGCTGAATCAGGCACCTTTGTCCTCGATTTCTTTAATGAGCCGCAAGATATTTTGGATGCCTTCCAGCCCTATTACCAAACGGCGGAATTGGCAGATGTGTCGAATCCAGATCAAATCTATGATCTGTTTGAAAAGCTGAAAGCTGCACGAATTTTCTTGTGGAATGAAGTCGAGCAGTTTGTCGAAGCGTTCTATAGCAAGAACAAATCTAATGCGGCACTTGCCAATATCTGTAAACCTGCTTTGCAACGTTGGCAGCAACGTTATAGTGCTGCGGTGAACGACTACGATGTGACCAAGAACCGTTTAGAGCGCTGCAAGCAGACAGGGGATGCTGTGTTGATTGCTAATGCAGAGAATGAGTTTGCAGAGGCGAAAAAGGCACGTGATGCCTTAGAAATCTTCAAGAAGGATTTGGGTAGTTTTACCCGTTTCTACGAGTTCATGTCCCAGATTGTCGAGTATGACGATAAAGAGCTAGAAAAACTCAGCCTATTTGCACGTAATTTACGCCCATTATTACGTGAACAAGTTGCTGATGAAGATGAGATTGATTTGAGTAATGTGGCGATGAGTCATTATCGTTTGTCTAAGCTACGCCAACAAGATATTCAGCTTAAAGCCGACAGTACCGAGCATAAGCTAGAACCCGCGAATGACATGGGGACTGCCAAGGCGAAGGATAAGAAGGAAGACTTTTTATCGGTGATTTTGGGGCGTGTGAATGAATTATTCATTACCGACAAGCTCACTGATCAAGACATGATTAACTATGTTCATACTGTGGCAGACAAGATGTCTGAAAACACCCGCATGATGAAGCAGATTCAGAACAATACGCGTGAACAAGCCATGTTAGGTGAGTTTGATAGTGCTTTGGATGACGCCGTGTTAGACAGCAATGCCGCGCATATGGAGCAAATGACGCAGTTGATGAGTGACCCTGCCAAGATGAGGCAGTTTGCGCACATTATTTATGATGTGTTGGTGAGTAAAGAACAGAAAAGTTTTTATAAAATAGTTTAAATGTTAGGGGGTAATGTGAATACGGTTTCCAAAATCAAATATGACGATCAAAAAGAAATAAATGTATTAAAAGTGCAGTTAATCGAAGTAAATCAGAAACTACTTGCTTATGGTGATGTGGAGAATACTTTATATGAGGCTATAGAAGAGCAGAATTGGTTTACTTTTAAAAATAAGCCATTTGTTGTATTTGATCGCAGAACTGGTTTTTTATTTCCAAATTTTAGCCACGTTAAACACGTTGCCTATCGTGAATGGCACGAGGTAAAAAAATCTTATGGGCCTAACGATATTGAAAAAGGGCGATGGGAAATTCTATCTGAGATTTTTTATTATGATGAGAAAACTGATAGAACTAAAGGCTCATATTTTTTTAAACAAGGCTCACATAATTTAAAATTGGACTATCCAAAAAAATTTAGAGGATCTAAGGCGACTGGCATATTTATTTCAAAGCATATAGATAAATTAGGCCAATTAAAAAAGATTAACTATATAACAGGCTTCAGCGCAAATGATTCTTTTTCTTGGTATGTCACAGGAAGTTATCAGAATTACTTAAACCATAGTGTATTCCCTGTACTGAGGGTATTGAATAATCCAAAATTATTACCAGATCATCCGAGTATGATTGGAAGGGAAAAAAGTAAAATAATTTTGAATTTCTTTATAGATAAAGGATGGATGCCGATTTTTGAGCCCTTCTTCGATCAGTTTCACAATGAATCCAATGTTGATTATCAGAACAGATCGAATATAGCTAAGAAACAATGTGATGAGTACAATAGCATTTTTGAAATTTACTATGAAAAAAGGCATTTAGAGAAAAAACTTTTGGATCTTGGTCTAACTTATGATGATCTGTCAAATGCGGCGGTATCAAATGTGAGTAAAATGTCTTATGACTTTCTTGTTGAAATACAAAACTATAATATTGATGAAATTAATAAATCTGTGTGGCAGTACAGTCTTTCTGCACAAAAATGGCTGAATAGTCTTTTAGGTAAAATTGATGAATGGGAAAATGACAATCTAGATCTAGTGAAGATTGCCCTTGAATTAAAGCAGGAGCTAGATAAAAAGATAACTGTAAGTATGAATGTGACTGCTGAAGAAAAGCAGTTATTTGAATCGCAATTGCAACAGCTAAAAAAACGTCTTGATATAGGCTTAACGCCGTTGCGTTCAAACTTAATTAATTTATTTTCAGAATCTCAGCAGATTTCTCTCAATTTAGAGCAAACCAATACATTGGTGGGGTTGGCACAAATTGAGCAACAATTTCGTCCAAGTTTTGAGCTGCTTACAGAACATACTGCAACACTTTGTACCAAGACATTAAAAGAAATGGAATGGTTGGATCAATCGCTAGATTTTGTGAAAGCGGTTGTAAGTGTTTTACGTAAATCTGCAGAAGATTACTTCATTCTGGTAGATAAATATCAGCAAGACTTAATTCAACTCGGTCTAGATAATAGTATCGAATCTGAAGAGATTGCAAAATGGTTTGCTGAATGGCGTAATGAACGTTTATCTCTTCTGAAACAGATTCATCCTTTGTTAGATGCTGGCTTAAACAAACTTATAGATGAACAAACCGTACTTGATGTTCTGCCGTGTATTGAACAGTATCATATTGAATTGGATAAGTTTTATTTAAAAAAACGTTTAGGGATTCATACAACTTACGCATTTCAGCCTAATGGGCACCGTCAGGAGAAGCTGGAGAAAGAGCAAGAGTTAACAAAGCTTGTTCACCAGTTTATGCAGCAGTTGGAAAAAGTGATTTTTAATGCAAAAACAACGGCGCAAAAAATTTGGCTAATACGTTTTAGTGAAGCTTGGCAGCAAGTTGTGGTCAATCAAATCACAGATTTTCTAGCTAAAGAGCAACTCATTGAACGTGATGATGTTATTCTAATCATGAGTGAAGAATTACGCAAAGTGCAGCAGCAAAACTTAGTAGCATGTTTACAGGATGCCCAGAGTTATAGCGAAGCATTAGCACAACGAGAAAAAGACGTAAACACATTAATATTTAAAATGCGTAAGGCATTGCAAAAATAACAGGGGATAGATATGAGTTTTTTAGGTGATTTAGTTGGCGGGGCTATTAGTTTTGCGAAAAGTGTATTTGGCGGGTCTTCGCGTAGCAGTGGAGATGGGCATGATAGCGATTATGGTGGTTCATATTCAACATCTACTTCTACAAGCTCTACAACTACCAATTATGATCCAGATAAAGTAGAAGTCGCTAAACTGGAAAATGAGCGTGTCGATCTAGTAAAGAACGCTCAACTTGAGTTAATGCAAGTCAATGCTCGTCTAGAAGCGGTCATGATTGAGGCGCGATGCAAAGGCTTCCAAGCAATGCAAGCTTCAATGTTACAAATGCTTAAAGAAGTGAATCACTTGGCTGAAGAGCGATTAGTATTGTTGGAAAATGGTAGTCAAGAGCAAATTCAGAAAGTAGAGTCGATGTATGCTGATTTAAGTAAGGACATGGAAAACGATGACTTCATGTTTGCTAAAGTTCCACAAATGCTAGAGATGGCGAATAAATTTCCAGAGGAATCTGACAGTCGTAAACTCTATATGAGCGGTATTGATCGAGAAATGGCAAAGCATTTTGATTTCAAGACAGAACAATTAAAGAGATTAAATGAACGTTGTCATGTGGTTGTTGCATCAGTTGTTGAAAGTAAGAAACAAATGCAGGCCCATATTGATACTGTGATTTCAAAGCGTATAGAGCATATTGAACAGGTGATGCATGTGAATGCACAGCTACCAAATAATGCTTCGGCTCAACTAGGTACAAATCAATTAAAGATTGAGCAGAACTCTTAATCAAAATAGAGCACTCTATCGAGAGCTCTTCATAAATTGAAACTGGCATAAAAACCATAATATGTGATTAGGTAGAAACTATTAGTAGAGTTTATTGGATGCCTTAAAAAATCTACGTTATATTTTACTAAACTAAACTCACCTACTCTGAAAATAATTTTTTTTCAGATACTTAAAATAATTTGATAAGGTTTAAATCCTTCAAGCACGGCATCAGCAACTAAATGAATGAAAGCTTTTGTTTGACCATGTGCCATCCACAGATCCAGAGCCTCATAGTAAGCTAAGCGATTTTCAACAGTAATTACACAAGGCGGATAGCCCGCTTTCATTAACTCTAAGTTCATCAATAGTCGAGATGTGCGTCCATTACCATCAATAAATGGATGTATCCCGACAAAGTCAGCATGTACTTTGGCTGCTCACTCAATGGGATGCAGCTGATGAGCTTCCGTATTATACCAGTCTACAAACTGAGCCATTTTGTCATTCAATAGCGTATAGTCTGGGGGATTGGAAGTTGCACCTGAAATCAGTACATTTTGCTGTTGATAACGTCCAGCATTCTCATCATCAATATTTTTTAAAATAAGTTGGTGAATATTTCGAATCTGCCATTCTGAAAAAGGCTCTTTTTTACGAATAATATCTTCGACATAGAAGATTGCATTTCTATGGTTGATTGCTTCAAAGTGTTCTCTTAATGCCTTTCCACCAACTGTAATACCCTCCAGAACAACCTTAGTTTCCATTAGGGTAAGAGTATTCCCTTCAATAGCATTGGAGTGGTAAGTCCAGCGCAGAATCAGGTCTTCCTGTAGGTTTTTAACAATCGAAGAGGAAAGAGGACGATGCTGATCTAACTTGTATTTTAAAGCATCAATGATTTCAAACATGATCTTGCCTCAAATACAGGAAATTTAAAAAATAACGGAAGCTTAGATTTAAGCATATTTAAAAATTTAGTCAGCTGATTTTTTCAATTCATCACAGTAATCCGCCCATTTCTGCATCATCTCTTTTCTTTTCTCTAAATGCTTGGTACGGTTATACGCTCGCCCATGCATATCTTTTACTTGATGAGCAAGTTGTTGTTCAATCAATTCAATTGGAAATTCCAAAACCTCTTCTAAAATTGTACGTGCAGAAGCACGGAAACCATGTCCGCATGCTTGTTCACTGGTATAGCCTAAGCGACGTAAAGCTTGATTGATGGTATTTTCAGACATTGGCTTTAAGTTGGAAGTCGTTGCAGGAAACACATATTCACTTTTATAGCGCGTAATTTGTGATAATTCAGATAATAAATGGATCACTTGAGTCGCTAAGGGAACAATATGCTGAACGCCTGTCTTTGATTTGGTTTTAGGTGGAGTATAACTCCATATGCCTTTTTCAAGATCAATATCTTGCCACTTCGCATGTCTTAACTCACCTGGACGAACAAAAACTAACGGTGCAATTCGCAGAGCATGTCGGGTGACTAATGAACCTTCATAGTGATCAATGTCTTGTAAGAGTTTAGCAAAATCTTTCGGTTCCACTAAGGCTGCCATATGTGTCACTTTAGGTGGGGAAATTGCACCTTTTAAGTCTTGTGTAACATCGCGATCACATAATCCAGTTGAAACTGCATAGCGAAGGACTTGACCACATTTCACTTTGACCTTTTTAGCTGTTTCTAATTTCCCTTCTTCTTCATAAATCCGACAAACCTTAAGGATATCCATAGCTTTAATTTCATGTACTGGAATTTTACCAATATGCTGATTGATTACTTCTAATAAACGTTGTTGTCCTTTAATTGTTGATTCAGCAAAGTCTTGTTTTGCCATCCATTCATTTGCAATATTTTGGAAAATATTATTATTTGCATTTAATATCTCATTCTCAATTCTGGTCTTTTCAACATGTGGGTCGATATTTTGAGAGAGAAGGGTACGGGCTTCATCTCTTCTAATACGAGCTTCTGCGAGGCTAGTTGTTGGATAGATACCAAAACTAATGGTATTGCGTTTTTTTGTGTATGGGCGACTGTAGTCAAATTTCCAATATTTATAGCCATTTTTGTGAATAAATAGATAAAGCCCTAAACCATCTGAAATTCGTTGGTGCTTATTTGGATCAGCTTTAAGGCTTTTGATCTTACTATCAGTAAGGCTTTTAACTATTTTTGGCATTTTTACAGTACATGATTTTGCGTATAAAAGTTTGTACTGTATTTTATACTGTAAAAAATATTAGTCCACAAGAGATTTTATTAGACTATCTTGGATATTTTTTTGTTTAAATTATTGAATATATTTTATTTTTTAATTTGGTTTAGAACATTGTAGATCAAAATAAACAGTAAAGTGGTACGCCCTGCGGGACTCGAACCCACGTCGGTCGCTTAGGAGGCAACTGCTCTATCCAGTTAAGCTAAGGGCGCAAAAGCGCAGTTAATGTACTCTAATTCATGGCAAAAAAAAAGTTATTGCCGGAACAATAACTTTTTCTTTGTTCAGTATTGGATCAATCTTGCTGTTTTGATGCCAAAGATTTAAACAATCCAAACATGACGATAATCCAAACTGGAATCATGTAAACCGATTCTTTAAAGCCTTGTGTCCACATAATGTATAAAATTGTGCAGATGAATAGCAGAACAATCACGTTGCTGACTGGTGACCAAAGCGCAGGGAATTTAGTTTTTTCACCCAGCTTTTTCATGTGCTGAATAAATTTAAAATGGGTTAAAGAGATCATGGCCCAGTTTAATACCAATGCGCCAACAACGATATAAATTAAGTGGCCAAGCGCATCTTCAGGCACAAAATAGTTCAGCAATACACAGCCAAAGATAAGCAATGCAGAGAACAGTACAGCTGGGATCGGCACGCCTTGACGGTTAACTTTTAGAAATACCTTAGGCGCGTTGCCTTGCTGTGCAAGACCGTAAAGCATACGGCTGTTTGCATACATCCCGCTGTTATATACAGAGAGTGCTGCGGTCAAAATAATGAAGTTCAGCAAATGGGCTGCCCAGTTGATACCCAGCTGGCTAAAGATCATAACGAATGGGCTTTTATCTAAACCGCCCAGTTCTAGCTGGTTCCAAGGCACTAAAGACAGCAAAATAGTCAAAGAGCCAACATAGAAAATCAGAATTCGGAAAACCACTTGGTTGATGGCTTTAGGAATCGTTTTCTCTGGATTTTCAGCTTCGGCTGCTGCCATACCGATCAGTTCAATGCCGCCAAAGGCGAACATTAAAAACGCCAGCATATAGAATAGGCCTTCAAATCCGTTCGGGAAAAAGCCGCCAGCTGTCCATAAATTGGAGAATGATGCGGTTGAGTTTGCATCGGCAGTAATTAATAAGTACAAGCCGAACAAAATCATAGATATAACAGCAGTCACTTTAACAATGGCTAGCCAAAATTCTGATTCGCCGTAAAATTTCACATTGCCGAGATTGATCAGTGTAATTACAACGAAAAAGAACAGCACTGAAATCCATGCTGGAATATGAGGCCACCAATAATTGATATATTTAGCGACAGCAGTCAGTTCAGTCATTGCAACCAGAACATATAAAATCCAGTAGTTCCAGCCCGCTAGAAAGCCGGGAAATTTGCCCCAATATTTATAGGCAAAATGGCTAAAAGAACCGGCGACCGGTTCGTGTACAATCATTTCGCCTAACTGGCGCATGATTAAAAAGGCAATCAAGCCGCCAATAGCATAACCCAAAATAATGGATGGACCGGCAGACTGAATGACTTGCGCAGAACCTAAAAATAGGCCAGTACCAATCGCACCGCCCATGGCAATGAGCTGGATGTGACGGTTTTTTAAGCCGCGCTGCAGTTGTGAAGAATCGTTGTTCAAAGTACTCACCCGACAATGGAGTAAGTGAACGATTGTAATAGATTGAAATGAAATAGCCTAGTAGCTCAAAATATATGAATTTTTATTATAGTATTTATAAAATATAATTCATTTAGATATGGCTATAAAAAATATATTAATCAATAAATTAATTTTATTATTTTTGTAAATACAGTTTTTCCTCGCATCAAGTTCAGTCTGCGAATGCTGTTTTTTTATACTTAAGTCATGTGAATGATAAATCAACTTGAAAAAAAGGTATGATGCAAAAACGCCAAATTTGATAGATTGGCGCAATACAATGATAATTAGGAAGGATTCAAAAAATGCCGTTTGCACCTCAAATGAGAATTCCAGCAACTTATATGCGTGGCGGTACCAGTAAAGGCGTATTTTTTAAGCTGGATGATTTGCCCCTTGAGGCACAAACTCCTGGGCCAGCGCGTGATCAGCTTTTATTGCGCGTGATCGGCAGCCCTGATCCCTATGGCAAGCAAATTGACGGCATGGGCGGTGCAAGTTCAAGTACCAGTAAAACAGTAATTTTAGCGCGAAGCGCAAAGCCGCATCACGATGTAGATTATTTGTTTGGCCAAGTGTCCATTGACAGTGCATTTGTAGATTGGAGCGGAAACTGCGGCAATTTAACTGCTGCTGTTGGCGCTTTTGCGATTAGCAACGGTTTAATTGATACGCAAAAAATTCCAGAAAACGGTATTTGCACTGTACATATTTGGCAGGCCAATATTCAAAAAACCATTATTGCGCATGTACCTATGTTCAATGGCCAAGTTCAGGAAATTGGCGACTTTGAACTGGATGGTGTGACATTTCCAGCGGCTGAAGTGCAAATTGAATTTTTAGATCCGGCTGATGATGGTGAAGATGGCGGCGCAATGTTTCCTACAGGAAACGTCATTGACCGCTTGAATGTGCCGGGAATTGGCGAATTTGATGCGACTTTTATTAATGCCGGCATTCCTACGATTTTTCTTAATGCATCTGATTTGGGTTATAGCGGTGCCGAATTGCAGGATGACATCAACTCAGATGCAGACGCGTTGGTGCGTTTTGAAACCATCCGTGCGTATGGCGCGAAACAAATGGGGTTAATTCAGGATTTGGCTGAAGCAAAAACACGCCAGCACACACCTAAAATCGCTTTTGTTTCTAAACCTAAGGCGTATGTCTCTTCTAGCGGTAAAGCAATTGCTGAACAGGATACAGATTTATTGGTTCGCGCACTGTCAATGGGTAAGCTGCACCATGCAATGATGGGCACGGCAGCAGTCGCAATTGGTACAGCTGCTGCTGTTCCGGGCACCTTGGTTAATTTGGCTGCAGGTGGCGGTGAACGAGAGGCAGTGCGTTTTGGTCATCCATCTGGCACGTTGCGGGTTGGTGCGCAGGCTGTCTTGGAAGAAGGTCAATGGGCGGTCAAAAAAGCGGTCATGAGCCGCAGTGCACGAGTTCTAATGGAAGGATGGGTGCGTGTTCCTGCAGATACTTTGGATATAAAGCCTTAAGTTAAATATTTAACATCGAAAAAGCCTCAGTTACTGAGGCTTTTTTTTGTGTGAATGAAAGGTGATTAAATTCATTATTATAGATTTTGATAAGCTTTGCATAAAATTGTAAATATTAAAATAAGCTAAAGTATGCAGAAAACATTAGAAATACAGAGTGATTTTTGAATTGAATATTTTGATAGCATTTTGCGTAGCTATACCTTAAAAAAATGACTTGAGATTGTGCGGGAAATGAAAAATACACTGCCAAACATGCCATCCAAAGAAGTGATTGATTTGCTGCCGATGTCTTCGGTGCTGCTGTCGCCTGAGGGGGAAATTATTCATGCCAATGCGCTGTTTGCGGCGCATTATGATACTCAGCCAGATGCGCTTATACATAAGCCGATTGAGCAGGTTTGCGCGCATTCTGCAGATGTTTTTGCTGGAATTGTGGAGCAAGTTCAACAACAGGGCATGGCCGATCATTTGGAATTCCAGCTGCAGGATAAATACTTTTGGCTAAATGTACGGCCTATCTTTGATCACAATACCCAATTGAAATATGTCTGGGTATGTTCGACAGAAATTACCCGTTTAAAGCAGGAATCTCAAAGTTTGCGTCAGTGCAATATGAAGCTGAAACGGCTGAGTGATTATGATCATTTGTCCAAAGTGCTGAACCGCCGCAGTTTTGATTTTCATTTTAAGCAGTTTCAGACAGACATGCAGCAGGGCGATACGGCACAGCTATGTTTGGCGCTGATTGATATTGATAATTTTAAAATGATTAATGACAGTTTTGGTCATAATGCAGGCGACCGCGTGCTGCAGCGTTTGAGTTCGGATTTGCAGAATTTGCTGCCGGCATCGCTTCAGCAGCAGATTTACCGTTATGGCGGCGATGAATTTGTGATCTTGCTTGCAGACTATACCCTGCAGGAGGCTTGCAGTTTACTGGAGCAGTGCAGAAGGTATATTGAGCAAAGCGCTAAACTATGGAAAAGCAGCGGCATGGACATTTCACTGTCTTGCGGGGTGGCGCATTGTGCGCAAGCTGAAAATTTTGAATATTTACTTGAACAGGCGGATCAAGCGCTGTATGCAGCCAAAGCTGGGCATAAAAATCAGGTGTTTTATTATACCGCGGCAGAGGTTAAGCCGTTCAGTATAAACTGTACTATTTGAATGAGCAGAAGACACCCTTGGGATAAAGAGGCGAAACGAAGCATGAATTTAAGCTCTGAGCATAGAGAAAGCTGACAGAAAGCAGTATGATGCGAGCAAGCAGGCGATGCCTGCAATGAAAATTTATAGGGAAAGCGCGCCGCGCCGTTATAAAATTAATTCAGACTGTTTTTCCGAGGCGAATGTGTCAGCACTTACCGATGTGTCAGCAAATGCATTACAGCAAGCGCAGCAGCGTATTCATGATGATTTATTAACTGCTTTAGATGCGTTTGCAATCCCTGAACCATTAAAAAGCGCTGTGTATCATGCAGTGATGCTGGGCGGCAAGCGTGTTCGTCCTGCACTGTGCTATGCAGCTGGCGCTTTAAGGACAAATCCCAATATCGCAGCAGTACGCCGTGCAGCTGTTGCCATTGAATTTATTCATTGCTATTCGCTGGCTCATGATGATTTACCGTGTATGGATAATGATCTGCTGCGCCGCGGCCAGCCGACTTGTCATGCAGCTTTTGGTGAAGATACGGCATTGCTTGCCGGTGATATATTGCAGTCTATGGCGTTTGAAGTGCTGGGCAGCCGTTTATTTGACAGCGGGCCGGCGGTCGATGCCGCAATTGTGCTGAAGCAAATGCAGATTCTCGCCACAGCGTCTTCAAAAATGGTGAATGGGCAGGTGCTGGATTTGCAGGCTGAAGGCAAAAGCATTTCACAGGAAGCGCTGGAGAATATTCACCGCAATAAAACCGGCGCATTGATTACGGCCGCTGTTATGATGGCTGCGGTGACTTTATTTGATGGCCGTGACGGCGCGATTCCAAAACTGCGTGAATATGGACAGGCCATAGGTTTAGCTTTTCAAGTACAGGATGATATTTTAGATATTGTCGCAGATACTGAGGTTTTGGGGAAAACAGCTGGCAAAGATCTGCAGGCGGAAAAATCAACTTATCCTGCGTTAATGGGTCTGGATAATGCTAAATCCTATGCACAAACGCTGCATAATCAGGCGATGCAGGCGCTGGAGTTTTTTGGCGCAGATGCTCTTGAATTAGCCAACATTACTCAGTTTCTGCTGTCACGAAAAAGTTAGGTATTGATGTGCTGAATGGCAGTAGTGCTTGAAAGGCTGCATGTTTGAAGATACTGTTTTTTTAAGATATACAGCATTTAGCCCTCAAAATTTAATGTGGCGTTTTAGGCCATTAAAGCAGTTAAAACCTGCGTTTAGTTTCAAAAGACAGATAAAATTCATTGAAAAAAAGAGGACATGCAGTCCTCTTTTTTATTCAGTTTCAAAAACCTGATTTAGGCTTAAATCACTTGCTTTCGCGGTAAATACGGTCAGCTTCTTCAAAACGGTCTGTAATTTCTTTGCCTGGCGCTTTGCCCATCAGGCTGACAATAATAATTGCAGCCATTGAACAGATAAAGCCTGGAATAATTTCATAGACACCAGTTGAACCCCAGACATTTTTCCATAAAATCACCATCACGGCGCCCACAATCATGCCAGCCAGCGCGCCATTTAAAGTCATGCGCTTCCAGAACAGAGACAGGATGATCAGTGGTCCAAAAGCAGCGCCAAAACCGGCCCATGCATAAGCCACTAAGCCCAACACTTTGGCATTAGGATTGCCAGCCATGAAGATCGCAAGCAGGGCAATTGCCAAAACCATTAAGCGGCCAACCCACACTAATTCTTTTTGAGAGGCATTTTTACGCAGGAAAGATTTATAAAAATCTTCAGTCAATGTACTTGAGCAGACCAGCAGCTGGCAGCTGAGTGTACTCATAATCGCAGCTAAAATAGCTGCCAAGACAATGCCGGCTACCCATGGGTTGAACAGAATTTTGGTTAATTCCATAAACACAGTTTCAGGATTGGCATTAACCACAGAGGCCAATTCTGGATTTTGCTGGAAATAAGCAATGCCGAAAAAGCCTGCTGCCACCGCGCCGCCAAGGCACAGCGTCATCCAGGTCATACCGATACGGCGCGCATTGGGAATCGATTTGACAGAATCTGCCGCCATGAAGCGGACTAAAATATGCGGCTGGCCAAAATAGCCTAAGCCCCATGCAAGCAGTGATAGAATAGCAATAAAGCTTAAATTACCAAATACATCCATCGCATGCGGGCGGGCAGCATCCAGTGCAACAGTAATTTGGCTTAAATCCGAGAATGATAAGATCACCACAATCGGCGTCAGCAGCAGCGCAAAAATCATAAAGCCGGCCTGAATCGTATCTGTCCAGCTGACGGCTAAAAAGCCGCCAATGAATACATAGCTGACCGTGGCAATCGCGCTGATCCATAATGCGGTGTTGTAAGATAAGCCGAACATGCTTTCAAACAAACGAGCGCCAGCCACCATGCCGGATGCGCAATAGATCGCAAAGAAAATTAAGATTACAAAAGCTGAAACAATACGCAGGATTTTCTTCTGATCATTAAAGCGGTTGGAAAAATAATCCGGCAGGGTCAGGGCGTTGTTTTGGACTTCGGTATGCACGCGCAGGCGCCCTGCCACCAGCAGCCAGTTTAACCATGCGCCAATAATCAGGCCAATGGCAATCCACATTTCAGACAGGCCGGACAGATAAATCGCGCCGGGCAAGCCCATCAGCAGCCAGCCGCTCATGTCAGATGCGCCTGCAGAAAGCGCAGTCACGAAGCTGCCTAAACGGCGTCCCCCTAAAATGTAATCTGAAAAGTTGCTGGTCGCGCGGTAAGCAATTAAGCCTATGACGACCATCGCGACAATATAGAAGAGAAACGTGATTAGGGTTGGATTTAGGGAGCTCATACGATATCCGTTTTCGAGTTGCACAGCAGACCGAAATATGAAAAGGCAATAGGACACACCGCAAGGTAAAAAATCATTTTCCCCGCCGCCGATTCAAAAAATTTCAAAAAATAACGTGAAATTTAACCATAAATTCACAAACTCTGCTGATATTTTCGCATCGGAAATAAAAATAGACAGCACAAATACTGTCTATTTATTTGAAAATAAAGAGTTTTAGTTGCCGCGACCCATCACGCCACGGATGGTATTCATCACATCTGCAGGCAATACGACCGTTTTAGCATTATTCGATTTCGCCATATCCTGCATCGCTTTGACATACTGTTCACCCAGCAGGTAAGCCACAGGAATTTCTTTATCACCTACGGCCGAACTCACCAATTCAATAGCTTTTTGTGAAGCCTGCGCCAAGACCACTTGCGCTTCTGCATCACGGCGAGATGCTTCCAAACGGCCATCCGCCTCCAAAATAGCAGCCTGTTTTTCACCATCTGCTTTGGTGACAGTTGCGCGGCGCTGACGCTCTGCTGCGGCCTGTTCTTCCATTGCTGCCTGCATGGTATGAGATGGTTTAATATCT
>JASLHF010000140.1 GCA_030152275.1 Acinetobacter sp. | reverse complement strand
GTATAAGCCCATAGCGCAAACCCAGTCAGCAGGCCGGCATATACGCCTTGCTTGCTGCCGCCGCGCCAGTACAGGCCGCCGATCAGGGCTGGAGAAAATTGCGCTACAGCGCTGAAGGCCAACAGGCCAAAGACGGACAGCTGGTCAATATCATTAAAGAAATGGAAAAATAAAAAGCCCAGCAGCATGACTGCCAAAATGCATACGCGGCGGGTAAACTTCAGCACCAGCGGCAAACGTTTATCATGGCGTGACAGCAGGTTGGTGCGCCACAGCGCTGGCATAATTAAATCGTTGCTGAGCATGATGGATAATGCTACAGAAGACACCAGCAGCATGCCGGTTGATGCTGAAAAGCCGCCTAAAAAGGCCAGTAAAGTCAGCCAGTCCTGATTGTAGCTCAGCGGCAGCGACAGCACCGCGACATCGGGAATAGCCAAGTATGCAGGCGCGGCATGCAGCGCCCAGCTGGCGATAGGAATAATCGCGATAATAGTTAAAATCAGATAGACCGCAAACCAGCGACGCGCGCCGCGGATATGCTTTTCATCGCGCAGCTCAACCACCGCGACATGGAACTGGCGCGGCAGGCAGATAATTGCCAGTGCAGACAGCAAGGTTTGAATCCAAAAGCTTTCCGGTACACCAAACAGCTGGACATCATGGAAGGTTGAACTGATGTCAGCGCTGATTTGATGCAGGTTTTCCGGCGCATCAAACACGAAGAAAAAGGCTACCGCGAGCAAGGCAAACAGTTTGACAAAGGACTCAAACGCCACAGCAAGCATCAGTCCGCCATGCTGTTCTGTATTGGCAATTTGCCGGGTCCCAAACATCATGGCCAAAATGGCTAAAATGCCGGTCAAAAACAATACTCCGTTGGTGGTGCCGGTGATGCCTGCAGATGGGTCTAAAATAACCGATGCGCTGAGTGCAATCGCGCGCAGCTGCAGCGCCAAATAAGGAATAATCGCAATGACTGCCAAAATGGTCACTAGAGAGGCCAGCGGCCCGCTTTTGCCGTACCGTGCAGCCACAAAGTCGGCGATAGAGGAAATGGCGTGATGCTGGCGGACTCGGCCTAGACGGCGCCAAATGTCATAGCCCAGCGCGACAAACAGCAGCGGCCCCAAATAAATGGGTAGAAAAATAATCCCGTCGCGCACGGCTGCGCCGGTGGCGCCGTAAAAGGTCCATGATGAACAGTACACTCCGAGCGTTAAGCTGAACAGCAGCATGCGTCCGCGTGTGCTGAGCCTGCTGGCATGCCGTTCGCCAAAAAAGGCGCAAATAAATAAGAGTGCGATATAGAGGGCCAGCACCCCCATTATAAGCCAGCTGTTCATAGTGCCCAGAGCAGTAAAATCTTAGGCTTATGATACCTCATCCGTGCAAATCCGTAGGCAGTTGATCAAAATTTAACGACCAAAGTCTAAATTACAAAACCCCTGCAAGATTGCTAACTTTAAGAGCGAAATAATTCGAATTAAAAATATGCGCCCATGGCTGGGTGCCTACAGGAGCATGGAAATGGATGAAGCACAAGTAGATCGAATTCTACAGAATCCAAAATTTAAAGAAATGGTCAGCCGCAAAAGCCGGTTAAGCTGGACCCTGACAATCATCATGCTGGTGGTTTACGTGGGTTTCATGCTGTTAGTCGGCTATAACAAAGAATTCTTAATGAGTTCTTTTAGCGGGGGGGTGACCACCATTGGTATGCCATTAGGCTTGAGCATCATTGTTTTATCTTTTCTTTTATGCGGGGTGTATTCGTACATTGCGAACAATAAACTTGATCCCTTAAATGAAGAAGCAATGCGCGAAGTTGAAGCAATTACTCAAGAGAAAGGACCGCACTAAGATGAAATGGAATTCATTGAAAGCACAAGCACTGGCGGCGCCAGCGCTTCTGATGTCAAGCATGGCAATGGCTGGGCCGGATTTAGGCGCTGCTGAACAGCAGGCGACGAACTGGCATGCAATTATTATGTTTGCAATTTTTGTCGGCTTAACGCTGTTTATTACCAAATGGGCGGCTAAACAAACCACCAGCACTGCAGATTTCTATACTGCTGGCGGCGGCATCTCAGGTTTTCAAAATGGTTTAGCGATTGCCGGTGACTATATGTCGGCTGCATCGTTCTTGGGTATTTCCGCGCTGGTATTCAGCTCAGGCTTTGACGGCCTGCTGTATTCACTCGGCTTTATGGTGGGCTGGCCGATTGTACTGTTCCTTGTGGCAGAACGTCTGCGCAACTTGGGTAAATTCAACCTGTCTGATGTGGTGTCATTCCGTCTTGAAGAAAAACCGGTGCGTACTTTGGCTGCAATCAGCTCATTGGTGGTGGTTGCATTCTATCTGATCGCTCAGATGGTAGGTGCAGGCCAGCTGATTAAATTGCTGTTCGGTTTAAACTACAACATTGCAGTTGTGATTGTTGGTTTGCTGATGATGGCGTACGTAATCTTCGGCGGCATGCTGGCAACGACTTGGGTACAGATCATCAAAGCGGTTATGCTGCTGTCTGGCGCAACCTTTATGGCTTTCATGGTAATGAAAGGCGTAGGTTTCAGCTTCACAAACATGTTCGAACAAGCTATTGATGTATTTGCTAAAGTGCATGACGTAAGCTTGACTGAAGCCGCCAACATCATGGGCCCTGGCAAACTGGCCGCAAATCCGATTGATGCGATTTCTTTGGGCTTGGCGTTAATGTTCGGTACTGCAGGTCTTCCACACATCCTGATGCGTTTCTTCACTGTAAAAGACGCAAAAGAAGCGCGTAAATCAGTGGTTGTTGCAACTGGCTTCATCGGCTACTTCTACCTGCTGACATTCATCATCGGTTTTGGCGCGATCTTGTTCGTATCGAACAACCCGCAATTCCTTGATGTTGCGAAAATGGCTGTAACTGGCAAACTTGAATTGGTTGGCGGTAACAACATGGCGGCTGTACACCTTGCAGATGCAGTGGGCGGCGATTTGTTCATGGGCTTCATTTCAGCAGTAGCATTTGCCACTATTCTTGCAGTAGTTGCCGGTTTGACGCTGTCAGGCGCATCAGCAATCTCTCATGACTTATATGCCAACGTATTCAAGAAAGGTCAAACTACACCTGAATCTGAACTGCGCATGTCTAAAATTGCCACTTTAGGCCTTGCAATCTTTGCAATGATTTTGGGCATTTTGTTCGAAAAGCAAAACGTAGCGTTCATGGTTGGCTTGGCATTCTCTGTTGCAGCCTGCGCAAACTTCCCAGTGCTTGTACTGTCAATGTTCTGGAGAGGCTTAACGACCCGCGGTGCAGTGATTGGCGGCTTGGTGGGCTTGCTTACAGCAGTGACTTTAATTGTCTTGTCTAAAGCAGTTTGGGTAGATACATTGGCAATTTCTGATACTCCAATCAACCCGTTTAACGGCCCAGCAATCTTTGCTATGCCATTGGCGTTCATCTGCTGCTGGCTGTTCTCTGTAACTGACAGCTCATCGCGCGCAGTTGCAGAGCGTAAAGCATTCGATGCACAGTATGTACGTTCACAAACTGGTATCGGCATCTCAGGCGCATCAGATCACTAATCTCTAGCACTGAGTCAAAAAAAGCCCCCTAAGGGGCTTTTTTTTATTTCATTTGCCAGCAGGCGCTGACCGCTATTTACGGGTATAGCTTTCTCCATTGACGGTCATGGTCCATTTGCCCTGATTCTGATGCGGCGGCTGATTCACGGCAAACTGTTTGTGTAAATCGCCTTCGCCAATACTGAAGCCCTGATCATTAAAGCTGGTGATTTTGGCTTTGATTGAATCGGCTTCTGTACCGCTGAATGTTTGATTGGCAATTTCTTTTTCAGTATGCGCTTTGTGCTCATAGCTCACTTCACCGGATGGACGGATAATCAGTTCACTTTGGTCATTTTTCCATGTGCCAATATAATCTTGCCGGTCTTTCAGCATTGGATTGCTTTGCGTGCAGGCGCTGATGAAAGCCGCGCAGCTTAAGGCAAGAATGAGATTTCGGATAGTCATAGCAAGCCCTCACATTTAAATTGCGCAAACAGCCACAGCATCTTCCCAGCTCATTGTGCGCAGATGACTAATCATTATGGAATTATGGGCATCCAATTGCCACTTGATTTCAATCTGCGCTTTTCATATGTAATTTACAGCAGTCATTGCATCAGTTTTTGTAAACTGCATACCGATTTAGTTTTTTAACTGCATACAAAACGTCTGCACCGGCCGACTCAACTTCATGATAAGTTAATTAGATAGCGCTGCCCCAAAGCCGCTGGGCTGCAAAAGAAAATAAACCGCTGTAGCGTAAATAAAAATTTAACTTCATATTTTAATGACTGCCTTCGCGCACCACAGGTGTTCTGCATGCAAGCAATGATAGAATTTTGGAAAAGCTTCCGTTTGCTGCCTTCGGCATGGCTGCTGATGCTGCAGCTGCTGATTTTGATTTTAACCGCTGTGCCGGATTTTAGCTTATCTTACCGTGCGCTGTTGTGGGTGCTGGGTGTATTGGTACTGCTGCTGATTGCCAAAGTAATCCGGCAGACGCCCATGTTCACCATTGTAGGCCTCACTTTCGTCAGCGGGGCGGTGCTGTTTTCAACTTTAATCATGTTTGGCGCCCGCGCGCCAATTTACCAGATTATTGCGCATAGCTTTGAGGCGCTGGCTTATTTCAGCGCAGCCTATGGCTTGCTGCGTTACATGTTTGCTGACGGCTATTTAACCAAAGACGAGCTGTTCGCAGCTGGTGCGGTATTTACTTTAATCGTGTGGGGCTTTGCTTTTTTATACAATATCTGCCAGCAGATTTATCCCGGCAGTTTTTATAATGCTGATGTGCCCGGTCTGCAGTCATGGCTGGATCTGCTGTTTTTAAGCTTCAGCTTGCAGTCAGCGACCGGACTGTCTGACTTAATGCCGGTCAGCGCGCCGGCGCGGGTGCTGGCAATGCTGCAGATGTTTTGCGGGGTAATGTATCTGGCGCTGATCGTATCGCGCTTGATTGCGCTGCATTATGTTTCGCATTTGCCCAGCCGCTATGAGGCTCCCACACCGAAAAAAGACCATGAGCGCAGCCGTTGTGTCGAAGATAAAAATATAAAAGACCGCAGTCAGGATGAATAGTCCGCAGACATGATTTTTTGTCTTTTCATATGATTGGATGACTTCAATTATCAGAAAAATACAGGTATAGAAAAAGGGGCGCTATCGAGCGCCCCTTTTTTAATTCAGGTTCTAAAATAAATTAGAAGCGGAATTTCGCGTTTACGCCAGCAGTTTGAGTGTCGCGTTTAGAACCATTTTCTGCATTTGCATAAACATAGTTCGCGCCAACAGCAACAGCTGGAGTAATGAAGTAATTTACATTTGCGCCCCATGCTGAACTTGGAGTATCAGCATAGCTAGATTCTGCATAAGAAATGCCAGCGCTCAGTTTAGGATTGAAATAAAGATCTGATTTCAATTGGTAAAATGAATCTTCACCATACACTACGCCAGCTTCAAAACCAATTGCCATATCTGTGCCGTCAATAGCGCCTACATACTTTGTACGTGCAGTAAAGGCATCTTGGTCATCGCCAATTGAACCAGTTTCAAGCGCAGCGTTAACAGAGCCATTATTTAGAATGTTAAATGCATCAAGCGCGATTTGATCAACAACGCTGGTATAACCAACTGCCACTAAAAAATTTGGTGCAATTAATGCGCCAGCTTCTAATGCAAAACGGTCACCATTGCCGTCAGCTAAAGTTGCAATGCGCTCATTGTTGTAAGGGTTGCTTGCTGTAAAGTTGTTTTTAGCATCAGTTTTAGAGTGACTGTATGATGCGCTGGCATACACAGGAACAACTTTTGTTGGGATATAAGTTTCAGCTTTGATGCCATAAGTGTGCTGTTGCGCTTTCACTTCTTCATTAATACCGGCAGCTTTGATGTCCGCTGAATATTGGCCAAAGTTATAGGCAGCAGAAATGCTAGATGCTTGATTTAAGAATGCGGCTTCAGCCAATGGGCCTTTTGAAGAATCAACATTTTTGAAGTAGTAAGTGCCTTGAACACCGCCTGTAAAATTATCATTATTCAAAGAGTCATCGAAATATTCAGCTTGACCTTTAATTTCTGTTTGGTATGCATGTGCACCGGTCATGGCAAGTAATAAGGCAGAGGCTAAACCCAGTTTTTTCATAAAGATTACCAGTTATGTTGCGAAATGATTAAACATTGAGCATTGTATTGTAACGATTTATTTAGTCAATCAGTTTTAAAATACTATTGTCTTAATTCTTAAAGTGTTTTCATTCAAAAAACTGAAACTTTGAGTTTTTACGCTGCTATTTTATGGTGAAATATTTTGAATAATTCTCATCATGTGAGTTTTTGATATAATTATTTTTGTGTTTTTCAGTAAGTGAATGAGGTTAGATTACAATTTCTTCCCCCAAAAGAGTTGGCATGACTGGATTAGATAAAACCCTTAATACATTAAAAAAAGTATGTGTTTTTTGATGGGCGCACATATTTTAAGTCATCATCAGTATCGGATATAAAAAAAGGATGCCAAATGGCACCCTTTTTAATATTCGGTTTCTAAAATCAATTAGAAGCGGAATTTCGCGTTTACGCCAGCAGTTTGCGTGTCGTTTTTCGCGCCGTTTTCAGCATTTGCATAAACGTAGTTCGCGCCTACAGCAACAGCTGGAGTGATGAAGTAATTTACGTTCGCACCCCAAGCTGAATCTGGAGTGCCAGCATAGCTAGATTCTGTATAAGAAACGCCAGCGCTCAATTTAGGGTTGAAATAAACATCTGATTTCAATTGATAAGCAGTGTGTTCACCGTACACGATTGAAGATTCGAAACCGATTGCAGCGTTAGTGCCGTCGATTGGACCAACGTATTTAGCGCGTGCAGTGATTGCATCTTGGTCACGAGCGATTGCATTTGCTTCTAAGTCTGCAGCTGCAACACCGTTAGACATGATGTTGAACGCATCTAAAGCATATTGGTTTGCAACGCTGGTATAACCTACAGCAACCAAGAAATTAGGAACGACAACAGCACCAACTTCTAATGCATAGCGGTCGCCATGATCGTCAGCTTTGCCGTCTTTGTTGTCAGTAATTGTGTTGCTGTAAGATGCGCTAGCATATACAGGAACAACTTTAGTTGGAACATAAGCTTCAGCTTTAGCGCCAATAGTGTGAACAGTTTTATCTGCAATACCGTCTACATCATATTCGCCATAGTTATATGCGATAGATGCATTTGATGCTTGGTTTAAGAAAGCTGCTTCAGCCAATGGACCTTTTGAAGAGTCAACGTTTTTGAAGTAGTAAGTACCTTGAACAGCACCAGTAAAGTTTTTAGCATTAACAGTGTTGTCGATATATTCTGATTGACCTTGTACTTCTACTTGATACGCTTGAGCACCGGTCATGGCTAATAATAATGCAGTGGCTAAACCGAGTTTTTTCATATGGAGATACCAGTTATGTTTCAAATGGATTAAACATTGAGCATTGTATTGTAACAATTTATTAAGTCAATGAACTAAAAGGACATTATTAATTTGACTAATTACTCTAAAATATGAACTGTTTAAAAAACGTACATTTGGGTTTTTTTATGTCAACCTAAAAAATTCTGTCTTAACAGAGGAATATGTGTGTTTTAATTTTTGAGATGGAAAAAACAGAAGAATTTATAATTGGTATATTCGATAGAATTTTTAATTATTATTGTTAATAATTGTTGAATGTGCGGCTTAATTCACAGATCATTTAAGCGCTTTTTAAGCATAAGGCTGCATGACGATAAGTAATTTAAAGGCAAAACGCGTGAAAATTACACAATTGAGGCTATTTTGAATAGGCTCTATATCATATTTAACCGGTTTAAACACCCGTGCTAGACATTAAAGCCTAGAGACTTTCAATTTAAATCAATTTTTTGCAGTTTTTACTGCATCTTTAGCCAGGCCATTTGAATGACGTGTAAATCATTTGGCAGCTAAAGCTAAATATAAAAATAAAGCTGATATGGTTGAGTGCAGCGCAATTTTGAATAAAAAACATGCAAACAATAATCCCGACTGGAATAATTGGCTTTACTTATTTGGGGAAATATCACATAATTTATTCATAGATTGAAAGCATTTAATACCGTATTAATACGGCGATTAAATCTCCACAATTTTTTTTTATATGCCCAGCTTTCCCCAAGGTTGGGCTTTTTTTTGTCTCAATTTTGGGCACTGTATTCTAAGGTTTCTCGCCCTTAATCTATTTAAGATGCATAAAATAAGCGGTTGCGCAGGGAAATAATCTATTGCACTAAAATAGTGCAATAAAATCAGATTAAATCGGCCGAAATAAAAAAAACCCAATTTTTTATTCAAAAACTGGGTTTTTTTAGCCAAAATTTGTGGGAATTCTAAGATTACTGCTGAGGATGATCTTAGATTGCCCCAATGGGGTGCATTATGCACTAAATTGTGGCGATGGTAAATACATTGTTTTTAATTTCTATTAAAAAAATTGAGAATCATTTATCTTTATGAAATAAAACAAAAAATTAATAAGCTATACTTTTTTTTAAAGGCAAATTGACTATAATTGAGACAGCTATTAACGGCGAAATAGTCAAACGCTTAATTCATAAATTCAGTCTTTTAAGGAATTTATATCACTAGGTCTATTTAACCGTTTGAATTATTTGTTAAATTATTTTTTGGGGCGTAGATTGCCGTGAATGTTTTGCGCTCTGAACATATAAGCAAGCGTTTAAGGCTGGCGATGCTGGTCATCGTATGTTCAGTAACGCTGATAGGCTTGCCTCTGATCTACAACAGTTATTTAAATTACCGCAAAAGCTCAGAAGCGCTGCTTGAAATACAAAGCCTGAAGATGTTGGCGGAATTATCCAATAAAATCTCTAAAGAACGCGCTCCAGCCAATAACGCAATGTCCAGTCCGCAAAGCGAGCTTAAACAGCATATACAGGCATTACATGTATACCGTTCAGAAGTAGACCTTCAGATTGAAGAAACCTCCAGCATATTGCAGCGCACAGGTTATATGGCTGTCGCGCAGGAGCTGCAGCAAGGATTTAAGCCGGCTTTGGCTCAGGGGCGTCAAAGTGTAGACCGGTATATTGCGGAGCCGCCGCAGCGGCGCCGTATGCTGCAGATGCAAGGTGCGATTAATGATATGTTTTTGGCTTGGGATCAAAGCCATGAAGCGCTGCAGATGCTGATCAGTCAGTCTAAAGGCAAAGATACGGTTCTATCCAATAATTATACTTTAATTTTATTGCTGTCAGATTTGCGTGATCAGGCTGGCCGTTCAGCTTCCAATATTATTGCGCCGCTGACGTTTAATCAGCCGATTCCAGGCGAAAATTTTGCGCGTTCACTGCAGACACAGCGCCAGACACAATATTTGTGGGCTTTGGTCAATATTGTGCAGCCGGAAGAAGACAAGACCCCTAAATTTATAGCGCTTCATCAGCAGGTGAAACGGCAGTTTTTAGATCAAGGTTTGCCTGTAGTTGAAAAACTGCTGCATGAAAGCCTGAGTGGGCAGCCATACAGTATGAATAGCCTGCAGCTGACGCAGGCAATGGTGAAAAAATTCACCACGGTGGTTGACCTGCAGCATTATATTTTAGATTACAGTCTGAATAAGGCCTATCAGGAACAGCAAAGCGCGCAGAAAAATTTGGCAGCGGCAATTTTAATAGTCGTCATTTCTTTACTGACAGTGCTGTTGACCATGACGTATGCCAATAAATGGGTGTTTGGACCGCTGATTGCTGCCCGTGAGCAGCTTTTTGCGCTGGCGCATTTTGGGGAAGCCTCTCTTGAACATAAACAGCAGCGTCAAAACAGTGGGATTTTCGATGCGATTACCCGCTTGCAAAAAAAGCTGCAGCAGCGTGAGGCGCTTGAATTTCAGCTCAAGCATTTAGCGCATTCAGACTCTCTTACTGGTATAGCTAACCGTTTTGCACTCGAAGAGTATATTAAGCTGCTGGAAAAACAGCCGGCGCAGTTTAAGCATTCGTGCTTAATTTTGATTGATATTGATAATTTCAAGCAGGTGAATGACAGTTTTGGCCACATTATGGGTGACTTGGTGATTCAGGCTGTTGCGCAGTGCTTAAAAGATGCCACTCGGCCGTCGGATTTACTGGTGCGTTATGGCGGCGACGAGTTTTTAGTATTAATTCAGAATATTAATTTGCAAACAGCATTGCAAATTGCTGAAGAAATCCGCAGATCTGTTTTGTTGTCAGCGGCCTTGGATGGAACTGTGTTTGCGCAGCAGCAGATTTCGATTAGCGCTGGCGTCGCAGTTGGAGCTGGCAGCTGGATAGCCTTGTTGGCCAAGGCGGATGAAGCTTTGTCCCGGGCAAAAGCTAAAGGAAAGAATTCAGTTTCGGATTAGTTTATTGATTTGGAATATGCAGGTTTTGCAGTGCTTTTAGAGCTTTGTTTTTTATTTTTCATGTCCTTAAGCGTCGCCATTGTTTGGATTTTAGGTGCGCAGGGCACTTCCTGCTTACCATAGAATAAAAGCATCCAAATTTTTGAGTTGGATTGTGGGCGTGCCTTTATATTCCAGTTAAAGAGGCGGTATTGATGCTGCATTTTATATGATTAAATTTTATTTGATTTTACTTTCAGAGAAATTAATTTTGCACGTAAGCATCGCGTACGAGTGAACCTTTAATATTTAAGTTTGCATGTCCTCACTTTGCATTGAGATTTACTTTTCATTGCGCAGAAGGGTACTTACTTTTGAAAGCACAAAATTTGAAAGCACAAAAGTAGGCAAAATGCTTTGGTTTAACTGAAGGCACGTCCGTGTGCCTCAGTTAAATGGGCGACATCCATGTCGCAGGTCATGTGATTGGATATTGATACTGATAAATTATTTAGGAATGGCTTTATTTAAGCTGTTATAAAGTTTCTTCCTTGCTTCTAAAATTTCCGTTCTGTATTGTTTGGTTGTTTCAACATCGATAGCACCATTTCTAAAAGAGTATATGAATTAAATTTCCCAAGTAATTCACCATAAGCTCTTAAATTTTCTTGTTGTTGTGTGAAACCGTGTAATAAAAGTAAGCCTTCATTTTTACTCAGTAAATTAAAGTCGTTAAATAATGAAATGCGCAAAGGGTCAAGTCTGTCTAGAATTTTATTTTTATTGATAGGTGTTTGTTTAGTTTCAAATTCAAAAATGGCCCACATTTTCAAAATGAGATGATTAATTTCTTCAACATCTTTTGAAATATTCGTTAAGAGATTTCGATGATAGATAAGATTGTCTTTTGCGGCTGATGCTGAAATATTTGCTTTTTGGTTGAAATAAGCAATGAATCCAGTAATAAGTGCTCCTAAGCCAATTTTTATGGATGTATCTAATATTTCTAATAAAGTCATACAATCAAAAAACGGTGAGTGAATCACCGTTTTAGCATAGAACAAGTATCTTTTAAATCTCCCCTAACCCCCTCTTTGAAAAAGAGGGGGAACTCCATTAAATTAATAATGGAATGCTCCCTCCTTTATCAAAGGAGGGTTGGGGAGGATTAAATAAATTGAGTTATTTCAACATCGGCTTTAAGAACTTCGCGGTATGTGAAACTTTCGATTTCACCACGTCTTCAGGAGTACCTTCAGCAATAATCATCCCGCCGCCAGCGCCGCCTTCAGGTCCTAAGTCAATAATCCAGTCTGCGGTCTTAATCACATCCAGATTATGCTCAATCACCACAATCGTGTTGCCCTTGTTGCGCAGTTCATGAAGAATATCGAGTAACTTCGCAATATCATGGAAATGCAGACCTGTAGTCGGTTCATCTAATACATACAGCGTTTTACCCGTATCACGCTTCGCCAATTCACGCGCCAGTTTCACCCGCTGCGCTTCACCGCCAGAAAGTGTCGTTGCAGACTGACCCAAACGGATATAGCCCAAGCCCACTTGGTTTAATGTTTCCAAACGGCGGTGAATGACTGGAATGGCATCAAAGAAATGCATTGCATCTTCAACGGTCATTTCCAACACATCAGAAATGTTTTTGCCTTTGTAATTTACTTCTAAGGTTTCACGGTTATAACGTTTGCCGTGGCACGAATCGCAAGGCACATACATGTCTGGCAGGAAATGCATCGCGACCTTAATCATTCCGTCGCCTTCACAGGCTTCACAGCGTCCGCCTTTCACGTTAAAGGAGAAACGCCCAGCGGCATAGCCGCGGGCTTTGGCTTCCTGTGTCTGAGCAAATAATTCACGGATTGGGGTAAATAAACCGGTATACGTTGCAGGGTTAGAACGCGGAGTACGGCCAATCGGACTTTGGTCAATGTCCACCACTTTATCTAAATGCTGCAGGCCGTCAATCGAATCAAATTTTTCAGCGGTCAGCGTGGTTGCGCCGTTCAATTGCGTTGCAGCCAGCGGCAATAAAGTCCGGTTGATCAATGTCGATTTTCCTGAGCCGGACACACCGGTCACACAGGTCATAATGCCCAAAGGAATGGTCAGATCAACATTTTTTAAGTTATGGCCGGCAGCGCCCATCAGCTTGATCTGCTCTTCCGGTTTTGGCGGCTGCATGCGTGTTTTCGGCACTTCAATTTTTAGTTTGCCAGACAGGTATTGGCCAGTCAGTGAATTTTCATTGGCAGCCAATTCATCATAGGTGCCTTCAGCAATCACATAACCGCCATGCACGCCAGCGCCGGGGCCAATGTCGATAATATGATCAGCCGCGCGGATCGCATCTTCGTCATGTTCTACAACGAGTACAGTATTGCCCAAGTCGCGTAAACGCACCAAAGTTTCCAGCAGGCGGTCATTGTCGCGCTGATGCAGGCCAATCGAGGGTTCATCCAGCACATACATCACCCCCATCAGGCCTGCGCCAATTTGCGACGCCAAACGGATCCGCTGCGCTTCACCGCCAGAGAGGGTTTCTGCAGAACGTGACAGGCTTAAATAATTCAGGCCAACCGATACCAAGAAATGCAGGCGTTCGCGGATTTCTTTAAAAATTTTATCGGCAATTTCACCTTTGGCGCCGCTCAAATTTAGATTTTGATAATAATTTTCCGCATCGCCAATCGACATCTTGGTAATTTCAGCAATGGTTTTGTCTTTGACGCGGACATGTCGCGAGATTTCATTCAGGCGCGAACCGCCGCACGCATCACAGGCGGCATTGGATAGATATTGCGCCAAATCTTCACGTACATAGTTGGATTCGGTTTCGCGGTAGCGGCGTTCCAAATGCGGCAATATGCCTTCGAAGGGCTGTACGCGGTTATGACGGCGGCCACGTTCATCGATGTAACTCAGGTCAATTTTTTCTTTGCCCGTGCCGTACAGAAATTTTTTCTTGGTGTCAGCATCCAGCTCATTCCATGGTGTGTCCAGTGTAAAACCATAATGGCCTGCTACTTTTTCAATCATGCTGTAGTAGTAAGGGCGCTGTCTGTCCCAGCCGCGGATTGCGCCTTGGCTGATGCTCAGTTCGTTATTTGGAATAAGCTTGTCGGCGCTGAAATGGCTGCGCGTGCCCAAGCCGTCGCAGACCGGACAGGCGCCAAAGGGATTGTTGAATGAAAACAGGCGCGGCTCCAATTCAGCGACAGCACGGTCGCATTCCGGACAGGAGTGCTTTGCGGAAAAGACCCGGTCATCCTGTTCGCCTTTCATCCATGACAAAATCGCAATATCACCGCCAAGGCGCAATGCGGTTTCAAAACTTTCTGCAATACGGTTGCCCAAGTCATCACGGACTTTAAAGCGGTCAACCACGACCTCAATGGTGTGCTTTTTCTTTTTATCCAGTTCTGGCGCTGGGTCAATTTCGATAATTTCGCCGTCCACACGGGCGCGCACAAAGCCCTGACTCTGCAGCTGCTCAAACAGCGCAGTGTATTCGCCTTTGCGCTCACGCACCACAGGCGCCAGCAGCATCAGCGCCGTGCCTTCTTCCAGCGCTTTGACTGCATCGACCATTTCAGAAATGGTTTGCGCCACCATCGGCAGATCATGTTCCGGGCAATACGGCGTACCGACACGCGCATACAGCAGACGCAAATAATCATAAATTTCGGTAATGGTGCCTACGGTTGAACGCGGATTGTGGCTAGTAGATTTCTGTTCGATGGCGATTGCTGGGCTTAAGCCTTCAATCGAGTCGACTTCCGGTTTTTCCATTTGCGACAGGAACTGGCGCGCATAGGCAGACAATGATTCCACATAGCGGCGCTGGCCTTCGGCATATAACGTGTCAAATGCAAGGGATGATTTGCCTGAACCTGAAAGCCCCGTAATCACCACAAACTTGTCGCGTGGAATATCGAGAGACACATTTTTCAAGTTATGAGTTCGTGCGCCTCGAATACGGATGTGACTTTGGCTCATGCAATGATCCTAAAAAATTCATCAAAAACCTTTATATGATAGCGCATGAAAATTGTTCAAGTGCATGGGCGCGAAATTAAAGCGTCAATTTGTGTCGATGAACGTTTAGAATTTGGCTGATGATGGCCGGTTTTAGCGATGCATTAAGCGCTGCGGCACAGCTGCAGCGCAGGGCGTTCAAAAATGGATTCAATGTGCTCAAACGGCTGCGCGCGCTTTTGCAGGGTTTGGCTGAACGCATAATGAATAATCTGCTGTTCCAGCTGCTGTAAAAAATGTTCATAGGCTTCGCCAAAGCCTTGCACATCGGTATGGTCAAATAAAATTTGCTGGCTGCAGGGAAACTGGGCAATAAAGTCCAGCATCAGCTGCTGAATTTTACGGCTGGTAAAATAGATCAGATAAGTGGCGGCAGCGCCGCAGTGCAGGCAGCCGCGGTTCAGGTAAATTTCTTCATTTTCCTGCCAGCAGGAGCGCAGGGTGATCATTGCGCGAATAGCTTCAGTGCCAAGCGTTGGGGAAGCTGGGTGTGAAAGCGTAGGGTGATTCATACGGATTGCCTTATTGAAATTTGTATTTGATAATGATTCTCATTATTGTAAAAATTTCTAAAATTGCAAGGCAAAATTGCTGCTGCAATGCTGCAAAGGACGCGCACAGCGATATCATAGGCAGATTATTTCTCCCTATCGGGCTTGCAATGCTGTCCTTATTTTTTAAAAGTTTGTTGGGCGCGGCTGCAGTGCTGATTATTGCGGCGTTTTCCAAAAGCAAAGTTTTTTATATTGCCGGCCTTGTGCCGCTGTTCCCTACTTTTGCTTTAATTGCGCATGTCATCGTTGCGCAGGAAAAAGGTGCCGAAGCGCTGCGTCAAACGGCGCTGTTTGGCTTATGGTCTTTAATTCCGTATTTTATATATCTGCTGCTGGTGTATGTGCTGGCGCTGAAACTGCCGCTGTGGAGCTGTCTGGGTCTTGCGGCTGCAGGCTGGATAGCTGCAGCGGCAGTCCTGATTTATCTGTGGCAGCAGTTTTGAACGCAGCCGGCGGTAGCAATGGAAAAAGTGCTGTGTTTGGTTGAAAACCAGAATTTTTCCAATCATTTAATTTAAGGATGGCGGGATGCAGGCCTGCTGTTTTTTTCATATAATGATGAAAAATAATACGTTTTTAATCATTATAAGAGCAAAACAATGTTGCATAAATTATTGGGGGCTTGCGCTGGACTGATGCTAAGTGCAGCGCTGCATGCAGAAGACAGCAAAATATTGGCGTTTACACAGTTTATCAATCCAGTTGAAAAGCAGGCCTATTCAGCTGCTGCCCCCGCAGTGAATCCGGGCGCTCAGCTTTGGTCTGCGGTATATTTAATTGCCCAAACTAATCAGGCGCCTGATGATGCCGGACTGGAAATTCATATGGCGCCTCAGGGCCTACTGTTTAAAAATGCGCCAGCCAAAAAGGCGGATGAGTTTAGCTTTGATGCCATCAATTTGGCGAAAAAAGAACAGTATGCATTGCAAAAATACAGTGATTTGGCTGATCTGATTCAGGAACAGACCGGAAAAAAAATTGAAGATGCGCCAGTTTTTGATGCCTCGCGTGCGCGTGTTTATGCCCGGGTGGAAGAATGGGCGCCGGACTTCAATGCGCAAAGCGCCGGCCTCACTGTTGAACTGGAACGGCTCCCAGGCATAGAGGCCAAAGGGCTGTATATCCTGATTGGCGAAGGGGAAAAGCCCAAAGATTTAGCGGCTTTGGCGGATTTAGATCCGCTGCTGAAACCGCAGTACCGCACAGAGGAGGCAGCCGCGAAATCTCACGGCCGCCGCGAGCTGCGCGAAGCCCGCTGGATGATTTGGCTGACGGTAATTGCCGTCGGCATTTTTTTTGGCTGGTACCGCAGAAGGCGCTAATTTTTGCATCATTATTCATGTCATGCCTGTTTTGCACGGTATGAATACACTGTGCAGCTTGCGCGGATGCCGGCAAATGTGCAGAACTCTTTTGGCATCCGAGCTAAAAAACCGTCATAATTATACAGCTACATAAGGGTGAAGGCGCTTTGCGCCAGCCGCAGCAGAAAAATGCCCCGCAGCATCATTGCGCCTCCTTTTGGGCGTTAGGCGCGCTGTGGGCGCAAACAGACAATTTTCTTTTGTGTCTGGTTTTTATTCAGTTTTTTTATTTTCATTATCCAAGGTCGATCCGTCATGATGAAACATTTTGGTTTCTCCATCATTTTTTCGGTCGTGTGCTTAGCGCTTGCTGCTTACTGGGGCTTTGCCCATCATCCGGAAGCAGGCGTACAGGCCATGATCACTGCGCTGACCATTACCGCAATTTTAGCGGTCATGGAAGTTTCGCTGTCTTTTGACAATGCTGTGGTCAATGCGTCAGTCCTGCGCGGCTGGGATCATTTTTGGAAAATGGTATTTTTAACCGTCGGTATTTTGGTTGCAGTGTTCGGCATGCGCTTGATTTTCCCGATTGTGATTGTTGCGGTCACAGCCGATATGGGCATGGTGGAAGTCGTCAACATGGCGCTGAATGATCCGAAAAACTATTCGGAACGTCTGATTGCGCACCATGCAGAAATCGCAGCCTTTGGCGGCGCCTTCCTGCTGCTGGTATTTTTGAATTTCTTTTTGGATGAAGGCAAGGATACCCATTGGTTTAAATGGCTGGAGCGGCGTTTAGCGCACTTGGCCAACGTGCCTGCTATGTCTGTATTTATTGCATTAATTGCGCTGCTGCTGATGGCTGCTAATGTTGAAGAAGCAAAACGCCTTGTGGTAACACTGGCAGGTATTTGGGGGATCGTGATTTATATCGGCGTACAGGTCCTGAGCCATTTACTGGGCGGAGAGCCGGAAGTCGACGAAGACGGCAACGCCGTTGGCCATGATGCCAATGGCGCGCCAACGGGCCTCATCAAGGCGGGACTTGGCGGTTTTATCTATTTGGAAGTGCTGGATGCTTCATTCAGTTTTGATGGCGTAATCGGCGCTTTCGCGATTACCTCCGATGTTGTGATCATTATGCTGGGGCTGGCGATTGGTGCGATGTTTGTGCGTTCGATGACCATTTATTTGGTTGATAAGGGCACACTGGATGCATATATCTATCTTGAACATGGCGCGCACTATGCGATTGGGGCGCTGGCGTTCATTATGCTGGCCAGCGGCACCGGTGTACATGTGCCTGAAGTCGTTACTGGACTGATTGGCATAGCATTTATTGTGTGGGCGGTAATTGCTTCGATTCAGTACCGTAAGCGTCAGGAACAGCAGGGTTAATTTTCACCTCATATAAAACCGCTACAATTAAAGGGTGCAATAGTTGCACCCTTTTTTATTGCTGTTTCAGTGCATCAATAGCTCTGCATTGCCTGCAGGAATGTTGTACGATATCTCCATCCGTTTAGCCTCAAATTGCTCCGTATTAATATGATGAATGCTTTAGAACGCCGCTCAACTTTTGCCCTAAGCAGTATTTTTGCCTTGCGCATGTTGGGTCTGTTCATGATTATTCCGGTATTTTCGGTGGCGGGGCAGGCTTATCAATATGCCACTCCGGCGCTGATTGGCCTGGCGGTAGGTGTTTATGGACTGACTCAGGCGATTTTGCAGATTCCATTCAGTCTGATTGCTGACCGCTACAGCCGCAAGCCGCTGGTGGTGCTGGGCCTGTTGCTGTTTGCATTGGGCGGCGCAGTGGCGGCCATGTCTGACACGATTTACGGCGTAATTATTGGGCGCGCGATTGCCGGCGCCGGTGCAGTATCTGCCGTGGTGATGGCGCTGCTGGCGGATGTCACCCGTGAAGAGCAGCGTACCAAAGCTATGGCGATGATGGGCATGAGCATAGGCCTGTCATTTGTGGTGGCGTTCAGTATTGGACCTTGGCTGACTGGCTTAGTGGGCATCTCGGGCTTGTTTTGGGTAACTACGGTTATGGGCTTGGCTGCAATTGCCATGCTGCTGATGGTGCCGAAAGTCACCCGCCATCACCGCAATTTCCAGCAAGGCTATTTGACGCAGTTAAAGCAGGTGCTGAAAATGGGCAGCCTGAACCGCCTGCATGTGTCGGTATTTTCACTGCATTTGCTGCTGACCGCGATGTTTATTTATGTGCCTTCCCAGCTGATTGATTTTGCAAAAATTCCTTTGCATTCACACGGTCTGGTGTATCTGCCGCTGCTGGTTGTCAGTCTGTTCTTTGCCTTCCCGAGTATTATTTTGGCGGAAAAATACCGCAAAATGCGCGGCATTTTCCTAACTGCAATTGGCGGAATTATTTTGGGTCTGGCGGTGCTGATTTTTGGCTATCAGTCGAAATATATCTTGCTGACTGGACTGGGGTTATTTTTTATCGCATTTAATGTAATGGAAGCGCTGCTGCCGTCATGGCTGTCGAAAGCGGCTCCAATTCAGTCAAAAGCCACTGCAATGGGGGTTAATGCCAGCGCGCAATTTCTTGGCGCGTTTTTCGGCGGCATGCTCGGCGGCCAGCTTTTGCTGCTGCATAATACTGCCGCTGGTTGGAGTATTTTGACAGGGATTGCTATAATTTGGCTGTTCATCAGTTTTGGTCTGGCGCAGCCGCGGTACTTAACATCTTTGGTTTTGCGCCTGCCGGAAACTCAACAAACAGATGAATGGACTTCTCAGCTTTTAGCAATTCATGGTATTGAAGAAGTCGTGGTGATGTCTGACCAGCAAGTGGCGTATATCAAAGTGGACAAGCAGCAGCTGGATAACGCTGCGCGACAGCACTTAACGCAGTTGTTTGGGAAAGAGCTAGCCATTTAAGCATAACTCTTATAAAGTAAATAATAGAAACAAATAGGAAGAAAACCTCTGATGCGTGGTGTTAATAAGGTCATTTTAGTCGGTACTTTAGGCCGAGATCCTGAAACAAAAACTTTCCCAAACGGCGGTTCCCTGACTCAGTTCTCAATCGCAACCAGCGATTCGTGGACAGATAAAAGTACAGGTGAGCGCAAAGAACAAACCGAATGGCACCGTATCGTGCTGCATAACCGTTTAGGTGAAATTGCGCAGCAATACCTGCGCAAAGGCTCTAAGGTGTATATCGAAGGTTCATTGCGCACTCGCCAATGGACAGATCAGAACGGTCAGGAACGCTACACCACCGAAATCCGCGGTGAGCAAATGCAAATGCTGGACAGCAACCGTCAGCAAGGTGAACAGGGCCAAGGCGGTGATTTTGGCCAGCCCCGCTTTAATAATAACCAGCAGGGCGGTTACGGCAATCAGGGCAATAACCAGCAAAGCGGTTACGGCAATCAAGGCGGCTATGGCGGTCAAAGCAATAATCAGCAAAGCGGTTATGCCAATAACAATCCAAGCGGTTTTGCGCCAAAACCTCAAGCTGCCCCAGCAGCAGCGGCTGCGCCAGCAGATTTAGACGATGATTTGCCGTTTTAGTACACCCTAGAGACTATGTTTTGTAAAGTTTATTAAATTAATATTTATTTAGAATGAGTTACAAGAAAAGTTTATAGAGTTAGAAATAATTCTGTAAACTTTTTTTTATGTATTAGTTTTGACTTGATCTGACACAGGGCTTGAAAAAGAGAAAGTTACCCGTTTTGATAAAGGTGTCAAATTTAAACAAAACAAAGGTAACTTGTACTAGCTTTGGTCTAAGCTTAGTATGTAGTACAAATAACTTTATGAAAAAGTTATTCTTTTTATATGTAAATTCATCTAAACTTTGGTTGAATATTGTTCTCTTTAATTATTCGTACAATTGAATAAAGAACTGATAAGCGTACTTGGTCATTATTATAAGCACCTTGATGATCAAAACCTTTCATTTTAAATACTTGTTTTACACCAGATTGCTTCAAAGGTGCAGAACCAGATTGCCAAGGAACTGTTCCATCACCATCTGCATCTTGAGGGGAAATTTTAAAAGTACCAAACTTTCCGCTTGCCAATTTTATATATCTTAACCCATTATTTTCTTTTATATTTGCTTTTATATTTGCTTTTATATAACCATAAGCACTTTGCTCCATATACATGGAATCTTTAGTAACTTTTTGATTGTAGGCTTCAACTTCTTTAGCACTTGCACGAGGTAAATACTTCATCTGATTAGGTGTCAGACCTCTAAGCATTTGGTCTAATTGCCATGCTAGAGTCCCAAAACTTTGATGTTTTTTATCATGTCCATAATTTACATAAGTACATGGATGATACTTATTTGTAATTTTTTCATGAAATATCTGTACACCACTAATTTTTAATTTATAAACATCTTTGACGCGTTTATTTGGATTTTCTTTTTTTACTTTATTTGCTGGATCAATTAACTCTTCTTTAGTCATTTCCCACTAAACACCATCTGCTTTATAAATTTCCTCATAAGGATCGCTTAATGGTAGTTTAACTACATTATCTTGTACTTCTTTACCATTCATTAGACCAGAGCCATTTAAGAATAACCAAGGCTTACCATTATTATATGCCTTGCTTGGCAAGAGTTCTAATCCACCAGGTGCATTTGCTAATACAGCGGTTACATGTTCAGTATTTTTCCCAAGTACATAAGCAGGTAATGCTCCAACATCTTCAGAACCAGTAACAATACGTCGATATGCTGCTGCCGCACCTTCAGCTGGCATTACACCATGTACAACACCGGCAATATCAGAACGGATTTGAACTAGGCGGCGAGTTAATAATCCTCCCATTGAGTGAGTCACTATAATAAATTTATGAAATCGCCCACCAAGATTCGTTTTAATTTCTTCAAGTTTTTTAGAGACTTCTTTTGCACCATCCTCACTCGATTGAAGCCAATTATATCCCATTGCATAGACTGGAAAATGAAACGCAGATAAAAACTCAACATCATTTCCATTAATAGGAGTCAATGTTATTTGAGCATTCCATTTTTTTTGTTCTTCTACCTTTAATATTTTTTGCCAAGCTATAAGAGACTCTTTATCTCTCATATTTTGAATAGCTCCAAATCCATCTAATATCCCCCCCAGACTTCCACCACCACTTAATGGATCGCCTTTAACACTAGCATTATTCAGTGCTAACTGTAGATAAGTTAGAATTCCTCCATAACTATCCCAATGAACTGTTCCCCAATAACGATTTCTTAATACTTCCTCATTTAATTTTAAACGACTATCAACTTTAATCGTACCGCCTTTGTATACTTCTGTATTTAAATAATCTAATTCGGTTTGCAAGGTAGCTGGACTTTTATTCATTTGTTGAACTAATGTTTTAGCTATTCCTGCGCCATTACCTAATAGCCATACAGGTTTCTTTAATGCTTTATTATAAATATTAGAACCCATGATTCCAGGTACAAATATAATTGGAATCGTGTCATTAAGAGGTACTTCAACGCCTGTTCCAACTTTATTCGAAGAGGGACTAGTTGCAGATTTTATTTGTGATATTACTTCGCCCATTTCATTTTTCCTTTTTATTATTAGGGGATATTTGAATGCTATTTAAAATAAAATCATTAAGTTGAAGTGCATTTTTTTGACTAATCATAGAATAAAATGATTCATCTGGATTTGTCATTTCTGCACTTTCAAAACTAAACTGTATATATGGATCATTATCATTATCATTATCAAGGCTACCTAAATATTGCCATGATCCATCTTCAAAACCACGTTCAAAATGTACGCGTTCAGAAATATGACTTAATACTTCTTCACCTGCTAGGTCATTTATGGTTTTTTTATGTTCTCTTAAAGTTTCAATTTTCATTTGTGCTTTTACAATTGTTGGTAATTCTTGTTGTCTCTTTTTTATAAGTTCGATTAGAGGTATATCTGACTCCAAGCGGACTCGATGCTCAATATCAGCACGGACACCTGGGTAACTAGGAAATCTAAAATGAAGATATCCCCCAGTAAATGGAATATTTTTACTCATATCATCTAAAATAAAAAATTCTCTCCAACATAATCCAGCCTGTAATTCTTCTTTATCTGATCGTATTTTTATACTCTTTAGGGTATGTTGCATATCTGCTAACGACTCATTAAGCAGATCATTACTGGCACCACTTTTTAAAACAATTAACTTACCAGGTCTTAGGTAGAGATAACCATATATTTCATATGCTTCAATAGTATATTTTGTACTTCTATAAATAATAATATGACTAATAGAACGCCCTTGCTGTTGCACAGGACCTTGTGTTTCACTTTTCAGTAATGTACCTTCAGTTTCATGCGGTTCATTTTTCAAAGATTGAATCTTATCATTGACTAATTTTTGGTAGGCTTCATAAGTTTTTATACTTTCATCAACTTCAAGATCACTTCCATTATAGTTGAAATTGCTATATTCAACTTCTGTTTCTTTGGGAACAGTCACTTCAATACGACCAAAACATACTTTTTTAGGGTTTTTAAAATCTATCACGTTTATACCTTCTTTTTGTTTCTCAACATTTGAGCAAGCACTAAAAGACATTGTTGTAAGTAAACTAAGAGCTATGACCTTAAATAATTTCATCTACCACATCCTATAATTCTTTATCATTCAGGCGCAAAAACTTCAATTTTTAAGGCTGCCATTGCATCCTTAGTACATACATTTGTTTTCCCATCTGCACCAGAAATACCTTCAAACACTTGTCCATCATCTGCTGTGATTTTATATTTCAAATTTTTTGCTGGCGCACCATCAGGGTAATGAAGTATAAAATGTTCATCATAATTTGCTTTTAGTTCAGGCATAGCAGGGAGTTGGCTTGAAAGAGATGCACCACTATTGGTTTTAATCAATCCAGCTTTAAGATCAATTTGACCTGGACAAGCGATTTCAATATTTCCACCTTGAATTTTGATATATCCACCGCCAGCTGTAAGCAATATACCTTTGCCACTTTCTACTCTTACAAAATCATTCAATGAATAAACATGCATTTGTTGCTTTGATGAAAGGGTCATTTTGCCTTTTTGAGCTGTGACATCCACATCGCCTTCACCTGATTTAATCTTGATTCCTGCATGTTTCGCAAAAATCGTAATTTTATCTAATGCTTGCGCTATCCAACTTTTACCTGTGAAAAATTGCAAATTTTTAGGTGTGCTTACATCAATGTTTTGCTTCGATTCTAAATGCATGCTTTCTTTACTGTCTAAAATCATTCCTGATTCACTGTGTAAAGTCACTAAAGCATCTGAGCTTTCATTCCATTGATCAAATTTATCTTTTAAAGATGTTTGTGCTTCTAAATCAGGTTCATCTACCTGATGCGCTTTAGCAATTTCCTTAAAATACTGATTACTATCTGCA
>JASLHF010000259.1 GCA_030152275.1 Acinetobacter sp. | reverse complement strand
ATATCAACGGCAAACTTAAACATTTTCGGATATTAACAGAACGCTATAGAAATAGACGGAAACGCTTTGGTCTAAGAATGAATTTAATTGCTGGAATGGTGAATTGGATGCTCTTAAATTAACTTTCGCAAGAGATCTATTGATTGCAAAACAGGTAATGAATTAAGCCATCAAGAAACTTTCAATAATAATGGTGATCTTGTTAAGACACTAACTTTAAGTGGAAAAAAAACTAACCTTTATTCATCAAAAAAATCTGCTATTTGTAAAAAGCTATAAACCAAAACAAAGATTGGCTTTAATGCAACAATCTTAGTAAGCCTTTATCTAATGAAAAAGCGCCTAAGCAAAGGCATTTTAAATGGTAATATTATGAGAAAAACTCTTACAGTTTGTATATCAATGATGATAGTTTCATCTTTTTCAACAGCAGCTGAACTAACTCCACCAAAGTCTAAACTAGATGTTAAAGAAGCCACCAACTATTTAATATATTCAAACCAAAACCCTAATTTAGTATATTCAAATTACGATAAATTTATGGATGGCAATACCCCTAAAGTAATAGCTTATTATGTTTTTAAGAAACCAAATTCTGTAAAAGTAAATCAAAAATATCCTGATGCTTATGATTATTATGTAATGTCTGTAAAAAATAATAGTGAAGCCACTAGATTTCAATATGAACAAGTACAACTTAATTGTAGCAAACAAGATTCTGCAATTATACATCATGAAGAATATGATGCTAATGGTAGACCTCTTGCGAAAGTAAAAACTACCTCAATATAGATTTCATGAAATATCAGAAATTAAACCGTTTTTCAGATTCTGAATTCCAGCGCTTGGTTGGCGTACCTCGACCAGTTTTTAGTGAAATGGTCGAAGTTTTAAAAGAAGCAGAATCACTTAAAAAGAAATCTGGGCGTCCTCATACTTTAGCTATAGAGGATCAATTGTTATTAATACTCAATTACTTACGGAATTACAGCACTCAATTGGAATTGGCTGCAAATTACCATATCGCTGAAAGTAATGTGAATCGAACTATTAAAAAGGTTGAAGATGCATTAATGAAATCAAGACGTTTTACCCTGCCAAAACGAAGCATTACCACAGCAGACGAACAATTTAACTGGGTAATTATTGATGCGACAGAATGTTCAATAGAACGCCCGAAAAAAAAATCAGAGTAAGTTTTACAGTGGTAAAAAGAAGAAACATACGTTAAAAGCCCAAGTGATCTATCATCCGAAGAGCAAACAAATCATAGGAGTAGATATATCGTTTGGCAGTCAGCATGATATTAAATTGGCAAGAAAAACAGTTAAGAAATTCAAACATTGTGACTATGTTATGACCGATTTAGGGTACTATGGGTTAGAGCAAGATGGCTTTAAATTATTGATGCCAATAAAGAAAAAGAAGAATTTCCCCTTATTTGATGCTGAGAAAAATTACAATAAAATGATTGGAAAAATACGAGTTGTAATCGAACATATTAATAGTCAATTGAAAAGATTTAGAATACTAAGTGAACGCTATCGAAATAGACGAAAAAGATTCGGTTTACGCATTAACTTAATCGCTGCACTGGTAAACCGGATGAACTTGCAATAACGACTTTCGCAAGAGGTCTATACAGGTGAATATAAACGTAATAGACAGGTGTTTTCTAATCTTGATTATGAGTTTTGCAAATCAATTTGAAGCTAAATTTTTATAATATATATTAGATCTCTTGCGAAAGTATAGTTTTATCTAATTTTTGAATTGGCTAAAACCTCATAAAATATAGCTTTCGGCTATTTAAAATTTGACTAACACAAGAAGTCTATTATCTGGATTATTTTGAGTTAATACAATTAACAAAACAGAAAGTGTAACTTCCAAATGGAAGTTACACTTAAAAGATTTTTTAATGCACTTTCTTGTGCAAATTTTTAAGTTTTTATTGACTACTCAATTTTTTCATGCTGGTTTAAGCCATATTCGGATCAGTGCCTGTAACTGTTCTGGACTGAGAGCTACTGTTTCACCTTGGTGAACTTAAACCAAGTGAAATTTGCCTTGTTCCAACCGTCGGGCTCAGAGCCAGATGCCCAGGTCATCATGCACTAGCACTTTCATGCGATGACCACATTCATTACAGAACAGGTAGGCACAATGTGGTTTGATGTAGCCAAAGGCTCACAGCACCTGAGCCATAGCAGTACCCATCCCCGCACACATGCCCATCGGCTGGGTAGAAAGCCAAATTTCATCGATAAGGATCATATTGCCAGCGCCTTGAGTAATTCTGCCAAGGCAGGTATTTCTGATGCCTGCCATTTTAACTGGCTCACGTTATTGGTATGCGGCACAGTGATATGCAGGGTGATCATCACATCAATAGGTTGACTGATCGCAGCTGTATAAAGCAAAGCAATTAATGCTGGCTTCACATAAACAGGATCCTGCACGACACCATCATGATGACTGAAGATTTTGATCTAGCGGCTGACGAGGTTGGTATTAAGACCATGCTTCAATGCAACCGAGGCAATCAAGGTTTTAGGATCTTTGCAGGTGTTAGCAGCATTGTAAAATACCCCCTAACGGCTTTTACAATGCTGAGTTTAAATTCTTTGCTATATGTTCTACGTTTTTAGCAACGGGAGGTGTTGCAGAATATAGATCCATGCTCGTAGATTAAATCTCCACTTGTTTTTAAGTGGAAACCAAATTAAGACTTATAGGATAGCTTGGCAAGATAAGTTAACCGTATGCTCACGTTGAAACTGCTTTATTGATTTATAGCTGATGAAGTGGTGTATATCACCTAACTGGATGCCTTTGGCATTACCATGAAAATCCATTACCAAGCACAATCTTTGGTGGACATTTTCGGATTCACATTTGGCCTCGACCATTGATGTGGGCATTTGAATGGCATGACACTTCTAAAGATTTGATTTTAAAACGCGGTGAACCTCTATTTTATTGTCAGTTTGATAGTTTTGTTCCATCACGCACGATAAAACTAATTCAAGCTGCTTTGTTGCATAGACATTCAAAAGCTGAGTTTTCCCCAATTCATTCAAATTTAAGTGATAACTTGGGTGTGAGGTCTACCCAATTCCGTAAATCTATTCAGAACTACTACACGCGCATGAATTTCATTGACCTGACTTTAAAAATGTCTTGCCGTCAGCTTATCTCCTAATAATTTGATACATGGCCTTTGAGTTTCCACCAAACTACGACGGTGATAGCCCATATTAGGCCGCCCTATACCCACCAAATTGTCACTTTAATTTGAGTACCTACAGAAAACTCTATTTTTAAATCGTTTGTTTATCAAAGCCAATGGAAAATAATGTTGATTCATTCCGCTTACTATTTGCTTACCAGAATCTAAAAACAAAAAAACCACTTACGATTAGTACACGTAAGTGGTTGTTTTATATGGTGGGCCCAGACAGACTTGAACTGTCGACCAACGGATTATGAGTCCGCTGCTCTAACCAACTGAGCTATAG
>JASLHF010000179.1 GCA_030152275.1 Acinetobacter sp. | reverse complement strand
TTGCGCTGAAGAATTACACCATAAGGTCATGCTGGAACTTAGACCTTCGGCAAACGGCAGCATGGCTTGTTCAAGCTGTTGTCCTTGACGCAAGATTTGCTGCGCATGTTCCATAAAAGTTTGTCCAGCCAAGGTGAGCTTGACGCCTTTGGCTTGACGTGTAAACAGGGCAGTGCGGTAGTGCTGTTCCAGTTTTTTAATCCGTTCACTGGCTGCCTGTAACGAAATGGCAGAACGCGCAGCTCCTTTGGTCAGGCTGCCTGTATCTACAATATGCAGCATCAGTTGCAGGTCGAACAAATCCAGTCGCATACAGCACTATCCTCGGGCAATGGCTTATCTTACCGAAATATCTGACAGAAAAAAAAGCAGCCGGTTGGCTGCTTTTAAAATTCAATCAATTTTATTCAATCGTTTTTTATGTTTTGTGATTGGCTCAGGCTTATTCTGATTTATCGCCCAAGCTAAAGAACCAGTTCAAAATCAAGGCTGCAAAGGTTGCAGTACCAATACCACCCAGATTGAAGTTACCGAATTGTAGTGCAAAGTCACCCGTACCTAAAATAATGGTCACTGCAGCCACCATCAGGTTCTTGTTTTTAGAGAAATCAACTTTGTTTTCAATCCAGATTTTAGCACCGGCAATGGTGATCAAACCGAACACCACAATAGAGGCACCGGTCAAAATCGCTTGCGGAATGGTATGAATAATCGCGCCAAATTTTGGTGAAAGACCAAGGAAAATGGCAAAGACACCTGCAAAGACAAAGACGATGGTTGAGTAAACGCGAGTCACTGCCATCACACCAATGTTTTCACCATAGGTGGTCATACCTGGGCCGCCGACACCACCTGAAAGGGTTGTGGCTACACCATCAGCAACAAAAGCTTTACCAATGTGCGGATCTAGATTTTCACCTGTCATCGCGCCGACAGCTTTAATGTGACCTAAGTTTTCCGCGACCAAAATCAAAGCAATCGGTGCAATGATCAGTATGGCATTGAAGCTAAATTCTGGAGAGTGGAAGTGTGGAATACCAAACCAAGCCGCTTGTTGTACCGGAACAAAGTTAATCGGTGTGCCATGTCCCATCACATTCGATACGATGTAATACACCAAGTACGCCAGTAACAAACCGACCAAAAGCAATAAACGCTGCAATAAACCTTTGGTGAATACGGCAATGGAACCCATACACAGTACAGTGACCAATGCCATCCACATATTAAAGTTATTGCCGGCAACCCCTTTAATGGTCACAGGGGCAAGGTTCAGACCAATGATCATCACCACGGCGCCGGTCACCACAGGAGGCATGAGTTTTTCAATCCAACGGGTACCGGTTGCCATCACGATAAAACCAAAAATGGCATATAAAATACCGCAGGCCATAATACCGCCGGCAGCCACAGCCAAATTGGCATTCGGCGCGCCCGTGCCTGAAGCGGCATAACCGGTGGCTGCAATCACCACACCAATAAAGGCGAAACTTGAACCCAGATAACTCGGTACGCGGCCACCGGTCATAAAGAAGAACAGAATGGTGCAAATGCCCGACATTAAAATTGCCAGATTGGCATCAAAGCCCATAAGGAACGGCGCCAGAACCGTTGCACCAAACATTGCAAAGGCATGCTGTATCCCCAATACAACACTTTGCACAGGCGGTAAGTACTCATTGGTACCTACAGGACGTGCATCAATATTGCCTTCGTACGGGCGCCATTTGGGAAACCAATTGGACATAAAATGAGCACTCAAAAGATAAATTGTGCACATCATACGCTTATTTTTTGCAAGATTTAATCACTGAAATTAAAAAAATGTTCAAATTAATTCTATGACTTTTCATAATATTTTACCGCATGGTAAAAGTTTTTAAGTTTAAAATTAACGTTAAATCAGCAAGTAATCCATTGCAGGAATCCCCGCGCTACTTATAATTTTTTTTGATTCTGTTTATAAATAAATGTGTGAATTTTGGAATAATCGGTCAATAAAAAAGCGCACCCCATAGGATGCGCTTTTGCCTGCTGCTGCGGCCTTAGCCGGTATTGCGCAGGCCGGCTGCGATGCCGGCGATGCTGACCATCAAAGCATGATCAACTGGGGTGTTTTCTGCTTGGCGTTCTGCCAAGTAAGCACGGCGGCGCTTCATCAGCTCGGCTTGCAGTAAATGCAGCGGCAATAAATACGGCTTGCGCACTTTCATCGATTGATCCAGCACTTCATTGCTGCTGAGCAGTTTTGATTCGCCTTTGAGTGCCAATAAGGTTTGTACCGCATCACGCAGACGCTGGCGCAGTTCTTCACCCAGCACTTTCAAATCTGCATCATCCGTTAGATGTGATTCATAATACAGCGCCACATGACCATCGGCCTTAGATAAGACCATTTCCAGCATATCAATTAAGGTCTGGAAATACGGCCATTGCTGCAGCATTTCATCTAAGGTGCCTTTCTGACCTTGCTGAATCACTTGATTAATCGCCGCGCCCGTACCCAGCCATGCCGGCAGCATTAAACGAATCTGCGTCCATGCAAACACCCAAGGAATGGCGCGCAGCGATTCGATGCCGCCGCTGACTTTGCGTTTGGCTGGACGTGAGCCCAGCGGTAGCATTTGCAGTTCCAGTTCTGGTGTGACAGTACGTAAATACTTCACAAAATGCGGGTTTTCACGCACGGTCTGGCGGTAAACCTGAACGGATAAATCAGTCATGCTGTGCATAAGCTGCCGCCATTCCGGCTTCGGTTCAGGTGGCGGTAATAGCGTCGCTTCCAAAGTTGCAGCGGTATAAATTTCCAAGTTTTGCAGCGCAATGCCTTCCAAACCAAACTTGAAGCGGATCATTTCGCCTTGCTCAGTTACACGAATCGCGCCGGAAATTGAACCCGGCGGCTGTGAGAACAGCGCTTGCTGGGTAGGCGCGCCGCCGCGGCTGATAGAACCGCCGCGGCCATGGAATAAAGTCAGCTGTATGCCATGTTGTTTAGCAATCGCGGTTAATTCTTCTTGGGCACGGTACTGCGCCCAGTTGGCAGACATAAAGCCGGCATCTTTGGCCGAGTCGGAATAGCCGATCATGACTTCATGTTTGCCTTGAATGTGCTGCTTATACCAGTGCATGCTGAACAGTGTCTGCATGGTGGCGGCCGCGCCATCCAAGTCTTTTAAGGTTTCAAACAGCGGCACCACGCGAAGCGCTTGCTGAATGCCGGCTTCTTTTTGCAGTAACAGCACGGCCAAAACATCACTTGGATGTTCGGCCATGGAAATAATATAAGCACCCAAACTTTCCGGCGGCTGCGCTGCCAGTGTGCGCATGGTGGCAAAAACTTCTTGTACATCGGGATGTTCAATCAGGCTTTGCTTTGGCTCATTTATATGTTTAGGCAGGAGCGGGCGCTTGCTTTGCAGTTCCTGCAGCAGGAAGTTTTGACGCGCTTGTTCGGTCCACGTTTCAAAGTTGCCTAAGCCTAAATATTCGGTAATCGCTGAAATCGCTTGGCGATGACGGGTCGATTCTTGGCGAATATCCAGTTTGAGCAGTTCAATGCCGAAGCAATTGACACGGTGAATAAAGTCCAGCAATTTACCGTTGGCAATTTCAGGTAAACCGCTGTCAATTAATGAACGGTAGCAGACCATGAGTGGATTCAGCAGGGCATCACGACTTTTGATCACTTGGCTGTCATCGCCATCTTCACCGCGCAGTTTCAGCGCTAACCAGTTGCGTGTGGCTTTGAGGCGTTCACGGGCATCACGTAAATATTCACGGTATGGTTCCGGATGGAAATGCCCCAGTGCATCACTGAGTTCTTTGCTGCATTCCTGAATCGACAGTTCCCAGCGTAAGTCTTCAATATCGCGCAGGTAGAGGTCAGCTGCTTTCCAGCGCGACAGCCACAGCACTTCTTGGGTAATGTTATGGGTCACATTCGGGTTGCCATCACGGTCGCCGCCCATCCATGAGGCAAAGCGCACCGGTGCAACATTCAGCGGCAGGGCTTGGCCACAATGGTCTTGTACCATGCCATCCAACTCACGCATGAATTTGGGTACAGCGTTCCATAAGGTCTGCTCAATGGTGGTGAACCCCCATTTGGCTTCATCAACCGGCGTTGGGCGGTGCTGACGAATTTCATCGGTTTGCCATGCCGAGCAAATCAGTTGTTTTAAATCGTCTAAAACCGCTTGGCGTTCACGCGGAGTGAGTTTCTGCTGATCCATTTTAAATAGACCATCATTGATGCCATCATATTTTTGAATCAGGGTGCGGCGGCTGACCTCGGTTGGATGGGCGGTCAGCACCAATTCAATTTTTAATTCACAAATCTGCTGGAACAGCTGTTCTGCGCTAATGTTATTGCTTTTAAATTTTTCAAATAAATGATCGAGCGGATTCGGCGAAGGCGCATGCTCATCAAATTCACTTTGGCGGCGGCTGCGCACCACATGGTACTGTTCGGCAATATTGGCAAAGTTGAGAAAATGCGTAAAAGCGCGGGTCAGCGGCAGAATTTCGTCATCTTTTAAGTTTAAAAACAATTGTTCCAGTTGTTTTTCCGCTTCAACTTGCCCGTCACGCGCACCTTTGGATAAAGCGCGAATTTGTTCGACCTGATTAAACAAATCTTGTCCGGCGTGCTGCTTCAGGGTTTCGCCCAGTAAATTGCCCAGCAAGCGCACATCATCACGTAATGGAGCATCAATTTGTTGAATCATTTTTTAGCATTCTCCGGTGGTCCTTAATTTGACTATACCCTGAATCGATGACAATCCAAGCAGGCACATACAAAAGTCGGATTCAGTTTGACTAGAAAATAGCAAACTTTATGCCGAATCCATGTATAGCGGGCTGTGCAGGCTATGCGCAAAATAATCTGCTGCACTTAAACTGCGCCGTAACGCAGCATAAACAGTTCAATTCTGCAGTGAATCACCTGCAGGCATTCTTCCTGCTC
>JASLHF010000090.1 GCA_030152275.1 Acinetobacter sp. | reverse complement strand
CTCGGCCTTCACTTTCTGCGGTTTCTTTCGGATGACTGAGGTTCCCGAGATTAAGCTGGCTTGCGCCATGAGTGCTTTGCAGTTGCGTGGAAATTTGTCCTGTCGTGTCATCAAAGCGCAGCTGTCCAAAGCCTTCGCCTTTAACTTCTTTGCTTTTTATCCCTGCCAGTTTTTTGGTATCGGGCAATTTGCCTTTATTGTCGAATTTGCTTGGACTGCGCTGCGCTTCATGTATACGTCCCACCACAAACGGCCGGTCAATATTGCCGTCAAAGAAATCTATCACGACGATTTCATTAATGCGCGGCAAGAAACGTGCGCCATAACCTTCACCTGCCCATGGAGTCAACACATCTACCCAAGCCGAGTCCGTATCGCTGTTGCTACTGCCAGCACCGCCATCATGGCGATGATCATCGCCACGGGTAAACAGGAAGCGGACTTTAATTCGGCCCCATTCATCTACGTGGATTTCTTCACCGCTTGGCCCAACCACTTTAGCGCGTTGCGGATAGGTGCTAGGCCGATGTTCAAGCGGGTGATATGCAGGTACTGTGGCGATGTTGCGGCGTTGAAGAGTAAGGTTATTGGCTTGCCGTTCTGCATGCTCTTGGATGGGTTTGATATTCCACTGACTTTGCTCAATCAGCTGATTGACTTGCTCAGTCAAATCTTTGGGCAAGTTGTTTTGGTTATAGAATTTCTTTTCCGTGATCAGGAATTCTTTGTCTGCACCGCTGTGCTGATCTATTTCTGGATGTTCTTTTAACTCAAACCAATAGCCGACTTGGACATCGCGCACGGTTGATTGTGCAGTGAATTGTTTGGACTGCAGGTCATTATAGCGTGTTAAGTTTTGATTCAGTTTTTCAATTTGCCGGTTCGATGCAGCAGTGGCTTGATCATCACCATTTAAGTCTTGCATCCATGCAGGGCTGATATGCCACGCTTGTTCCAGACTCAGACTGGCATTGTCATGGTTTTGACTATGCTGATGTTTTGTTTGAACTGAGCCTGCGCCTTCCTCTTGACTAAGTACATCGGCTTGCCAGCGCTGCACATGCACCGATGTCGGCTGTATGCTGCGCTCACTGATCAAACTGATGATACTGTCTTGTTTTTCTGTGGCGCTGGAGCGATGGAAGCGGATACTGCGACGGCTTAAAGCTTGATATTGGTTATTGTCATCAATTAAACGGAGTTTTTGTTTTTCAATCGCTGTCGATGAATGCAGAACTTTGAGCTGCGCTTCATCAATCAGCCAATTGATGCCTTCACTGCGCCAAAGCCGAGTTAAGAAGTCATAGTCGGTTTCGTTCGACTGCATGATGAATGGCCGGACATCATAATTTTGGCTTAAACCGCTTAGGTCTAAACTTAAGCTGGCGGCAAACAAGGGGCTTTTGCTTTGCCATTCTTTAAAGATGATTTCGCTGACATCACGCACCGATTTATTCATAAACACACGGCTGTTGCGGCGTTTATGCCAAAGTGATGTGGCATCTTCAAGCGTGAGTTTATATACGGTCAGTGAACCATCATTTTGGCCTTGTGTGGCTTCAGTAATGATGCCTGTGGTGCGAAAAAGCTCACCACGATCTGTAACTTGATCGACGGCAACTTGCGCACCCATAAATTGTTTGAGTGAAATTAACGCATTGGTGGAAAGGCAAATGAGTGTTGCGCTTAAACCTTGGTTCAGCATATGCTCCCCATCAATACGCTGAATGAACACCTGATCATTTAAAACCGCATTGGAAAATTGAACATGGATTGCGCGTTTTTGCGCACTGAGGCCTAATTTTTCTAAAATTTGGATAATATTATTCAACATAAGATCAAGCCGTTATAATTTTTCTATATTTATTTTATGGCCGCCATTCTAAGGGCTAAAAGGCTGTTTCGGCTAGCCCCGCAGCAGAAAAAAATGTAACTAAATAAAGCTAAGATATTGATTATTATTCTACTTTTCACACGCTTCCAGTTTTACTCTAGCGTATCTTATCTGCTGCAGCACACCGGCTTTCTAAGCCAGGAATACTTGATTTACAGCCTTAACGGAAGGCAGTGAAATATACCCAGCGCACAACGATCCATCAGGCACACGTTAATGATACTGCGGCCGATTTGCAAAAAACTCTTTACCGCTATATTTCTTAGAGGCCATGTACGGCACTTAGACCAACATTGGGCCGAAGCAAAGCGCTTTAACTTTTTCAGGCCCAATTTTAAAATTAAAAGCATTAACAGCCAAACCGGCTTAACCTTTTTGCACTAAATAATGAAATTCTTTATTGCCGTTTTCATCCAGACGCTCTTCCTGCAGCAGCAGTTCATGGCCTAAATGCATGCAAAATTTTGGAATATCCCAAGATGTGGAATTGTCCGTCGCAAACACTTCAACCACATCGCCAGATTTTGATTTGCGGATGGCCTGATGCAGCATCATTACCGGCTCAGGACAGCGCAGGCCGCGGGTATTTAATTGAAGGCTTGGCGTAATTGCGGGTTCTGACATGGGACAGCTCAAAAAGTATAACTGCAGATAGTTTAGCATGACGCTGAACAAGGCGCATGCCTGCAGCGGCCTTAGCCCTCATCAGCCCACTTCGCATTATCGGACAACAAAAGCCATCCTCCGCTTTGACTGCGGCCCATGACCGGCGGTGCACGAGATGCCATACAATTTGCATATGCGCTTAAAACCATAATATCGAGTATAGCTATTGCATGTTTTTTATCCAGACAACACATTCAAAATTTTCCATGTCAGTTTGATCTGCACATTCAGCATTCACTTTGGATTTTGCATAGACAACTGCATTTTCTGCGGTATGATAAAATCACATTTTTTAGATATTCAGCATCTTTAGGAAAGATCATGCACGAGGAATCAGGCCCGTCGTGGGGTATGCGCGGCTTACGCAAATGGCTAGGCACAGCGCCGGAAACCCGCGACGAACTGTTAAAATTAGTACAAGATTCACGTCGTTTTTTAGAACCCGATACTGTTGCAATGCTTGAAGGCGTGCTTGACCTTCCTGCAACAAAAATCCGCGAAGTTATGACGCCGCGCACCGCAATGATCAGCCTGCAGGAAGATGACCAGCTGCTGGATATTCTGCATGTGCTGGTCGAATCTGCACACTCGCGTTTCCCGGTATTTTCATCGGATCAGACAGACAATGTCGTTGGCATTTTGCTCGCCAAAGATCTGCTGCCATTTTTAACTGAGCCAAACACCAAAGCCGATGTGCGCGCGCTCATGCGCCAGCCGCTGTTTGTGCCGGAAAGCGCGCGTTCAGATCAAGTGCTGCGCATGCTGAAAAATACCCAAACGCATATTGCGGTTGTGATTGATGAATACGGCGCAACATCCGGACTGGTGACGCTGGAAGATATTTTGGAAGAAATTGTCGGCGAAATTGAAGATGAACACGATAAAGCCGACGAAGAAGCCGAATTCATTGTGGCGGAAAGCAGCAGCGCTTGGCTGGTGCAGGCGCTTACACCAATTGAACATTTCAACACTGTTTTAAATGCTGATTTTTCTGACGATGAAGTAGAAACTGTCGGCGGCCTTTTGCTTCAGGAAATTGGGTTAGTCAGCGATTTGCAAGGTCAAGTAATTGATATTGAAGATTGGCAGTTTACAATTTTAGAAGCAGATGCCCGCACTATTCATCTGATTCGAGCTGTCCGTAAATGAGAACCTATTTTAATAAGCTGTTAACTCCATCAGAACAACAAAAGCAGCTCCCTTTGATATATCCGCTGCTGATTGCGCTGTTTTCCGGCGCAATCTTCAGTTTGGCCCTGGCGCCGTACTATTACTGGTGGCTGGCGATTCTGTCACCTGCCCTGCTCTACGCCTGCCTGCGCAAACGTTCTGCAAAACAGGCTTTTGGCATTGGCTGGGCTTACGGCTTTGGTCTGTGGATGACCGGCGCGTTTTGGCTGTATACCTCCATTCATGTTTACGGCGACACCAGCGCATTCTTAAGCGTCTTGATGATTGCCATCATGGCGCTGGTCATGGGCCTATTTAGCGCCATTCAAACTTGGCTGTACCGGCGCTTTTTCCCAGAAACACCGCTGACTTTTGCACCGCTGTGGGTATTGTTTGAATGGGCGAAGACTTGGGTCTTTACGGGTTTTCCGTGGCTATTTGCCGGCTATGCTTTTACCGAACGCTTTCTTGACAGTTACGCGCCGCTGTTTGGCATCTTTGGCGTGTCGTTCGTGGTTATTCTTCTGGCCTGCGCGCTGGTCGAGGTGCTGAATAAAAAAGTATTCTGGCTGGTTCCTGCTGGTGTTTTTCTGCTGGGGGCATGGGGCGCATCACAGCTGAGTTTTGTGCAGCCCAAAGCAGAGAAACCGCTGACTGTGTCACTGATTCAAGGCAACATTCCGCAGGATTTAAAATGGCTGACTGAATATCAGGTGAAAACCCTGATGATTTACGCGCAGCTTAGCCAAAGTGAATGGGGCCGCGATCTGATTGTGTGGCCAGAGTCCTCTATTCCGCTGTTTCAAACCGATATTGAGCCGTTTTTAGACGCCATGAATGCACAGGCGAAAAAAACCGGCACCGCATGGGTCACCGGCATTCCGTACTGGGATTTAAAAGAATCAGATGCTGAACATCATCCGATGTATTACAACAGCATTATGGCCGCAGGCGCAGATGCTTCCGGTCTGTATAAGAAACAGCGTCTGGTGCCTTTTGGCGAATATATTCCGCTGTCTGGCCTGCTGAGCTGGGTGCTGCCCGCGCTGCAAAATGATCCTTCAATGAGCGGTTTCTCGCGCGGCGCCAGCGACCAAAAGCCGCTATTGATTAAAAATCATGATTTGGGCGCAGCCATCTGCTACGAAGTCGCCTATCCCAATTTAACCCGGCGCAATGCTGCGCAAAGCGATTTCTTGGTGACCGTGTCAAATGATGCATGGTTTACCGGCACAGCTGGCCCTTGGCAGCACTTGCAAATGGTTCAAATGCGCGCCAAGGAAAACGGCCGCTGGTTCATCCGCGCCACCAATACCGGTGTAACGGCATTTATCGATCCCAACGGCCATATTGTTAAGCAGGCGCCAACCGATCAACGAACTGTGCTGCGCGGCGAACTCCCAGCCATGCAAGGCAAAACACTCTATACGCGTTTAAGCGACTGGCCAATTTTAGGTTTCTCAGTCTTCCTGTTGCTATTGGGCTGGATTTACCGTCCACGCAAAGTTGATGTTTCCTTTAAATCTCGCCGTTAATTACGGTTAAAATCAATTCTAAAATGCCATGGAGCATTCATAAAAAACCGGATTTAGATCCGGTTTTTTATTATGATTTTATTCCGCCAAAACTGCACGTTAAGTCTACAGCAATCCCTGCATCCGCTTAAACGCTACAGCAGTCTAGTCCCTAAGGGCACCTCATGCTCCGGCACGCACAAAGAAACCCCACCCTGAGCATTATGAAAACCGGTAACTAAACACTCTGACTGAATCGGCCCAATTTGCTTTTTCGGAAAATTTAGAACTGCAGCCACCAGCTTTCCGATCAGCTCCTGCGGCTGATACAGCTGAGTGATCTGCGCACTGGATTTTTTGATACCCAGCACCTCGCCAAAATCGATATGGAGAATGTAAGCGGGCTTCTTCGCCTGCTCAAAAACTTGCGCGTCAATAATCCGCCCTACCCGAATCTCGACTTTGATAAAATCATTCCATTCAATCAATTCCATGCTATTCGCACTCCGCGCTTTGCTGTATTTGCACTTATTATAAAGTTGGCAATAGCAGAAAGCCTGAGGAGAAACTGCCAATCAATCCTATAAAACAGACAATTTTCCACTTGAAGCTAAGCTAAAGCGCAAGCCGGCTCTCCCCATTCATCATACGGCCTGTATTGTGAAAAAAACTCTTTTCTACAATAAATGAATCGATATTAAGAAAAGAGCCGCACTTTAATCATGTACACATTTAAGGCAAATGCCGCACGGTTTAGACATCAGAGAAAAATAAAAAACACATAAACAGCAAGGAGGCTTAAGATACCAGCGAGCTTAGAGCGCCAGCTGCGTAACTGAAAAAGATAAAATACCCGCCAGAGACAGCATCGGCAAATAGCGGTATAAGCCAACTACCGCTTTTTCAAAAGCGTTAGCATATTTTAATTTGGCCACAGTCGACTGAAGCGCTGCATAAAAACACAGCACCAGCAGCGCGCTCATCAAACTAAGCGCAAAAAAGCCAACCATAATTTGGCTGCTGCCGTCAGTACTGTGCCAAAGGTGCTGCAGCCCTTGGCTTACCGGTAATATGCTGAGCATCAGTAAAACAGATTTCAGCATCGCCCAATGAAATTGATTGATTTCATCATTTAAAATTAATGCTTTCATACTGTCCTCCTTATGCTGATGCAATGTAATAACCATCATTATGCAAGGTTTTTTTTAAAATAAAAGCTTATATTTCTTCACGATTCTCAAGATTTGTAATTAATCAATTTGGGAATAATTCTTATTATAATACTCAACTCAAAACATTATATTTTATCAATATATTTCAAAAACTTATATTATATTTATTAATTAAGACTAATTATCACTTCACTCAATATTGGAACCTCCTATTAAGTGAAGTGTTTTATTCCATAAACGCAAACTACATAATGATAATCAATTAGTGCTTATAATAAATATCTGCATCATTGCCTTCACCGCCAGCCTGACCATCTGCGCCAAAAGAATACAAATCATATGGGCGTCCATCGGTACCCGGAATTACATACTGGATGTCATTATCCCAGCTGTCTTTGGGAAAACCGCCTTTGACATAACCGCCCGGCAGCCAGTTTTTCGCGGACTCAGGCTTATTTACCAGCGCGCCTAAACCGCCGTCCTGCATTGAAGGCAATTTGCCATTGTCGAGCTTATACTGATCCAAAGCGCCAGCCACACTTTTCAAGGTGATTTCAGTGGTATCCACTTTGGCTTTTTCACCTCGTCCCATGACATTCGGCACGATCAGGGCGGCTAAAACACCCAAAATCACAATCACCACCATGACTTCAATTAAAGTAAATCCTGCAGCCCCAAAACGCGGAGCAGTTTTTGTTACGGGAGTATTTCTATTCATTCCATCTCTCTCATTTATCTTTCCAGCAGCGCGGACAGCAAAAAAAGCCGCCGGACGGGCTTGCAGCATCACACAGCCGTTCTTAGAAATTGTATAGGCTGCATATTTAAATCATATTATTCATATTCACAATCGGCAGCATCACTGCAATCACGATGACCAGCACAATACCCGCCATCAGCACCAGCATCAGCGGCTCCAACAATGCCAGCAGCGTCGAAATCAGCGCGGTGACTTCACGATCCTGCATGTCTGAAGCGCGCTCCAGCATGCGGTCCAGCTCGCCAGATGCTTCTCCGCTTCGAATCATTTGTACCATCATTGGCGGGAAATAACCACTGCGCTCCAGCTGCGTCGCCAGATTGCCGCCTTCGGTTACTTTCTCGGCGGCCAAATTCACTGAATCACGCACGACCCAGTTACTGCTGACGGCCGCTCCAATGCGCAGCGCATCGACCAGCGGCACGCCGGATTTGGTTAAAATGGACAGCGTGCTGGCCAAACGGGCCGCATTGATGCCTCTGGACAGCTTGCCGAATAAAGGCAGCTTCAGCGTCAGGCGGTCAAAGGCATAATGTCCAGCTGCAGTTTTCAAAAAACGCGCCAGCAGAAAAACCCCCAGCGCAGCGCCTGCCAGCATAAAGGGCCAGGCCATACGGATAATTTCACTGGCTTTCATCAGCGCAACTGTAATCCACGGCAGCGCGCCTTTGTCCTGATCAAAGGTTTTAACGATATCCGGCACCACATAAGTCATCAGGCCCATCACAATGGCAAAGGACATCAGCATTAAAATAATCGGGTAGATCATCGCGCCCTGCACTTTTTTCTGCATGGCAAAACGGTTTTCGGTGTAGTCTGCCAGCTGATCCAAAATCAGATCTAAATGTCCTGAACGCTCTCCGGCTGCAATAGTCGCGGTATATAATTCGGGGAAGCGCCCTGACTGGCTCAAGGCATTGGCCAAGGAATGCCCCTCCAGCACTTTGGAACGCACCGACAGCATTAAGTTTTGCACATGCGGCTTTTCACTTTGCTTGCCGACTGCGCGGATGGCTTCTTCTAAAGGAATCGCTGCCGCTGACAGCACTGACAGCTGCCGGGTCAGCAAAGCCAAGTCATAAGAACTAATGCCTTTTTGAAACCAAGACTGCTTGGCTTGGCGGTCTTTTTGCTCTACCGGATCAACACTGACTGGAATCAGCGCTTTATCGCGCAGCTGCTGGCGGATTTGACGGGCAGAATCGCCCTCGAGCACACCCTTCTGCTGCTTCCCTGAAGCATCTATGGCGGTAAACTGATATGCTGGCATTGCAATGCTCTAATTTTCCAAAAATTTAGGCGGCATGGTTGCGCCCAACCCTTAAAATCATTCATATTCTTAGATATAAATTATCCATTCACTCTAACATAACTCTGTATCGATCACGACGGAATTTCAACAGGAACTCAGCAGCTTTTTATGCCTCTTTCAGCCTCTGCCGCAACTCCCATTTACCGTGTACGCGTGGCGGTTCCCGTGCACCTGTATGACTGTTTTGACTACAGCCTCAGCGCAGAGCAGTACCAGCAGGCAGAAATCGGCGCGCGGGCAGCCGTGTCCTTTGGCCGGCAGAATCTAATCGGCGTGATTGTCGAAAAATTGCCGCCGGATGCGCCGCTGGATCCGGGCATCAAGCTGAAAGCCATTAGCGAACTGCTGGATGATCACTCTATTTTAAATGCCAAAGTTTTAAGTTTGCTGACATGGGCTTCAAATTATTATCAATTTCCGATTGGCGAAGTCATGCATAGCGCTTTGCCCACGCTGCTGCGTCAGGGCAAGCCTTATAATGTGCTGGCGCGCACATGGAAACTGCTGGATTTTGATGCTACCGGCAAGCTAAAGCGTTCTGAGCGCCAGCAGGAAGCTTATACAGTGCTTAAGCTGCATCCTTCCGGCACAGCTGAAAATCTGCTGAATTTAGCCGGGGTAGAAACTGCAACATTAAAAGCGCTGGAGAAAAAAGGCATTTGTGAGTGCGTGCTGCAGCCGCAGGATTTCAGCCCAATGCCGCTCAGCATGGCGCAGATGCCGTTAACCGCTAATCCTGATCAGAAAAAAGCCATTGATACAGTGCTCAAAGCGCGCAACAAATATCAAGCATTTTTGCTGGACGGCCTGACCGGCAGCGGCAAAACTGAAGTCTATCTGCAAATCATGCAAGAGGTTCTGAAACAAGGCAAGCAAGTGCTGGTTTTGGTGCCGGAAATTGGCTTGACTCCGCAAACTATCAGCCGCTTTCAGTCGCGTTTTCACTGCAATATTGCGCTGCTGCATTCCGGCTTAAATGATGCCAAGCGCCTGCAAGCCTGGCAAGCAGCCCAAACTGGAAAAGCATCAATTATTTTGGGCACGCGCTCCGCTATTTTTACCCCATTACCGAATTTAGGCCTAATTGTGCTGGATGAAGAACATGATCTCTCCTTTAAGCAGCAAGAAGGGTTTCGTTACCATGCGCGCGATATTGCGCTGTACCGCGGGCATCAGGAACAGTGTCCGGTCGTACTGGGTTCCGCAACACCCAGCATTGACAGTTATGCGCTGGCCGATCAAGGCAAAATGCGCTGTTTGGAATTGAATCAGCGCGCCGGCTCTGCGCTGATGCCGAAAATCCATATTTTGGATTTAAAAGTGGCGCAAAAGCAGCACGGCATCAGCCAGCAGCTGCTGGATGAAATGAAAAAGCGCCTAGAAAAAAAAGAACAGGTTTTAGTCTTCTTAAACCGGCGCGGCTATGCGCCAGTGCTGATTTGTGAAAGCTGCGCATGGCAGGCCAAATGCCCAAACTGCGATGCCAATTTTACCGTGCACCGCACGCCATATCAGCATCTGCACTGCCATCACTGCGGCACGGTGCACCGCATGCCGGATCACTGTCCGCAGTGCGCGCACAGCGAACTGAAGTCGATCGGCATGGGCACGGCCAAAGTTGAAGAACATTTAAATGAACTGTTTCCTGACTTTGAAGTGATTCGGGTTGACCGCGATTCCACCAGCCGGGTAGGCAGCTGGCAAAAGATTTACGATAAAATCCAAAAAAGCGAACCGGCTATTTTGCTGGGAACGCAAATGCTGGCCAAAGGCCACCATTTTCCATATGTCACTCTAGTCGCGATTTTAGATATTGACTCTGGCTTGCTCAGTGTCGACTTCCGCGCGACAGAACGCACCGCACAGCTGGTGGTGCAGGTGGCAGGACGCGCGGGACGCGGCGAGCGCAAAGGCGATGTATATTTGCAGACCCTGCGCCCAGAACATCCGCTGCTGAACACACTGGTGCAGGAAGATTACCGGCAGTTTGCCAAGCAGACCCTGAAAGAGCGCAAAGCCGCCCTGATGCCGCCCTTCCGCTATGCAGCCCTAATCCGCTGCGAATCCAAAGATCAGGCGCTGAACAGCGATTTTTTACAGCAGCATGCGCAGTTTTTGCGCCAGCTTTCCGAAGGCAGTGTTGATATTTGGGGTCCAATTCCTGCGCCGATGGAGCGCAAAGCTGGACGCTATCAGTCGCATATGGTGCTGCTGTCGGCTGACCGCCCGCGCCTGCATTTTTATATCCGGAGCTGGTGGCAAAATATGCTGCGCCAAAAGCCTTCCAGCATGAAACTGAGTTTGGATATTGACCCGCAAGAACTGAGCTAAGGCTGTTGTATAAATTCAGCCCGGCCCATTATGCTGCACTGCAAGAAACAGAACTAGGACGGACGCATGTCACTACTGCTGCAAATTACGATCTTTTTAGGCGCTTCACTGCTGCTGGTGCCCTTACTGAAACGTTTTGGCATCGCCACGGTCTTAGGCTACCTGTTTACCGGCATGCTGCTGGGCCCGAATGTGCTGAATATTGCCAGCGATGCAGTGGCTATTCAGGAACTGGCGGATTTTGGCGTGATTTTGCTGATGTTTATTATTGGCCTAGAGCTGCGGCCGCAGCGCCTTTGGCAGATGCGCCATTCCATTTTTGTAATGGGTAGCCTGCAGGTCGGAATTTCCGGTGTACTGCTGGCGGCTGTCAGTTTCTTGGCTTTACAGCAAGGTATTGCAGCCAGCGCAGTGATTGGCTTTGCGCTGGCGCTGTCTTCTACGGCCTTTATTTTGCAGCTGCTGAGCGAAAAACAGCAGCTGAATACCACATTTGGACAGCAATCCTTTTCTATCTTACTGTTTCAGGATATGGCCGCCATCCCCTTAATTGCGGTCATTCCGCTGCTGGCCGGCAATGACTCAACTCATCACGGCATTGCCTATTTTGCGGCAATTATCGCAACGTTTAGCGGCCTGTTTTTATTCAGCCGTTACCTGATGCGCCCTTTTTTCCGCTTTGTCGCCAAAAGCGGCGCACATGAGCTCATCACTGCTGTTGGCTTATTTATTGTGCTCGGCGTAGTGGGCCTGATGGATGTGCTGGGCATCAGCACGACACTGGGCGCTTTTTTAACAGTGGTGCTGCTGGCCGATTCAGAATTCCGTCACGAACTCGAAGCCAGTATTGCGCCGTTTAAGGGGCTGCTGCTCGGCCTGTTCTTTATGACCGTCGGCATGACCACCAAACTGTCACTGTTTATCGATATGCCAGCCTTAATTATTGGCGGCGCCATTACACTGATTTTAATAAAAATGCTGGCATTAACCGCGATAGCCCGCTGGTTTAACCAGTCATGGCGCAACAGCCTGATGCTGGCCGCCTGCTTAGCGCAAGGCGGTGAATTTGCGTTTGTCGTATTCAGCGTTGCTGTGAGTGAAAAAGTCTTAACGCAAGCCATGATGGAACCGCTGACGCTCATGGTTACCTTATCCATGATGCTGACCCCGCTGCTGTACTGGCTCATGAACAGTGTGATTCTGCCGCGGTTTGACCGGGGCAGTTTAACACCGCAGTACGATGAAATCCCCGATGAGCACCCGCCGATTATCATTGCCGGATTTGGCCGTTTCGGCCAAATTATTGCCCGTGTAGCGCATATTCAGCATCAGCCCTTTACCGCCATCGACAGCAATCTGGACAAAGTCGATTTTGTGCGAAATTACGGCGGCAAGCTGTATTATGGTGACGCGGCTCAGCCAGATATTTTACGGGCTGCCGGCATAGAGCACGCCAAAGTCTTTGTGTTGGCGATTGATGATATTGAAGATTCTATGAATGTAGCGCGCCATGTACGGCTGAATTATCCGCAGCTCAAAATACTGGTGCGCGCGCGTGACCGCCATCATGTGCATCTGCTGCGCGATTTGGGCATTGAGCAGATTTGGCGCGAAACGTATTTATCTTCGCTGGGCATGGCCTACCACGTGCTGCGCAGCGCCGGCGTCAATGAAGACGATGCTTACAAAAGCATTGAGCTGTTCCGAGATTATGATGAACAGCTGCTGGATCAGCAGCAGCACATTTATACTGACGAGCAGAAAGTTTATGAAACACACCGTAACGCTTTAGCAGAGCTTGAACATTTATTTGAAAGCGACACACAGATCCGCCAGCCGGCGCCAGGCGTAGACTTGCAGCGCAGCCTGCAGCGTTCGCGCATTGATGTGACCCGTGATGAAAAGGATGATCTTGACTGACTTGTGTTTTACAATATTGTCACCATTAAAGCAGGGTTATGGAGAATGTTATGTCTGATTTACGCCAACGCTTTTTTATTGAAGATAGCCCTGTGCGCGGTGAAGTTGTTCACCTTGAAAAAGCCCTGCAAACGATTCTTGCACAGCGCAGCTATGCCCCTGCTGTGCAGATTTTATTGGGCGAGATGCTGAGCGCAACTGCGCTGCTGGCCAGCACACTAAAAATTAAAGGCCGTATCAGCCTGCAAATTCAAGCATCCGGCACCTTTAAATGGGGGATGGCGGAATGCAGCCATTTAGGTGAAGTGCGCGCATTGGCAGACTATGAAGAAGACCCTCATTTCCTGCAGGCAGAAGACAGCAGCACTGTACTCAAAACTCTGCAAAACCCTGTTTTATTTATCAATATTGAACCAGAGCACGGCGAACGCTATCAAGGCATCGTACCGTTGGATCAGCCAACGTTGGCAGGCTGCCTGATGCAGTATTATGACTTGTCTGCACAAATTCCAACACGTATTGTATTGGCCAGTACAGCACAGCGTTCCGGCGGCCTGCTGATTCAGCTGCTGCCGCGCAACAGCGAAGAAGAACAGCGCTTCGTCGATGAGGATTTGTGGCCTCGCCTGACAATGCTGACCGAAACATTAAAAGCCGAAGAATTAACCGACCTCGATACACAAGAAATTCTTTACCGTTTATACAATGAAGAAGATGTGCGCCTGCCGGAAACCGAACAGCTGCATTTTGGCTGTACCTGTTCCAAAGAGCGCTGCGCCAATGCCTTGATTCAAATCGGCGCAGCGGCCGTACGCGAAACATTAGAACATCAAAATCCAATCAGCATGGACTGCCAATTCTGCAATGCGCATTACAGCTTTACCGCAGAAGAAGCGCTGGGCTTATTTGGCGAACATCTCAGCTAACTTTTCGGGGCCAAAGCCTCCCCTGTAGACGCGCCGCATCCGGCGCGTTTTTTTGCTCATCGCAATAATGGCCATCCATGCAAGAGGATAAATTCGGCGCTGCTTCAAAACAGCCAATCATTTACTTAAACAAAAATAAACAGATGAATTGATCTTGCTATCCGCAGCTGTTCTTGTAAAATCTGCGCAGAAATAAAGCGGCCATTGCGGCAGGCAATATTTTTAAAAAATACAAATAATTAAATAAAAAACAGATATATTTAAAAACTGGATCGATAAATGAAAAATAAACTTCACTATGCATTGGCCGGATTAGCCCTCAGCGCGGCCTGCCATTTACAGGCTGCCGATTTAAGCGGCGTATGGAAAACTATTGATGACAAAACTGGCTATGCCCGTGCAGAAGTCAAAATCAGCAAGCTCAAAGATGGCACCTATTCCGGCAAAATCGTTAAAGTTCATGCGATTCCAAACCGTCCTGCTATCACCAACTGTGAAAAATGCGAAGGTAAACTCAAAAATGCGCCTTTAATCGGCCTGCCTATTTTTTCAGGCTTCCGTAAAGATGCAGAAAAAGACAATGAATATGTGGATGGCCATGTCATTGACCCGCTGACCGGCAATAACTATCAAGGCAAAGGCCAGCTGAATGCGCGCGGCAACGTACTGACCTTGCGGGGCTATATCGGCACTACATTGCTGGGGCGCACCGTCTCATGGATCCGCATCGAATAATGCTTTAACTGTTCCAACAGCAAAGTCCGCCGCTGCAGTGCGCGGGCTTTTTTAATGTGCGCGCTTTTTATTAACAGTCAGCGGACATTGGCCCGGCCTGCTCATACAAGAAAAAATAGTCAAAATACTCTATTTGCGACTTTAATCTCATTTCATCAAAAATACGCAAACATTTTCAAAATAATCTTATAAACAATTGATCATTAAGTAAAAAACTAATAGTTATTCCGCTCTGTTTCACTATATATTTAATCCATATTTTTTTTATGCCTTTTATTGCAGGCAGATGTATTTCTTGGGGATTAAAGATGAAACTGAATATAAAGAATTTTTTGGCTGCCGCCGCTGGGTGCTTGTTCAGCCTAAGCGCAGCAGCGGCAGATCCGCTGGTTGGTACATGGAAAACCATTGATGACCGGACAGGCTTTTCACTAGCCGATGTTCAGATCAGTAAAAATAAAAATAATGAATATTCCGCAACAATCATCAGCATGCGTGCAGTACCGGGCACAACAGCGCCACAAAACTGTGAAAAATGCTCAGGCAAGCAAAAGAATATGCCCATCATTGGCTTGACGACACTAAGCGGCTTGGAAGCTGACCCAGAACATCTGCATGAGTTTGTCGGCGGGCGCCTGCTCGACCCAAATTCCGGACTGCAGTACAGCGCTCGGGCGCGTTTAATGAACAGCGGCAAGCATCTGATCATTCACAGCCGTACTGAAGGCTCTGCAGTTGGACGCAATCTCACTTGGGTGAAATACTAAACCGTATAAGCCCTTCGGGGCTGCTTCCTATCTAAAAATTTTAAAAAAAATGATTCAAGCAAAACAATTGTTTGTTTCGGTGACCAATATCACAATTTAATAAATTGATTTTTAAACGATTTTATTTAAAATTAGTGCGCATACTCTAAAATCAACTATAAAAATGCCCAAGGGAAAATATATGAAACATTTTTATCAGCGCCTATGTGCAGGATTACTGCTGGCTTCAGCTTCCGTCATGAGTTGGGCCGCTTCTGAAGACCCGCTAATCGGTAAATGGAAAACCATTGATGACCGTTCAGGCTATTCACGCGCGGATGTAGAAATTAAGAAAAAGCCAGACGGCACCTATGAAGGCATTATTGTCGAGACCCGCAGCTTGCCGGGCAGTGAAAAAATGATCATCTGCACACAATGCCCCGGCCAGCTCAAAGACAAGCCGTTTTTAGGCCTCCCCTTTGTCTGGGGGTTTAAAGCCAGCCCAAGCAGCTCAAATGAATATATTGACGGGCGAGTGCTCGATCCAATTGGCGGAAAAATTTATAAAGCTAAAGCGCGCTTAAGTTCCAGCGGCCGGCATTTGACCATTCGCGGCTATATTGGCGTTTCAGTTATTGGACGCAGCGTCACTTGGGTCAAATACTAATTTTATCCAAAATTGATAAAGCCCCATTTTGGGGCTTTTTTCATCATAATTTGAAACAATAAGCATCAAATAAATACTGTTTCATTTTCATGAAGACTCTTATATTGATTAAAACCTAATCATTTTATTATAGAGTTCATACAAACCATATGGCTAAAAATTATTATGAGGTGCTTGGCGTATCTCGTGATGCTTCAAAAGATCAGCTGAAAAAAGCTTACCGCAAATTAGCGCGAAAATATCATCCGGACGTCAGCAAAGAAGCCGATGCTGAGTCCCGCATGCAAGAGCTGAATGTCGCTTACGACACGCTCAGCAATGATGAAAAAAAGAAAGAATATGATTTCCAGCTGGATCATCCCGGTTATAGCTCATTTGATGGCGCAGGCAATGGCGGGTTTGACAATGCGCAGTATTACCGCAGCGGTTCAGGGGGCGGATTTGAACAGTCTGACTTTAGCGGATTTGAAGATTTATTTGGACGCTTTGGTTCTGGTTTTGGCGGCGGCAACTATCAGTATCAGCAGCGCAGCCGCTCTACCCAGCCACTGAAAGGCGAAGATCAGCATGCAGCTCTGGATGTTGATTTAGACATTGCCTACAGCGGCGCATCGCAAACCATCACGCTGCAAATTCCCACCGTCAATGCCTATGGCCAGCCCGAAGTGCAGCGTAAAACGCTGCAGGTAAAAATACCTAAAGGCTTAAAAGACGGTCAGCAAATCCGCCTAAATGGTCAAGGCCAGTCCGGTCTTAATGGTGGCCCAAACGGTGATTTGTATATTGAGATTCACTACCGCAGCACTGAACGTCAGCGCGCGGATGGCGCAGACGTCTATTTGACCGTCGATGTTGCGCCGTGGGAAGCCGCTTTAGGACAAGGTATTCAAGTGCGCACATTGGACGGCAGCGCTGTACAGGTCAACCTGCCGAAAAATTCGAAAAACGGCCAGCAGCTGCGCTTGAAAGACAAAGGCATACCAAACAAAACACCCGGCCATCTGTATTTGGTTTTAAATATAGTTAATCCTCCTGCTCAAAGCGCCGCAGAGCAGCAGGCCTATGAAGCTTTTGCTGAAGCATTTCAGCAATTTAAGCCTAGACAGCCTTAAGGAGTTCCGCGAATGACCACAATTTATTACCGTGAAATTGTATCTGACGGCTGCGAAAAGACTGAAATTGTCGATGAACAGCGCAGTTTTGATTTGCAGCATTTCGCTCAGGCATGCGGTCAAAGCCCTGAATGGGTTTTACAGCTGCTCGAATACGATATCTTGCCCAACCGGCCGGACAGCAGGGTGCATCAGTTCTTTGGTGACGATATCTCCCGCGCGCGCCGCGCCTACCGCCTGCAACGTGACTTTGACGCCAGTTTTACAGCAGTCGCCATGATGCTGGATTTAATTGATGAAGTTCAAAATCTGCGCCGGCAAGTAAAGCATCAGCATTTTCAATCGCATTGACTGCCACTCTCTCCATCATTCCCCCCACAGCATGACTGGCGGGGGAATGGATTTTTTTGATTTTTAGCAATGAGCCCTGATGACCATTATGAAGACCAAAGAATGCAATAAAAAAGTTAAAAATATGTTTCCTGAATACAGGGAACACATACAGCAGCTGCGTGAGGACAATCCGCATTTTGCGCGAATGTTTGAACAGCACGAGGAATTGGATCAGGAAATCTGCCTGCTGGAGCAGGATCCAGTGAACTTAATCAATAGCAATATTGAAGGATTGAAACGCAGAAAACTAAAATTGAAAGATGACATGTACCGCTTGCTGCAGCAAACCTGCACCTAAACAGCATAAAGCCTGATTATTTTGGCAAGCTTGGATTAATGCTGAAATATGCATTAAGCCTTCGGTCACCGCATCATGCCACCCTGCATCAATAGTGCTGAAAAAATTGCACGGCTCTATGATACCGTACACCTTTTTCCATCAATTCCGTTTTTTGTGCCGCACATAGAGGCTGAAATTCAGACAAAATTTATGCATGGTGAAGCTGCGCTCAATTTTAAATTTTGCCTGAACACAACTGGCGCCAATCCTGAATACTTATTTTTTTGCTAAGGGTTAAAGCCGGGTGAGCTTTTCTACTGTTTTTACAGTATTTTTCACTGTACCCTGCATGGTTTTTTTAATCGGCTCATATTCTAAGAACCACAGCAAATTTAAGCGCTCATCAGCATGCTGCTGCGCAAGCATATCAATCACACTTTTCTCGCCGCGCCCCACCATGTGGCGCCGGTAAAAATAATAAATCAGCAGCAGCGTGGTCATCAGCATAATGCCCAGCATAATCCAAAAGCCCTGTTGAGACTTTAAGCCTGGGATAAACTCGAAATTCATACCGTATACGCCGGTTAACAGCGTTAATGGCGCAAATACCGCCGTGATGATGGCTAGAATCCGCATATTTTCATTGGTTTGGTTAGCTATTGCAGAAAAGTGTAAATCAATGGCTGCCTGTACCGCCGCCCGCATGCGAATGGTATGCTTTTGAATGCGCTCAATATGGCTGATCAGGTCATCAACGCGTACCAGCATGATGTCTTGGCGTTCCGTCTTTTTTTTACCTTTTAAATGCGGGTAGTTATCGACAATTTCATCATGCAGTTCTTGCAAGGTCTCAATCTGTTCCTCGCAGAGATTTTCAACCTGCTGAAAGGCCATATTTTCCTGCAGCAACTGTTGCCATTTGGTGAACCGGTGACGGCCCTGCAGCAGCTCCTGCTGCCAAAACTCTACTCTGCGGGTTAGCGGCACACGCAAATCCAAATAGCCGTCAATCATGCTATTAAGTAAGCGCAGTGTCAGATCTAGCGGGGTGACCGGCAGTTTTCTCGATTTCTGCTGCTCATCCTGTTGGCGGCTGATCATGCCTTCAATACGCATCAAATAGTTTTCAATAGATTTATTGCCTTTTTCACGTACCGTAATCAGCACTTGCGGGCTAATAATAAAGCTAATTGGGGTTGCCGCCAGGCCAAATACCCGTTCATGCTGCTCCAGCGCGGCTTCGCCGGTTTTAATATTGTCATCTGGCGTAATTAATTTTCTAAACACCAAAAGGTCATAGTCATCGGTCGTATCAAAAGCGCAGGGATGCTCTAAATTCAAAATATCTTTTAAATGAAATTCGTTCAGCCAGATCGACGTCTGCTCCGATATTTCGCGCTGCCAGTCTTCTGCGCGGTTTACAACATCTTCGCGAGTGCAGTCTATCCAAATAAACTCAGCCTCTGCAGGCGCGCTGCACAGCCCGCGCTGTACAATGACGCGGGATTCAGCCTGCGGATGAAAAAAAGAATAAATTTGCATAAGTTCAATTATTATCGTGTTTCCTTTCCCTGCATGATGCCATAAAAAAAGCCTGCATCAAGCAGGCTTTTTTTTACAACGTCAGCGCATCGGGCAATTATGCTTGTTCGATGTCTTTCATTGTCAATTTGATACGGCCACGGTTGTCAACGTCAGCAACCTGCACTTTCACTTCCTGACCTTCTTTCAACACATCCGAAACGTTCGCAATGCGTTCGTTTGAAATTTGAGAGATATGTAGCAAGCCGTCAGTACCCGGAAGGATATTTACAAACGCACCAAACTCAACGATACGGATCACTTTACCAGTATAGATTGTACCTGGTTCGATTTCCGCAGTAAGCGCTTGGATTTTAGCAACTGCAGCAGAGGCAGCTGCTTTAGTTTCACCAAATACGCGAACTGTACCGTTGTCTTCAATATCAATCGCTGCTTTAGTTTCTTCAGTGATCGCACGGATGGTTGCACCGCCTTTACCAATTACGTCACGGATCTTATCAGGGTTGATGTTGATCACTTGGAATGTAGGCGCGTGCATAGAAATTTCAGGACGAGCGCGTGAAATTACTTGGTTCATTGCATTGAGGATGTGCATACGGCCTGCGTACGCTTGGTTCAATGCAACTTCCATGATCTCTTCAGTGATACCTTCGATTTTGATATCCATTTGAAGCGCAGTAATACCGTTTGCAGAACCCGCTACTTTAAAGTCCATGTCGCCCAGGTGATCTTCGTCACCTAAGATGTCAGAAAGTACTGCGAAACGCTCGCCTTCTTTCACTAGACCCATTGCGATACCCGCAACTGGCGCTTTAAGCGGAACACCTGCGTCCATAAGTGATAGAGAAGCACCACATACAGAAGCCATTGAAGATGAACCGTTAGACTCTGTAATGTCAGATACGATACGGATGACGTACGGGAAGCGGTCAGCTGCAGGAAGAACCGCTTGAACACCGCGGCGCGCTAGACGGCCGTGACCGATTTCACGGCGTTTAGGACCAGATTCACGGCCAGTTTCACCTACAGAGTATGCAGGGAAGTTGTAGTGCAGCATGAAGTTGTCAGTTTTAGTACCTGCAAGCGTATCAACCATCAAGGCATCACGTGTATTACCCAAAGTTGTTGTTACCAACGCCTGAGTTTCACCGCGTGTGAACAATGCAGAACCGTGAGCACGGTCTAATACGCCCACTTGTACGTCAAGCGCACGAACAGTTTTGGTATCACGGCCATCAATACGCGGTTTACCAGACAAGATGTTGTCACGTACGGTGCGGTATTTCAGGTCTTCAAATAATTCGTTTAAGTCATCAGCGATGCCGTCAACGTCTTCTTCAGGAACGAATTGAGCAACAGCTTCTGCTTGAAGCGCATCAAGTGCGCCATAACGTTCGTGTTTAACTGCAATTGTGTATGCTTCAGAAATTTTTGCTTCAAACGCTTCTTTCAATTTAGCGCGAAGGTCTTCGTTTTTCGCAGGCGCTTCCCAAGTTGACTCAGTTGCACCAGCAGCTGCAGCAAATTCTTTAATCGCTTGGATGGCAATTTGCATTTCGTCATGACCGAAAAGCACCGCGCCTAGCATTTGGTCTTCTGAAAGTTCTTTCGCTTCAGATTCAACCATCAATACTGCAGCTTCTGTACCTGCAACTACAAGGTCAAGGTCAGATTCTTTTAATTGTTCGTGGTTCGGGTTCAGGATGTATTCACCGTTGATTAAACCAACGCGTGCACCACCGATTGGACCACGGAACGGCGTACCCGCAATTGCAAGTGCAGCTGAAGTACCTAACATTGCAGCAATGTCAGCTTCCATTGTTTTGTCAGAAGAAATTACAGTCGCAGTAACTTGAATTTCGTTGAAGTAACCTTCCGGGAACAATGGACGAATTGGACGGTCAATTAAGCGTGAAATCAAAGTTTCAGCTTCAGACGCACGGCCTTCACGTTTACCGTAACCGCCTGGGATACGGCCTGCAGCATATTGTTTTTCTTGGTAGTTAACAGTAAGCGGGAAGAAGTCTTGACCCGCTTTTGCTTTAGGCTGCGCAACCACAGCAACAAGAACAGTTACGCCGCCCATTGTGATTACAACAGTATTAGCTTGGCGCGCAACACGGCCAGTTTCCAGCACAACTTGATGCTGACCGTATTGGAATTCTTTACGAATAATATTAAACATCGACATGTTTTATTTTTTCCTAGTTCTTGTGAACATTTATTCTAGTGGAGACCCCTAAGGTTTGGCATTCATCCAGCGCCACAAACGCTGCAGCATAAATGACAAAGCTTAGAAGCCGACCTCACCAGACAATTTAAATACTCACCATTGAGTAAAATACTAATTTAAGACACAAAGAAGGAGCGAATCATCGCCCCTTCCCCATTATCCAATTGCAGTTGGATAGACTTTAGTTTTCAGTAATACAGCACTTCGCATGCAATAGTCCGAAAATAAAAGTTTAAATCGAATTAACGACGTAAACCTAAAGCAGCAATCACAGCGCTGTAACGAGTAGCGTCTTTACCTTTAAGGTAGTCAAGAAGCTTACGACGTTGGTTAACCATACGGATCAGACCGCGGCGGCTATGATGGTCGTGTTTGTGTTCTTTGAAGTGACCTTGCAAATCATTGATTTGAGCAGTTAAAAGAGCTACTTGAACTTCTGGTGAACCAGTGTCATTTTCAGCGCGAGCAAATTTAGCGATGATCTCTGCGCGATCTGCGTTTGTTAAAGCCATTCGATTTCTCCGAGATGCTTAAAATTTAAGAATTGATACCGATCAGCCAATTGCTTGACTGACTGCCGTGCATCACTACAGCAAGTTCAATATATTAAGGGAAAAACCGCCTGATTGCAAAAATAGATCATCGTTTTTTGACGAATAGGAGCAACTGCCAAAGCAGACTTCTAAATAAAAACACGCAATAGCTGCTTAGACATGGATAAGCTGTGAACAATACAACCAATAGATTTCCTCATGCGCAAATTGTATCCTTTTCAACCTGACCTTATAAAAATACAAAAACAGTTGGATGATATGGATCAAATGATATTTTTTGCCAATCCTGCACATAATAAAAAAGCACAATAGAAAAAGCCCGAGCAGAGCTCGGGCTTTTTTTGCGCTGTAGTTTCTTCTTTTTTCATTATTATTTTATTATTTATTGTTTTCGTGGCGCTTTCCGCGTCTTTATGCCAAACATTCCATGTTTTAACTAGCACTTCCTTATGTGGTAGATTTTGCCATAACAAAAATGAGAAAAAAGACGCATTTTCTTCTCTGCTTGTAAGCCATTTCGTACAAAAAACAAACTTAAACATAATATTCAAGCGAATATTCACACTAACTGTCGGTGCAGCAAAAAACCTCATTACTCAAAAATAAAAAAGCCCTGCAGTCTCTCCCAAAACTGCAAGGCTTAGCGGCTGTAAGTTTCCTCTTTACTTACTTCACTGTAAGTTCGCTGTCTACTGACGTTATTATTATGCTTTTGCGATTGTACTCAACTATCCATATTGAGTGTTTTATTGTGTAAAGCAATCTTCTCAAAATCCTTATCAAAGCTCTATGCGCTAATTTCCTGAATCAATGTAAGCCATTTCTTACAAATTGGCTGCAGCTGTCAGCATTGTCAATCCAATCTTCACAATATAATTTGATTGTTTATTTTTTCTAACAAACCGCTAACCCGCGCTGTTCTTTTGGTTAGCGCGGCGGCCAACGCTTCTTTACCAGCCAGCAGGCTGACTGCTTTTTTAGCGCGGGTAATGGCCGTGTATATCAGCTCTTTACTCATCATCTGTGATGCTTGGCTATCCAGCACCACAGCCGTATGGCTAAATTCTGATCCCTGTGATTTATGAATCGTTAAAGCATAAGCCGTTTCCATACTTTTGGGCAGGCGAGCTGCAGCCACCCATTTGTCCAAGCTGGGGAAATACACTTCAAACTGAAGGACCGCTGAAGGGCGCATCAGGCAAATACCAATATCGCCATTGGACAGCCCCAGCTGATAATCATTATAGGTCATCATCACTGGACGCCCTACATACCAGTCCCCTTGCTTTAATACGCCTAGCGCCTGCAGCATGCGCAGCTCAATTTGTACATTGAGTTCATGCAAGCCCAATGCGCCGTGGCGAACTGCAGCCAAAATGCGGTAGTCATCAAAACGCTGAATGAGCTGCAGCATCCATGGCTCAAAATCCTGCGCTTCAAAAGGCTGTTTCAGCGCTTGAGCATAGGGTTCAAAACCATACATCAACTGATCATAGCAGCTGTTCCAGTTATAGCTTTTTTCAGCTGAATCGGGCAAATACTGCAGCTGCACCACATCGGTCATGTCCGGGCTCAAATGCACCCGCTTCAATGTATCGGCACGCGCAACTTGCTGTTCAAAATGGCGCAGCGCAGTCTGCGGCTGCTGTTCCGGCTGCTGCTGAATAAAGCGCGCGCATTCACCAATCGCCGCCCCCGGCTTAAAGCGCCGGCTGGTTTGCAAATGGGTTCGATTCGGAGCCAACGCAGGAACCTCCTGCAAATTTGCCAATACCGCGCCAACATCAACCGAAGCCAGCTGTTCTGCATCGCCCAGCAAAATAAGTTTGGCATGATCCGGCACCGCAGCGAACAGCATGTGCGCCAAGCTCAAATCGAGCATAGAGGCTTCATCAATGACAATCACGTCATAAGGCAAACGCTGCTTGGCATGAAAACGCGGCACATGCCGGCTGCCCAGCCCCAACAGGCGGTGTAAGGTAACCGGCTTTAAACTTTTTTGCACAATGGAATAAGCCTGCAGCGCAGAGTCTTTTAAAGCGCTCAGCAGCGCCTCCTCCATACGCTGAGCAGCTTTCCCCGTAGGTGCCGCCAGCGCTATGCGCATCTGCGGACGCGCTTCATTCAGCGCCGCAATAATCCGCGCCAGTGTATAAGTTTTTCCTGTGCCCGGTCCGCCAGTGATAATACTGAAATGATGCCGAAAAACCATTTGCAGCGCCTGTATCTGATGCGGATCACTCAGTAAAGTATCTGTGGGCGCAATCAATTTTGCCTGTTCCGGCAAATTTTTCAGACGGGCCGTTTCCTTAGCCAACGCCTGTTCCAGCGCCCAATAACGGTATAAATAAAGATAATGCTCATCATAAACAAAAGGACTGACCCGCTGCTGCGCTTGAGCTGCCGAAAGCGCCAGCCCCTGCAGACTGGCAGCCTCTTCAGGCTGCACAGCAATACAGCTGTCGCCATTTTGCGCTGCCTGCATGACACGCTGAATCAGCTGCCCTGCCTTGAGCTTTTGCGCGCTCTGTGACTCATCTGCGCACAGCGCAATACTTTGGCCCGCAGGAAAATGTCCAAAATATTGCAGCAGATAGTCTGTCCATTGCGGCATAACTGCTTGATTTTCAGTATTGTCTTCCGCTTGGTGAGCGCGCGCCGGCACTGCGCCAGCGCTGAATTGCCCATTTTCGCTCAAAGCCTGATCAGATAAGCTTTTTTGATCATTTTCCACACAGTTATCCTCAAACTTATCCACAGATTAATTTATTGTTTTCACTTCACAATTTTCGCCAAGTGTGAAGTTATTCACCTTTTTAGCGCCGCCGGACGGCTCAAAATTTCATCCAGCTGCAGGATAAACTGATCATTTGGCTTCCAGTAATGCACCCCTGCGCCGGAGTGGCCATCCATACCGCGCAAATAAAGATAACTTGCGCCGCCCAAGTGCGCCTGCATATCATAGCCCTGCATAGCTGAAGACAGGTAACGGTGCAGCGCTGTTAAATATAGCGCCGCCTGCAGCCAATAGCTTGAATGACTCATACTTTCACGGATATGCGGGCCGTCATAATGGCTGCGGTGTTCACCTAAAAAATTACTTTTATAATCAGCAATATGGTAACGCTGTCCATCAAAATAAACCAAGTCAATCGAGCCGGTCAGCGCGCGCGCAGTAAACACCTCATTTAAGTCCTGAATATGCAGGCTGGAGTCGTTCAAGCTTTCAAACAGCGCGCGTATTTTGCGGATGCCGAGCGCGCGGTCCGCCAGCGCCATATGAAAATCCATTTCTGAACGGTAAGCGCCGTCCGGAAGCTGGCTCAGGCTGAAACCGCCATGCAGCGGGGTGTTGATAATGCGCTGATACCATTGCTTCATTTGTGCAATGACTTGCTGTTCTGCATCGGCAGCCGGATTTCCCTCCTGCTCCCATTGTTTGATCAGCTTTTGCAGCATTTGCGCCGACTCAAATTCAACATCGCTGTTAAAGCGTGAGGCAATCGCTTTATCCAGTTTGCTTTCTGCCGTACTGAATTTAATTTTTTCCATAAGTTTATGCAAAAAACTGCCAGGCTTGGTGCCTTTAGGAAAGTGCTGCTGAATCCAATCAATTTTTTCTGCAGCATCCAGAGTTATGGTTTGCGCCTGTTCAACTTCATCCGCAGCGCTGTCGTCTGCTTGAGCTGCAGGCGCTGCAAGCTGATCACGCTGTATATAGACATGCTGTCCTGTGCGGGTTAATGCAGTAAAACTGGTTTTCTCACGCGGATAAAAACTCATTGCCGGTATACGCTCAGCCAATAAAGGCGGTGTTTCCGTACTAGTGCAAGAAAGTGCGGGAGGCGCAGAGGCAATTAGCGGCGCCTGCATACTGTCCGGATGCTGAAACATATCCGGCGCCTCGCCGCGCCAAAATGTCAGACCTGCACGAGATTCAGCCTGCTGCAGCTTGGCGTCTGCATGCAAGCGCAGCACAGCATAAGCCCGATAACTTGCGCGGGTCAGCGCCACGTACCATAAACGGTGATGTTCAGCCTCATTGCGCGCAAGGTTTTGCGCCAACTCATCTTGCGGCAAATCTGGCGATTTGACGGCAATCACCCGTTCGAGTCCCAAGCTTTTTTTCAAATTTTCTTTCAGTGAAAAGTTTAATTTGCTGTTTTCTTTTAAGCCAGCATTGGCGCCCAGCAAAAATACACAGCTAAACTCTAAGCCTTTAGAAGCATGAATGGTCATCAGCTGCACGCCTAAGCTGCCCGTCAGCTTGCGCTCTTGTGTACTCTCATTATTGGTGCCTAAATTAATCTGCCGGATAAACCATTGATACAGTTTTTGCGGGCCGCTGTAATACTCGCTCTGCTGGCTCAGCAATTCACCAAGATGCCTCAAATTAACTACAGTGCGCTCATTGTCACGGCTTTGCGCGGCTACCAGCCGCGTCCACACCTGAAATATTGTCATGCAGGCATTCCACGCGCTGCGGAAACCCTGCTCATTCCAAATTTGGCGGATCTGTTCCAGCTTTTCAATCACTGCCGTCATGCCGTCTGGCCGCTGCTGCAGCTCAACCAGCGTATTCAAGTCATATCCCAGCAGCCGGCTGAGCAGCGCGCGCTTGACCTTGGCTTCATGATAAGGATGCAGCACCGCCGTCAGCAGCGCCGCTGTGTCCTGCGCCACAGCGCTTTTATACACACTTTCGCGCGAGGCTTTATAACACGGCACACCCGCATGCTGCAGGCTGGCCTGCACCTGCTCCAGTTCATAATGGTTCTGTCCAAGCACGGCAATATCATCCGCCTGCAGCGCCCGTATGCCGGATTGTTCTTGAAAATACAGCTCACCCCGCTGCGCCTGATGCAGCAGCGACTGAATTTGCCAAGCCACCTGCTCTGCTTCCGCCTGCCCCTCTTCCAGCTGCAGCCAGCGCAGCGGCTGCGGATTAACAGCACCATGATCAATTAAAGGCGGATGCTCCCGCTCACCGGCCTGAATCGGGGTATAGACAACCTCTTCACCAAAATCCATTTGCCGGTGAAACAATGCATCCACAGCTTCAACCAAATTTTTCACAGAACGGTGGTTTTTATTTAAGGTATAACAGCGCCCGCCCTTGCGTTCAATATCATGACGCGCTTTACAGTAGGTCAGCATGTCGCCGCCGCGGAAACCGTAAATTGCCTGTTTCGGGTCACCGACCATAATCATGCAGCCTTGATGCAGGTGTTCTTGCGCCCGCCAAATGCTGGCCAGCATGTCATCCTGATCCTGATTGGTGTCTTGGAATTCATCTACCAGAATGAGTGGATAACGCGCCAGCACATGCGCGGCAAAACTGTCCTTGCCGTCCCCTGCACTATGCTGCAGCGCGTCAGCCAGTGTCCTGATCTGCTGTGAAAAGGTCGTTTCCCCGGCCTGCTGCAGTACTTGAGGCAGGCGTTTTTTAACTTCCTGCGCCAAATAAAAATTCAAATACTGCTCTGACTGACTCATGCTGTCGTAAGCTTGCAGCAGCGCGCGCAGCTGCTGTACAAAGCCATGCTGATAAAAGCCGGCCTGAATCTGCGGCTGTTCTTCCGCCACTTTGTCTTTAAAGGCGCGGTCTTTCCAAATCTTCTTGGTCGGATCAAAAAACAGTGCGCGCACCGTTTTCATGACTTGGGCCAACATCGCGCTTTCAGCAAAAAGCCGCTGGCTGCCGCCCTGCTCAAACGCCTGCAGCAGCGCCGGCAGCCCCTCAATAAATAAATTAAAAAAGGCGCCTTTATTGAAGCGTTTGGCATCGACATAGCTTTTATATTCACCGGCAGGATCAAAGCATCCTGCCAGCTCAGTCTGCGCCGCAGCAAAATGCTGGCTCAGCTGCTGGCAGGCGTCTTCAAAATGCGCCAGCGCATTTTCCGGCAGTTCCGGCACGCGCAAATCGACAGAAGGGAAATTCAGGCTTTCTTTGACCACCCCCAAATAATGCTCTGGCCCTTTCAGCTGTTTATTCAGCATTAAATATTCAATAAAATGCGCCGGCTGCTGCTGCATCCAGCTGCGCAGCAGATCATGCAGCAGGCGTTGAATATGCAGGTCTTCATCGTCACTGATCTGCATCTGCTCAATGCGCCCGCTTTCAAAGGCGAATTCACGCAGCAGCTTTTGGCTAAAGCTGTCCAGCGTGCCGACAAACAGCTCTTCATACTGCTGCAGCACGACATTTAAGCGGTGATACGCATAATCTAAGTGATGGCCATGATCTTTCAGCACCTGCAGATACAGCGGGTCTGTCAGCGACTGCATAACCTCCTGCAGCTGGCTGTCTGAATGCCCCAAAAGCCGGTAAATAAAATCGCGGGTTTCTTCAATGCGCAAGCGCACCCGCGCTTTCAGCTCGGCCGTGGCTTTACGGGTGAACGTGGTGGCAATGACCTGATTCGGCAGATAGCGGTCCAGAAAAATCCGCACCATTAAGCTCGCTAAGGTATAGGTTTTTCCCGTTCCTGCAGATGCTTCAATCCAGTGCAGTCCGCTAAAATGCATATCGGCAATCGGGTTGGCGGAAATTTTAAGCGGCGCCTGAGGCATATTCATTTCATCACCTCTAAGTTTTTCGCCCCGGCGGCATCATCATCCATCGCGCGGTACAGTTTTTCAGCATAATGGCTGCAGGATAAAGCAAATAGCGCATCCGGCGCCTGCTGCTGCAGGATAAATTTCCAGTCACGGTGATGGCAGCTGGCTTCATCTGACTCAAGTTCAATGCCAAAGCTATAGCTGCTGAGCCATTTGTCCTGCAGTTTTTGCATATTGTCCGGCACCAAATACCCTTCTGCATTTTCCACCCATTGGGTTTTTTCCTGCCGGATCAGCGCGGCCGGCAAAATTACCGGACGCTGCTGTGCATGACGCCATAACCCCATCCAAGCCTGCAGCTGCTGTTTGGCCTGTGCCGAACTCAGCCCCTGACAAATGATGGTTTTATCGCTGCAAATGACTTCACGCACATGCTGCGCGCCGCCGTCATCCAAATCTAAATAGGCCAGCCAGAGCAAATACTCCAGCCAAGTTTGCGTCTGACGTTTCGGCTTTGCGCTAGAAGCCATGCAGCTGAGCCAGTGCGGTGTAGCCAAATCTTCAGGCACCGCTATGCTCAGCAGCAAACCCTCCTGAATGGAAAAGTTCTGCTGCGTGGTGCGGGTCACCGCCCGTCCGCCTAAACGTTCCAGCAGCTGTTCCTGCTCCTGCAGGCTGATGCGCCATGTGCCGGTACGCGCATGGCCAACCGGCAGCACATCCTGAAACAGCGCAATATCCGGCGGCTCTGGCACAGCCGCGCCAGAGGCTGTATCAGCTACACTTACAGGCTGCAAATAGTGCTTTTGCAGCAAATCACGCACATGATACTGCTGCAGTTTATCCAGCAGCAGCGGTTCCTGCTGCGGCAGCTGCTCACCGGTATACACACTGGCAACCCCTAGCGCTTTTAAATACAGCCGCGCAGGAAATACCAGGTCTTTAATCCATTCCTGCCCGTCCAGTACACGTATGGCGCTGTCTTGCACTACAGGATAGTCACAATTGACCCACGGCTGGCGCTGGCCTTGCGCATGCTGAATATTGGACGCGACTGCAAACCACTGATCCTGAAAACGCACATGCTGACTGTGCTGATTTTGCCCAGCATGAAAACCTTGCGGATCAAACGGCTGCAAAGGATGGACCCGATACAGCGGCGCCAGCTGCTGCGGTACGCGCAAGCCGTGTATATCGGCCATCGCTTCATGCATCTGTTCCGCATTTTCCGGCTGAATCATGCGCGCCAAAAACTGGCCAAACTCATACAGCACCGAAGACGGCTCACGGCTTTCCCCATCATTAACATCAAAGCCGTTATAAAATAGCCACAGTGACTGGCGCGCGAACAGCAGCGCATCCAAAAAAGCGCCTTTGTCATCTTCCAAACGCGAACGGTCACCCAGCACCGGCTTCAAAGCATCCATTAAATCAAACGGCACTTGCTGATCGCGGCGCGGGAATTTACCGCTGTCCATATTCAGCAGCACCACCAGCGCGTAGGGCACTTGGCGGATTTTTCCAATATCCGCAAAAGTCACATAGCCCGTCGGTTCCGCCTGATCAGCAGCGCTGTCCAGCCCCTGCTGGATTTCTTTCAGCAGCAGCGCCAGCGGCAGTTGAAAATCATCCTGCAGCGTGCCGACCTTTTCGCTTTGCGCATTGTGCAGGCGCTGCGCCATGGCGCGCATCACGGTGCGGATCGAATCAAACGGCCGGCCGCCATTTTCAGCAAAAGGCAGCAAATCCTGATCCAGCTGTGCCAGCCAGTCTTTGACGCTTCGGCCTTCAGCACCGGCAGGCAGCGGCTGCAGCCAGTCACGGCGTTCGGCAATATCGGTGTAAATTTGAATCAGCGTCTGCACCAGGCCAAAGTCTTCGCTCTGCACGCCGGCAAAGCTAAGCACCCCGTCAAAGAGCGCGTGCTGCGGAATCGCGACACCCAGCGCCAGCCGGTCTAAGGCAAACTTAAAGGTGTAGCGCCAGTCCCGGTCCTGCTCAGACAAATAAGCCATCATATGCTGTTCATCCAGCCCGCGCCGGAAACCAGCCTGAATCAGCAGTTCCATCATGCGCTCCATTTGTGCATGATCCAGCTGATACAGCGCCTGTACCGCATTTAAATTCAGCCAGTCATGAAAATCTTCCGCGGTAAAGCGCCCTTGGCTAATTTCAATGCGTCCAGCAAATGCCCGCCACGCATTTTGTACATCCTGACTAATTACACCGGCAATTTTAACCGGAATATGCGGCAAGTCCTGCGCGCCGCGCAGCGTTCCGCGGGCTGCCGAAAACACACTGCGGATATGCGGTTCAAGCTCTTTTAAATTTGGTGTCAAAACCAGTACATCACCGGGACGGCGCGGGTGATGCTCATCACCGCCGGCCAGCCAATGCACCAGCTGCTCGCGCAGCGTCTCCAGCTGCCGCAAGCTGGAATGGCAGACGTGAAATTGAATCGACTGATCCGCGGGCGCCAGCGAATAAGCATGGCGCTCCGGCTCCTGCAGCGTCATGATATCGTGCTGAATCTGTTCCAGCAGTGTCGAGGGTGCATCTTCAGGGAACACATCTTCCCAGCCTTCACCGCCGGACATATTCACCAGCAGCGCGAAATTGTCGCGCGCGCGCTTGCCCAAACGGGTCAGCAGTGAATGCTGCGATTCACGCAATTCGGCATTGCTTGCATTTAAGTAGGCCTGAATCTGTTCACTGCTGACATTGGGATTGCGCTCAATGTAGCGCTGCTGCAGCTTGAGGTTGTAACGGTCTTTCCAGACCGGATCGACCATATCCGCCCAGTATTCGCGTGAAGGGTTAAAGTACAGCAAATGCACATCGGTATAAGCGCCCAAACGGTACAAAAATTTCAGCTGTGCCGGCGGCAGCTCCAAAGTGGTAAAAACAAAAATCTGTTCCGGCAAACCGTTATGGGTTTGATGGCGCTCATGTTCATCTGCACTGTCTGCATCTTGTGCATCCCCTGTAAGCGCGCCCTGTTCTGCGCGTTCCAGCGCCTGCCAAAATTTGCGCTCTATATCGTGGCGCACATTAAAATCTTGCCGGAATACCGCATGCCACAGCCAGCGCTGCCATTGCTCCAGCTCCAGCGCCTGCTGCGGCGGATGCGCTTCTGCCTGTTCCGGCTTCAATCCCGCCAGCCGGACAATATTCAAAGGCTGATTTTGCGTCCACGCTTTCAGCCAGTCGGTATCGCAATGCGGACACACCCAGTGCGCTTCGCCTTCATCCGGGCTATGAATGCAGCTGCCGCGAAACGCCATATAACTGCTAAACAGCCGCGTCACTTGAGCAGCCATCCAGTACAGCATATCTTGGCGCTTATGGCTGCGCTGCTGTGCATCCGCCAGACGGGCCGCACTGCTGTATACCCGCTGCAGCACGCTGTGCAGTTCTGCAGGAACCAGTGCAGTATCCAGCGCATCTGCCTGAGCATAAGGCGACAGCGCATGGAAAATCCGCCACTGCATAATCAGCGGCGGCATGTTGATGCCCTTAATGCGTTCACGGTCCTGTTTATTTGGTAGCGCCCATTCATAGGCTTTCCACTGCAGGCCCAAAATTTTCCGGTGCTGTTTAATATTGGCGCTGATCCCGGTGTTTTCTGCAATTTGATGCAGCAGCCACGCCGCCACAGCCGGATCCGGCACCACAATATGGCGCTCCTGCAGCACAGAAAGCGGATTAGCCGACTGCCGGGACTGCAGCTGTTCAATCAGACAATCTGCCAGCACTTCAATGCGCTGGCTTTGAATCACATGTATTGCCATCTTTATTTACTTACCTGCACCCTCTGCGAGAACTACAAAACAACAATGATTATTTACTATACATCTTGGACTGTCTATGCGACTTTGACAAACGAACCCATTGCAAAAAAAGCTTTGAAACAAGTATCTTAATAAGGCTTTACGATAAAAAAACAGCATAAAACCTTAGGTATCTGCAGATGAAAATAGACAATATCCCCAATTCTATTGACCCAAGCCTGAACTTGGAACAGGTTCGTGCCGAATGTTTGGAGCTGGCCAAAAAACGCGCCTATTTTTCTGCAGGCGCAGCCATTGTGCCTGTGCCATTTTTTGATGTGGTCATCGATGTCGGCATTTTATCTCAGCTTATTCCTGAAATTAATGCGCGCTTTGGCCTATCGCCAGAACAGATCAGTGTGTATGACCCGCAAACCAAGCAAGTTCACTGGAATGAATTGCGTAAACGCGGCGTAGAATTTTCCGGTCTAGTGGTTGCGCGAACTGCAGTCAAAAAATCCATCAACAACGCAGCTGCTAAATATATCACTAAACAGGTTACCAAATTTATTCCGCTGGGCGGTCAGGCCATTGCTGCCAGTTTGGGCTATTTTGTGATGAAAAAAGTCGCAGATGCACATATTGAAGAAAGCTACAAACTGGCCAAAGGCATTCAGCAAAAACAGCACGTCCATACTGCCGGCTAAACCGGCAGGAAATGCATGCAGTCACACAAAGGCGAACCGTTTGACTGCATCCCATTTCAATTTATATCTATTCAAAACCGGCACACACCGCCGGTTTTTTCATGCCGTTATTCCGCTTTCAGCTGTTTTAAAATTGCGCGCAGCACCTGCAGGCGCGCGCTGTTTTTATCATTGGTCGAAATCACATGCCACGGCGCATATGCGGTGTCTGTGCGGTGCAGCATATCGGCTGCCGCCAGCAGATAGTCATCCCAGCGCTCACGGTTGCGCCAGTCGTCTTCGGTTATCTTAAAACGCTTGTGCGGGGTATTTTCACGCGCTTTAAAACGCGCTTCCTGCTCATCTTTACTGATGGCCAGCCAAAACTTCACCACTACCGTTTGGCTGTCATACAGATCTTGTTCAAAACGGTTGATCTCCTCATAAGCGCGCTGCCATTCCGGCGCATTGGCATAGCCTTCAATGCGTTCAACCAGCACACGCCCGTACCAGCTTCGGTCAAAAATGCTGATTTTTTCTTCCGGCTGTATTTTATTCCAAAAACGCCATAAATACGGACGGCGCAGCTCATATTTCTCCGGGGCAGCAATGGTATAAATTTCATATTCCCGCGGATCCAGCATTTTCACAATCCGCTTGATGGCGCCGCCCTTACCGGCTGCATCCATGCCTTCAAAAGCAATTACCACGTTGCGCCGGTCAAAGCGCAGCGCTTCAGAAACTTTTTTCGTCAGCTGTTTGAGCTCGGCTTTATATTCATCCTTTTTCAGCGCTTCATCCGAGGGCTGCAGCAGCGCTTGCGGCACCTCGGACTGTTTCCAGCGCCCTTTGGCTTTGCTTAAATGCTGCGGGCAATGCTTTAAGGTGCGCAGGATATATTGCGCAAACTGCTGGTCGCGCTCTGTTTCATTTTCACAGTCAATAACCTCCCAATCGGAAGTAAAGCGCTGGCGAAGCTTCTGCAGGCTGTCATATTGTTTTTTGCTGCGCCAATCCAAGCCGTGCAGCTTATGCCAGCGCACTTCGCCCGGATCCATGGCATCCAGACGCTTTTGCAGCGATTTCCATGACAGGTCAAACCAGACTTTAATGACATCTACATTATTGTTTTTTAAATCCTGCTCATAAGCGCGCATGCGCTCAACATACTCATCAAACATGGTTTCATCAATTGGCTTAGACACATGCATGGCAGTGGTCAACAGGTCGCTATACCAGTTGCCGAACATCACCATAATTTGCCCTTCAGCTGGAATAAAACGCGCATAAGGCTGCCAAAAGGTTTGTTTATGATTAAAGGTCTGCGGCGCATCGGCTTTCACCCGCAAATAGCGCGGATCAACCCATTCACGCAGCTGCTTGACCGCCTCCCCCTTACCGGCCAGCTCAATCCCGCTGACCAAAATCAGCACACTTTTAGCATTGCTTTGGCCACGGGTTTCTTTCAGCGCGTACTGCGCTTCAATTAATTCCACTGACAGCTGTTCTGGATCCATCAGCCGGATACTGCTGTTATGTGCCGCCATATTATTCTCATCGGTATAGTTGTTAATTTTGAGTATAACCAAGCATTTAAAAGCACAGCATCTTTTATTGATATTTTTATGCAGCAATTTCGTGATCACTTTGCCAGCAAACTGACTGCATCACTCACGATTTTCCGACAATTTGTCATAGCCGGCAGGCGCTTCAGGCTCTAAGATCTGCATATCTGTAAAATCCCTGAGCCGCCGAATGTCCAAGCTTGCTGTATTAGATGACCTGCTAAAGCTGTATTACCAACTGAATTATCATAGAAATCCTCAGCTTTTTCAGCGCCTGCAAGATGTGCAGGCATGGCAGAAACAGCGCATGCAGCGCACCCATGCGCAACAGTTTGCAGAAAAAAATAATGCGCTGATGGCGCAATACTTTTTAAACCGCCTGTATGGCGGCCCAGACTTTGACGCTTTGGCCGGCCAAATTGCGCGCCTGACCAAATATGCGCATAAAGCCGAAAAGCTGATTCCGGACAATGCGGTCAAAACCGGCACTGCAGGCGTCAATTTGGCGATTTTAGCTGTGCAGCTGGATGAACAAGTGGCGCAGCAACTGCTGCAAAACTATCCAGCCCAAGCTCCGCTGACCGATGAAATGATGCGCCAATGCTATCTTCAGCTGGATCAGGGTGAAAACCGGCTGAAACAGCTGGCGCTTTTAGATCAGCTGGGCAAAAGTCTGGACAAATATATGCGTTCATTTGTCGTTTA
>JASLHF010000056.1 GCA_030152275.1 Acinetobacter sp. | reverse complement strand
CAAATGGCGTTTGGCATCGCCATGAATAATCGCACCTGTAGTCACCATCTCTGTATATAGAATGACATTCGGATTAAACAGGCGCGCAAAAAAACGGTAATCGCGGGTGGTCCAATCCATCATCGGTGCAACACTGATTCGTGGAAGCTTTGTGTTAGTTGGGTTATCTGAAATATTCATTTAAATTCAACCTATTAAATCAGAATTGCATGCAAGTTATTTAACTCTATTTCGCGCCATTTTACACTTTTTGTAATTTGATTTACGCCTTAAATGCGCCATAATAGCTATAAGGAATTTAGGGCGTAAATATGGGAACAATTACACAACGCAAATTGGTTAATGGAGTAATACGCTTTCGTGCCGAAATCCGGATTAATCGCAAAGACTTACCTGCTTATAAAGAAAGTAAAACTTTTGGATCAAAAAAAGTAGCAGCAGCTTGGTTGGTACAACGTGAAGCTGAAATAGAGCAAAACCCTGAAATTCTTTTTGGTCAGGAAGATGTAATTGACTTAACTCTTTCAAATGCCATTCTGAAATATTTAGCAGAGGTTGGTGGTGAGTATGGAAGAACAAAAACATATTCGCTGAAACTTATTCAGAAGTTTCCAATCGCGCGGCATATTATCACAAAAATTAAACCCACTCATATTGCTGAGCATGTGGCCTTACGTAAAGCTGGTATTGCTAGTTTAGGTTTAACACCTATTGCTTCAAGTACACTTCAACATGAGCTATTACACATTAGAGGCGTTTTATCTCATGCAACTGTTATGTGGGATATTGATATCGATTTGAATTCGTTTGATAAAGCAACTTCACAATTAAGAAAGACACGTCAAATATCATCAAGTAAAAAAAGGGATCGACTTCCAACAAATGAAGAATTAATAACACTGACAAAGTATTTTGCTCAGAAGTGGAAAAATCCTAGCTATAGCTACCCAATGCATTTAATCATTTGGTTTGCTATTTATTCGTGTAGACGTGAAGCGGAGATCACTAGAATGGAGCTTACTGATTATGATCAGCATAATCAGTTATGGAAAATTAGGGATTTAAAGAACCCAGCTGGTTCAAGAGGTAATCATAAAGAGTTTCATGTTTTATCACCTTGCAAACAAATAATTGATCTACTAATGAATTCTGATATAAGAAATAGGATGCTAAAGAGGGGCTATTCTGCCGAATATTTGATTCCTTTAAGTCCTAAAACAATAGGCGGGGAGTTTAGGAAAGCCTGTAAAATTCTTGGTATTGAGGATTTAAAATTTCATGATTTAAGGCACGAGGGGTGTACGCGGTTGGCTGAACAGGGGTTTACTATCCCCCAGATACAGCAAGTGAGTCTGCATGATTCATGGGGGAGTTTAGAGCGTTATGTCTCAGTTAAGAAAAGAAAAAAGACAATTAATTTTCAGCAAGTGATAGAGAGTGCTTTGTGATAAGTTCGTAATCTTTAGCATAGTCTTCATAATTTTTATTTAGAACAAATGCCAAATCAATGATATCGACAAAATATGGTGCTTTTTGGGTTCTATCTAGCTTGTAACAAACGAATGGGAAGTCGTTTTTGCGGGCTTTTTCAAGTAATTTCGCTTTGCTTAAATGTGGATAGTAAATGGTTCCAACTTGATCTAAAGTTGGAGTCATTGTTCTAAATTGCATGAATAAGTAATCTGATAAATTCATTTTTCCAGTTTTCATATCTGTATTTCCTAAAGTTATTTACTAAATTTCCAGAATCATTGGTATCCGTACGGGAGGCGTATAACACTAATAAATTCATTGAAATAATTGTAAAAGAGAAGAAATAAGGAATAATGAGGAAATAAAGGTAACTTTTTTACTCATAGAGTGATCATGTCAAAAACTGAAGAAATTCAAAGTAGCGCCATTAAAATTTTAGATTATTTGTATTTTTATGACATTGTTGCCATGGAAACATTTTCGAATAAAAAATTAGAATTTTATGAGCAGCTTTCTCAATCATTAAAATTAATCGTTCAAAAGAGACAATATGAAGGATTGAGGGCAGAGCACTACAAACATTTGTTGCTGTTCGGTATTGATCTAGACGCTTCGTATTTGGATGATCCGTTAGAATCATTAGTGGACGACAATGAGCGTTTTATTCGTACTTTGAATGAGAGGTTATGTTCACAAGTTGTGATGGCAAGTTTTAGCTTGGATGAGTTTGAGGAAGACTTAAATAGTCTACTGGACGAATACTCAATAGCTCTGATGGATAGTGCTTTATATTATAAAATTATTAGTCAGTTTCTTTGCTATGAATTTGACAATATAACTATTGGGGTCCTTATCAAATTTCTGGACTTCAATTTTTTAGAACTGACCAAGTACAAAAAAGCATACCAAAATAATAAGAGTGAAATTACTCAACATTTTCTAGATAAACTCTTTTTTAGAGCAATGTTGTATTTAGAATTTGAAGCATTTAAAAATGAGCTCCTTCGGGAAAGCCAAAAATATGAAAAACAAATAGATTTTAATAACTTAGATGATGCTGAAAGAATAGCATCGTCAATGTTAAGTAGATCAAAAGCAAAAGCTCTTAAAGATATTGATTTTGCAAAAATTTCAAAAATAGATCTGTGCAAGACGAATGCCTTAAAAGATTATGTAATCAACATTGAATCACGATTAGGGCATAATGCCATTTTTTCAAATGGCATAGCTAAGTGGATCAGTCTGCTAGGTGCTTGGCACTTAATGCGCGTTAAAAAAACAAATTTGGATAAATCATTGTATAGGGAAACACCTGTAAGTATTCACGAGGCTGAAATAGCTTGTTCAGAAATAGCCAATAAGGAAATGCTCACCTACGGTTTTTCAACTTCTGAAAGGAATTTACGTGATTGGCATAATGTTGTTTTTAGGCCTTATGAGTCAATTCGACTCTTAGTAGATGAAGTTAATAAAAAAGAATATTATGGAATTTTAGAGCCCATACTTACAGATTACTTTTTTTATGATCCAATGATTGGCGATGCCGCGAAGAATGCTTTTGATAAATTTCATGCTAGTTTTAAAAAGTAGTTCTTATTTGTATGATTCAAATTCGTAGAACTCAATCCTTTTAACTTGGTTGAGTTCTAGGGATTAGAAATATGTTATCAATCGTATAGAGGCCTTCCTATTGGTGACATACACTCTTTCGCAAAGCACTCATTAATAAGTTTTTCAAGAACACGTTCCTCACTTAAATTGTATTTAAACGAGAGCGTTTGAAGAGACTCTTTTGCTTTTTTCGTAAGAGCATAATAATTAGGTTTCTTAACCTTTTTCTCTTCTCTATGCTTTTTTTGATACCAAGCGTTGTTGAGTTTTTTACGAAGTGCATAATGAATATTCTCATCTTCTATATAAATAAGATCAAACATTGTGTTAATGAGTACTTCATATTCAGAAATATCTAGAGCATTCTTTCTGTACTTACGAAACTCTGGATTATCATTTATATATTGTTTTGCCCATATGAAAAATTCATTATTAGCAAATTTAAAATGGTGATTGAATTTTGAATAAACTTTATCAAAGTCCCTTTGTAATATTTCAATTTTTCTAGGATTTTCAAAAAAATAAGAAAATGTATAAGCCATATAAAGGAACTTAAAATAAGGGTTTTTGAGTTGACTAATTTTCCGTTCAGCTATTTGAGAGCACATACTTTCGCAAGCAAAGTTTAGAAATCTCTGGTTACTTGCCATTTGTGAGTATTCAATTATGGAGCTTTTAATTGATGATCTATGCTTTTTTAAGTCATATAGAAAGTCGTCGATAGTTCTATCATCTTCCTTTTCAAAAAAATCGATCACAATTTTTTTTATGCTTTTAAGTTTTTCTATGCAATTCAGGATTTCAATCTCTGTCTCAATGATATGACTTTCATCATCGGAAGTACGATATGAATCTGGTCGTTTAAACACATATAGAACCCATATGAAATCTTCATCACGGAGTTGGGCCAAGTAGGACTTTAAATCATTTAATGCAGTGCTGTTGTTCATGAAGTAACCTTGTTATGAAAAGCTTACGTCATACTTTAGATAAATAAATCAATAGCTTCTAGTAATTTTTTCGTGTTGTTTCACATTGTTTTGCATTATTTTTTTAAATGCTTTTCATACATTCTAATGAATGCTAAAACGGCTCCAAGCCCCTATTGAAGGAGAAGTGATTGATTGAGTTTTTGGGAAATTTGTATATGGGAAGTTATGTGTTGAAAAAATAGGAAAGGTAATGAGTTGAAAAGTGACACATAACTTTTTTCACATCTGATATTTTTTGTATAGGAGAATGAGTCAGGCTTTTTGGGCCCATGCATAGTCAGAAACAATGAAGCAGCATTTTATTTCACGTATCTTTTATGTGGGTTTTAAATTTTAGTGTGCAGGTTATTAATATTATTAATTAATAACCTATTAATTAATAATCTCTGGAGAATATTTATATAAATCAATTTTATACAGATTATTAATTTTATATGGAAGTATATTATATGAGAAATAGGAATGTGTAGATCTAGATTATTGATTGAAATAGAAGCTAATACTAAAGCGTGGGTCAAAACAAAAAATGAGCCACTAGATTTCTATATAGAATTTACAAGGCTATTGGTAGATTTTGATCAGGCATACTGTGGATCATATTGTTACTTTGGTTATATCAATGCTTGGTGTGACTTGTTGGAAGAACATGATATTCATGGTTTAGGTACAGTACAGGTTGAAGCTATCTTAACGAATAAAACTTTTGACGAGTATCAGAGTTATTTTAAAGGCTATCGTTCGCAATACCATAAAGATATTCGAAGACATCGTGCAAATGAGGTTAGAAATACAAAGTCATTTTTAAAGAAAATAGAAAAAGCAATACAGGTTTATTCTAAGTCTGAAGTGGTTAGAGTGGATCTCTTTTATCTCAAGGATTTCCATGATCTCATTGATATTGAAAATTTTTACGATGATATTGGTAAATTCCGAAAGGAAATATCTAAACGTGAAGGGTTATTCAACAACTTGGTTGATTATGCATGGGCTTTAGAACAAGGGGCTGATAAGGGCTACCATTGTCATTTGTTATTAATCTTTAATGGTCATAAGCATCAGAATGGATGGGCTATTGCAGAGCAGCTTGGAAAGCTGTGGAAACAGCTTACAGCCGGACAAGGGCACCATTTTAATTGCCATGACACTGAGCAAATAAAAAGATACGCAAGTTTGGGTATTTTAGGTATAGGAAAAATACATCGTGATTGTTCCAGAGAAGTGGAAAAATTGTGTAATGCTGGTGCGTACCTTGTTAATCCTGAGAAAGAAGATCAGTATCTTAGGGTGAAAAATAAAGCTAGAATGCGTACTTTCCAATGATCCCAAAAAGTTATAGATATACATCATTAACATGAAAGAAGAATGTTTATTTTCCCCCTGACATTCGAAACAGAGGCTTGCCATACGGTAAGCCTTTTTCATTTTGAGGTATATCTTATGAGTATTAATTGCCCTTACTGTTTTTCTGATCAAACGATTCAAGTGGTTAATCAGCAGGTAAGTGGATCTGATTCTACAGGTCTAGCAGCATCAGCTTCGTTTGCCACCATCGGTGCATCCATTTCAAAGGGTTTGCCACTGCCTATATCTCCATTCATTGGTGGTATTGCAGGTGCAGTCATTGGTGGCCTATTTAGCAGCATGATTGATGAGCCGAAAAAGCCGATCACGCTGACCTATTATCACTGCAATCACTGTCAGCAGAATTTTCGTTGAATCAGTATAGGAGATAAGAACGATGGCACATCAAATCGAACAAATCGCCTATGTTGGCGAAACCCCTTGGCATGGTCTCGGTAATCAGCTAAGTCCGAATCAACCACTGGAAGTATGGGCACAGCAAGCCGGGATGGACTGGCGGATTGAATCCTCGAACGTCAGCTACATGGCACAGAATGAGCGTGGTCAGAGCATTATCATGCCATTTGAAGAACAGCGAGTGTTGTATCGTTCAGATACCCATGCACCTTTATCTGTTGTCAGTCAGCGTTATCAGGAAGTTCAGCCTAAAGAGATTCTGGAGTTCTACCGGGATCTGACTGAGCAATCTGGCTTTGAACTGGAAACCGCAGGTGTACTGAAAGGCGGTAAGAAGTTCTGGGCATTAGCCAGGACAGGGCAGACTTCAGCACTCAAGGGTAAAGATGTCAGTAATGGCTACATTCTTTTGGCTACAGCCTGTGACGGGACACTGGCAACCACAGCACAATTCATCAGTATTCGTGTGGTATGTAATAACACTTTAGCTATTGCACTAAAAGGCCAAAATTCTAGTGCAGGTGTGGTCAAAGTCCCACACAGTACCAAATTCGATGCGCAGAAAATTAAACAGCAATTGGGAATTTCAGTACGTACATGGGGGGATCACATGTATGAAATGAAACAGCTTAGCCAACGGAAAGTTACGCAGACTGAAGCAGCAGCCTATTTCGATGCCGTGTTTAACAACACTAGCCTAAGCAATGCGGACCAAGACGAGGGTATTATTCAGTTCTACCGTAATGTCGCAACCCAAACTAACCACACAACCAAAGCTGAAAACAAGACTGAACCGAATGGACGTGCCATGTCGAAGGTCATGACCATGTTTAATGGGCATGGTCGTGGAGCGGAACTCAGTTCAGCCAAAGATACTGCCTATGGTTTGCTGTGCTCAATCACGGAATTTGCCGACCACGAGCGACGCGCCATGAGTCAGGATCACCGTTTGGATTCTGCTTGGTTCGGGGCAGGTGCAGGCCTCAAACAACGCGGACTGGAGCAAGCACTACGCTTAGTTGTTTAAGTTTAGATTCAGATTCAGGATTTAAGATCAGGACATGAGACCAATATGATCCTGTCAGTCTTATTCAATCCGAACACCTCTTTGCCACATCTCCAGATGTGGCTTTTTTTATGCCCAAAATTTAACAATGACAGGAAAACAATATGAACTCAGCCGTAATTCACCCAAGTCACACCAAAGCCAATATCCATGCCGACCGTCCAAAACTGTTTAACGCAAAACGTTTCGTCGAGACGAAAAACATGACTCAGGCCGAATGGCTGGAAGTCAGACGCAAGGGCATTGGTAGCAGTGACTGTGCCGCAGCCTGTGGACTTAATCCCTATATGTCGATGCTAGAACTATGGATGATCAAGACTGGACGGATTCAACAAAACATTGAAGATGACAGCGAAGGCCATGCACCTCTGTACTGGGGCAAGCAGTTAGAGCCACTCGTTGCTGAATACTACAGCATGTATACCCAGCATAAAGTGAGACGTGTGAATGCAGTGCTGCAACATCCTGACCCTGATAAACATTTCATGTTGGCTAACTTGGATTACTCTGTGGTGGGTAATGCCGAGGTCCAAATTCTGGAATGCAAAACCGCAGGAGAGTACGGGGCTAAGCTCTGGCGAGATGGCGTGCCGCTCTATGTCCTTTGCCAAGTGCAACATCAACTTGCTGTCACAGGCAAACAGGCAGCCCATATTTGTGTGCTGATCTGTGGGCATGAAACGCGCATTTTTAAAGTGACGCGTTCTGAGTCAGTGATTCAGCATATCGTCAATGCCGAACATTACTTCTGGGACTGTGTGGAAAAGGATACCCCACCAGAAGCAGATGCCAGTGAATCGGCAGCTAAAGCTTTACAGCTGCTTTATCCAGAACATATCCCCCTAAGTACCACAGACTTATCCGAAGATGAGCAAGCCAATCAACAGTTTGAACAACTGATCCGAGTGCGTAACCAAGTTGATAAATACCAACAGCAATTTGACCTACTCAAGCACCAACTGCAAGGCCAGATGCAAGAGGCTGAGCGTGCCACCTTTAAAGCGGGCTCAGTCACGTGGAAGAAGTCGAAAGATTCGCTCAGTTTAGATAGCAAGGCCTTACTCAAATTACACCCTGAATATCTGAATCAATTTCCGCAAAGCAAGCAAGGTACACGGCGCTTCAACATCTATACCAATGATGATTGAATCAGATTTAGCCTAAGTGCAATTCATAAGCAAAACACCGAACTAACCTAAATGTCCCATGCCTGAGTGCATGGGATTTTTTTATGTCTAATTCATTTTACTCAAAAAAGGAAAGTACCATGATTAAAGGTTTAGCGATTAGCCCACCGATACTCGGGCGTATCAGTATTGGAAAAATGGTAGAGAAGAACGGGAAACGTGTCCCTGAAAAGGATGATCAATTTACATTGACATCCCAAATCCAAAACAAAGAGGGCTGGATCAAACACCCCCTAGATGAGCAACTACGAGCCAAAGCTCAAAACCAAAAACTTAGAAGCATTCCAGTCCGTATGATCTTTAATGATCCTGAACTCAATCTTAGGGCAGAGTACAGTCTATTTGATCGACAAACAGGGCGACCTGTGTGTATCGGCAATGGTGAAACTTGTCAGCGCTTAACCAATCAAGGGGTTGAACATCACCCCTGTCCTTCACCTGATCTATGTCCATTGGCACAAGGAGGATTGTGTAAACCCTATGGTCGTCTCTATGTGAATCTCGATGAATCGGATGAGTTTGGGACTTTCGTTTTTAGAACCACCGGCTTTAACAGTATTCGTACCTTAGCTGCTCGGCTCAGTTACTACCATGCTGCATCCAATGGCTTACTTTCATGCCTACCTCTACAACTCACACTGAGAGGCAAGAGCACCACTCAAAGTTATCGCACCCCTGTCTATTACGTGGATTTGACTTTACGTGAAGGCATTCATTTGCAAGACGCGATACATACAGCTAAGGAGATTGATCAGAAGAGTAAGTTGTGTGGTTTTAATCAACATGCCTTAGATCAGGCCGCTTTACAGGGCTATGTAAATTCGCAGTTTGAGGTGAATGTGGAGGAAGGCTTGGATTTGGTAGATGAGTTTTATACAGATGGACTTGTTGAATCTGAGCAAATGAAACCTGAGTCGAAACCTAAGGTTAAAGCAAAGTTCAATCATGGGGATGGTTTTGTGCAGGATATTCAGCAAGGGTTGCAGGGGAGTGTGAGGACAGTGAATTGAAGCTAATCGTAAAGAATCATTAGATTCTTTACGAGTTATACACTCGATTTATTTTTTATCATATTTAGTATCAATAGCTTATAGAGCTATCGTATTAAGTCTAAACTTTGTATTTATTCAAGCTAAATTTTTCAATACACCACATCTATCAACTGTGCATGAACCATCGCATGTCTTTCTTATATCTAATAATTGTTCAATTAGTTTTTGCTGATTTTTGATACTTTCTTGTACATCTACAATATGTGCGTCA
>JASLHF010000265.1 GCA_030152275.1 Acinetobacter sp. | reverse complement strand
GAACCGTAATCAACTGTGCGCCCGGGTTAAGAATCAAATCCAAAACTTGACCACGGCTATTGGTTGCTGCTGCATGTCCCCAAGTCTGTCTTTTTTCACCATGCCAGCCTTGTTGCGCTGCGCCTAACACGATACTTTGGCTATCCATCGCACGGGCTTGTAATAATAACTGCCAGTGCATTTGCCCCGTGGTGTAGGTAAACGCAGCAGGTGCAGTCAAAATATTTGCACCACGCGCGCGTAAAGTTAAAGCCAATTCAGGAAAGCGTAAATCATAGCAAACCATCAAGCCAATATTACCAAAGGGTGTTTTTGCCACAACGACATCAGTACCAGGTTCAAAAAACTTAGATTCTTGGTAGCCACCCACAGCATCGCCAACTTGTACGTCAAACAAATGAATTTTGTCATAACGTGCTTCGGTCCGTTCAGGGCTGATACAAAGACTGACTGTACGAACACGACCATCTTCAATAACAGAACCATCTGGACGGAACGGGCATGGGAGAGTACCCGCGACGATCCAGATCTGATATTGATGAGCAAGATTTTCTAAACGCTTTTGAATGTCTTCAAACTGTGCTGCGGTCTCACGTTGTTTGCCTGCGGCAAAACAAACGAAGTTTTCGGGGAACACAATAAGTTCAGCACCATTTGCTTTACTTTGTTGAATGAGAGACTCAATGACAAGGAAGTTTGCTTCAATGTCATTTTGAGAGTTCATCTGTACAACAGAAAGTAAAGTCATAAATGGGCCTACAAAATTTGTTGTTATGCGTTTTGTTGCTGTGACACTTGATCGAGGCTGTCTTGTTCTTTTTGCAACTGTTTGACCAAAGGTTCAAACATATTTTGATTACTTTGATTCAGTTCCATCAAAGTTTTATGTGCATCTAGTACGGTGTTTAACATATTACGATGTGTAATGTGCTCTTCCATCAGTTCGAGGGTACAAACATTTGGATCGCCACAGTAGTTTAAAATCACAAAAACCTGCCCTAGCCCCATACTGTTGGCTAAGGTAGTGATATCAGAGTTGGTGGACAACATGACAGCTTGGATATTATGGATCTGTTTAAGCTTTAAGCCTAACTTTGCCAAAATGCCTAACACAGTGCTGTCGATGAATGTAGTTTGGGTTAAATCTACGATTGCACCAACAACATTTGACTGTTGTTCAATACGGTTTAAAAGTTTGTCTAGACTGATACAAGATTGGGCACGCACTTCGCCAATAAGCTTAAAAATATGCGTTCCATTCAAGCTTGCATATTCAACATGACCTGTTGACATATAAATGCCATTTGCAGAGAAGGATAGTAAATTATCCCATAGGGCTTCTGCTTACTCAAGTAGTCAACACTCGGATAGCTGGGTATAAAAGATTAAATGATTGATTATTAAATTAATTCATTCTTCGCAGACTAAGAATGGCAATATCATCGGCAACATGTTCTGGTGCTTGAAATGATTGATTTTGCAAATGATGTACCAATTGACCCATTTGTTCATTCAGGCCGCCATCAAAAGGTTCAAGCGCGCCATCGGAGCAAATAATGAATCTGGCATGGCGGTTCAAAATACATTCAAACTCTTCAACTTCTAAGTCTTCTGTTAGCCCTAGCGGGAAACTGCTCGTGGTGAGAATTTTCGGTTCCTGATTAGGCTCGAATAGAATTGCAGGCGGATAATGCCCAGCGCTGGACCAGCGCAAATGATGGGTTTCCAAGTTTAAAATGCCTGCCAGCATGGTAATGTGTTTTTCAATATTTTCCTGTACCAGCATACCGTTTAGCTTTTTAATTAATTCGCGCGGTGTTTTGGAGCGCCCGTGAAATGCGGCCATCCACGATGTCAGAAGGCTGCTGGTTACACCATGGCCGGATACATCAGCCAGATAAAACATAATTTCTTTATCGCTGATTTTCCAATAATCGTACCAGTCGCCAGATAAATAGGCTGATGGCTGAAAAAATGTCTCAACTTTATAGTTAATTAATTCAATAGGATTAGGCAACAAGCGTTTTTGCAATTCGGCTGCTGACGGTAAATCTCGGCTGTCTTGATTACGCTTATATTGCGCATCAATTTTAATCAAGGCTTGCTGCGGGTTCGCCGGCAGCTTATTCCACATCCAGCCTGCCAGCGCGCCTAACTCCCATGCTTGAGCTAAGGCTGCGCCTTCATTTTCCAGCGCTAAAACAATGGTTGGCAGCGACCATTGATAGGTCAAATAATCAGTGACATCGGCAATAGCAATGATAGTTGGATCATACAGGTCAAGATCTTCAATGCGGATCATCTGCACGCTGGGTAGGGTTGCGAGTACTTGATTTAAATAAGAAATATCGCGAGTCGGCTGAATGAAATACATAAAGAAATAGCAAAATCCTTGGGATGGGGCACGTGAATACTATAACAAGCAAAACTGCGCCGGAGTAAAAAAATAGCTCCGGCCGGCAAAATTCAGCACTTATTTTGCGTTGTCAGTATCGGTATCAGTTTGGCTAATATTGGGAGAATGCTCATCGTTTGATTCTGAATCTGAAGTATCATCAAAATCATCATCGCTGATAAACATATTTTCATCCGCAGTGCCTTTCTTTTCACTAACAGCAAAATTAATACGCTGTAAATAAAAATCGCGAATTTGAGCGTATTTATCGCCCTGAAGGGTTTTCTCTAAATCCAAAAGCTGAGAACGTGCATCAATGCCGCGCATCAGCTGATCAGACCAATACAATCCTTCAGCATCATCCATCAAATATTTTTGTGGACGCGCTTGGTTGTCGACGGCAAGGCCAATACCTTCACGAATTGTGCTGGGACCAAATACCGGAAGCACTAAATAAGGCCCTGTTGGCACACCGTAATAGCCTAAAGTAATGCCTAGGCCTTCAGATTCGGGCAGCAGGTTCAAACGGCGTGCAGGATCGGCAAAACCTAAAGTTGTTAGTGTATTAATCGTAAAGCGGCCCAAACTTACCGCTGCGCGGCTGGGACGGCCTTGAACCAACTGATTAACAGCATTCCAAGGTTCATTTAAATTTCTACGGAACTGACGGTAAGAGCCTCGAACATCATCGGGCACTTTCTCTACATATTGAATTGCCAGCGGGCGTGCAATATTTCGATCTAAAACATCATTAAAGGCATACATTTTACGGTTGAAAGATTCAAAAGGATCTTTCGTTTCATCCGCTTGAGCTGCATTTGCATTCACGGAAAGCTTTTTAGCGACTTCACTCGATTTGGCGATAGCAGATTGAGCTAACAGCTGAGTCTTGGATTGAGTCTCGCTATTAGATGGTTCCAAATCATCTGATGCATTGCTGGCATAGACTGGAACGGAACATGCGGCAGACAGCACAGCCGCACAAAAATAAGAAGAGTGGCGCATATAGAGTCCTGACGCTTTTACTCAGCAAAAAATATTTGCCTAATCATAAGTAAAAACGCATAAATAATCCTGAATAACCGCTATTAAACCAAATTTGATTAAAAATTGAATAAAAAAATGCAAAATGAGTGAAAAATATACAAACAAAAG
>JASLHF010000029.1 GCA_030152275.1 Acinetobacter sp. | reverse complement strand
ACCACTCATAGCCTGCTGTCCCAGCTGCCAAAATCATCAGCACAAACATTGGATAATGCGACTGAGATGCAAACATGCAGCTCAAAACAACCGCCACCAAAACCAATGCGGTAATAATCCGCTCTAACATTTATTAATTCTCAAGTTGCTCTTGTTGAATCTGCTCTGAAGTTTTACCGAAACGGCGCTCACGCCCTGCAAACACAGCAAAGGCATCGTCCAGTTCTTCTACAGTGAATTCAGGCCATAATGTTTCTGTAAAATATAGCTCCGCATATGCTGCTTGCCATAACAAAAAGTTGGATAAACGGAAATCTCCACCTGTACGTATGAGCAAATCTACCGGAGGCAGATCACTTAAACTCACATACTGGCCAAAAATTCCCTCATCAATATCTGCAAGCTTAATTTTATTCGCGACAGTATCCGCTGCCAGCTGTTTTGCAGCTTGCGCCATGTCCCACATGCCGCCATAACTCACAGCAATAGTAAGAGTCATATTGGTGAACTTAGCAGTCCTTTCCTCTGCTTGCAACATCTGCTCCTGCAATTTTGCCGACAAACGCGTACGGTCACCAATAAAACGCAAAGCAATATTGAATTTTTCCATGCGAGGCAGCTGCTCACTGATGGTTTCTTCAAGCAGCTTCATCAGCAAATCAACTTCAAACTGCGGACGGTTCCAGTTTTCACTTGAAAACGCAAATACAGTTAAAGCTCGGATTTCATGAGAACGGCAATGCTCAACGATCGGATCAAGAATATTCTTGCCTTCACGATGGCCATCACCTTTTTGCATTTGATTTTTTTTGGCAAAACGATTGTTGCCATCCATAATGATGGCAACATGTTTTGGAAGACGAGTAGTTTCTTCAGAAGAGGTCATTCAAGCTTAGACCTTCATCAATTCAGCTTCTTTAGCAGCTAAACGCTTTTCCACTTCAGCGACAAATTTGTCAGTGATTTTTTGAATATCATCACCTGCACGGCGCTCATCATCTTCAGAAATTTCTTTTTCTTTCATTAATGATTTGATATCACCTAATACATCACGGCGAATGTTGCGAATCGCAACTTTAGCGTTTTCAGCTTCGTTACGTGCAACTTTCTGCATATCTTTACGTGTTTCTTCTGTTAGAGCAGCCATCGGCACACGGATCGCATCTGCAGTGATTGGGTTTAAGCCCAAATCTGATTCGCGGATCGCTTTATCAATTGCAGCAACCATCGAACGTTCAAATGGCTGAACCAGCAAAGTACGCGAATCTTCAACACCTACGTTCGCTACTTGATTCAAAGGCACGTCAGAACCGTAGTAAGGAACCATAACGCCATTCAGAATTGATGGATGCGCACGGCCTGTACGAACCTTTGCAAAACCATGCTCTAAAGATTCAAGCGATTTGTTCATGCGCTCTTCGGCGTCTTTTTTAAGATCGTTAATCATATGATCTTCCTTACTTAATTTTAAAAGATGTATTACAAAAACAGCGTGTAGTATAAAGAGCTTTCAGGCTCACGTCATTATTTGGTGACGTGAGTTCCTTCTTTTTCGCCCATAACTACAGAAAGCAAAGAACCGTTTTTGTTCATGTCGAACACTTGAAGGGGCACATTATGATCACGGCATAAGCAAATTGCTGTTAAATCCATTACACCCAGTTTTTCATCCAACACTTGATCAAAGGTCAATGTATCGTATTTCACTGCATCTTCATATTTGCTCGGGTCTTTATTGTATACACCATCAACCTTAGTCGCTTTTAAAATCAAATCAGCTTCGATTTCAATACCACGCAAACATGCAGCTGTGTCTGTGGTAAAGAATGGATTGCCTGTACCTGCAACAAATACACACACTTCACCCTGAGTCAAATGACGGATTGCATCACGGCTAGAATACGATTCTACTACTGCGCCAATTGGCAATGCTGACATCAAGCGGGTTTTGATATTGCGTCGCACCAATGCATCACGCAGCGCCAAACCGTTCATGACAGTTGCCAGCATACCCATTTGATCACCTGTCACACGGCCTACCAAACCATCTTTTTGCAACTGGCTGCCGCGGTACAAGTTACCACCGCCAACCACGATGCCAACTTGGACGCCCAAGCCAACCATGTGTGCAATTGCTAAAGACATTTGATCCAGCACTGGCGCATCAATACCCATGTCTTTGTTGCCCGCAAGCGCTTCACCAGACAATTTAAGCAAAATGCGTTCATAACGCGGTTTTTTTGAATCCATCATTTCAAAAACTCCAACCTATATCTCATCTAAAATTTTATTCGTATACGCCTTATGCTGATTTTACGCGAATCAGCTTGGCAAATAAGTCATATTCATCCGCATCGGTAATTTCAACTTCCAGCAAATCACCCGCCTTAATTTGTGACTTATCAATATCTTCTACAAAAACATTGCCATCAATTTCAGGCGCATCTGCATAAGAACGCGCAACTGCAACCGGAAATTCTTCTTCCAAGTCATCTACCAGCACAGTCATAGTTTGACCGATACGCTTTTGCAGCTTCGCCGCTGAAATCGCCTGCTGCACTTCCATAAAGCGCTCATAGCGTTCTTGCTTGATTTCTTCAGGCACATGGTCAGGCAGATCGTTGGCCGTTGCGCCTTCTACCGGTGAATAGGTAAAGCAGCCCACGCGATCTAATTGAGCTTCTTTTAGCCAATCCAGCAACATTTGAAAGTCTTCTTCAGTTTCGCCTGGGAAGCCAACCACAAATGTAGAACGGATAACCAGTTCAGGGCATTTTTCACGCCATAATTTTAGACGTTCAAGCGTATTTTCGCTGTGTGCTGGCCGCTTCATCAATTTTAAGATGCGCGGGCTGGCATGCTGAAAAGGAATATCTAAATACGGCAAAATTTTGCCTTGAGCCATCAAATCAATCACTGCATCTACATGCGGATATGGGTAAACATAGTGCAGGCGCACCCAAATACCCAATTGACCTAATGCTTCGCACATATCAAAGAATTTGGTTTTGACCGGCTGGCCATTCCAAAAGTCCAATTTGTACTTGGTATCTACACCATAAGCTGAAGTATCTTGAGAAATAACCAATACTTCTTTGACACCCGCATTTTTCAATGCTTGAGCTTCGCTCAATACAGAACCCACTGGGCGTGACACTAAGTCACCGCGCATGCTTGGAATGATGCAGAATGTGCAGCGATGGTTGCATCCTTCTGAAATTTTCAAATAGGCATAATGCTTTGGCGTCAGGCGAATGCCTTGTTCTGGCACTAAATCGATAAATGGATTGTGTTTAGGCGGTTCTGGCACATATTCGTGCACCGCCTCCATTACTTCTTGATATGCTGCAGCACCCGTTACTTTTAATACATTCGGGTGCATTTGGCGAATTTTGTCTTCGTCTTTACCTAAACAGCCAGTCACAATAACTCGGCCATTTGAGCTCATTGCTTCGCCAATCGCGTCCAATGACTCTTGTACTGCAGATTCAATAAAACCACAGGTATTTACAACAACTAAATCAGCACCATCATAATCTGATGCAACATCATAACCTTCAGTCTTTAACTGAGTTAAAATTCGTTCGGAATCTACCAATGCCTTAGGACAACCTAAAGAAACAAAACCGACTTTGGGGGATTTCATGAATCTGCGCTCCACTAGAATCCGCGTATTGTATGTCTTTTCTTATGATAAAAACAGTTGAAATACGCACTCTTTCCGCCCCGCACTAAAATAATGCTATAAATTCAGCCAGACAATTTTTATTGCACCATTTTGGAACATTTCTTATTTACAGGTGCCGCTGATTCAGCTATACAATTTCAACAAAGACCATTTACCGCGCACTTTTTTATCAAGCATCAAATTTGAGCGCTGTTTTTTAATAGTTGGCGTGCATTTTGCATCATAACAGTCCTAATAGGCTTAAACAGACCGCTTTATGAAGATGCCATTGCGCTATTTTAATACAGGAAACCATCGCTAATGGATCATCCTTATTCTATCGACTACCGTCTTTTGGTAGATAATTTAACCACAGCAATTTTATTGGTCGATAGCGATCTCAACATTTTCTATTTAAATTCAGCCTGTGAAGCTTTATTTGATATCAGCTTGCTGCGCGCCTCCGGCATGCCTGTGCTTAACTTGCTGCATATGCCCAATGATGAATTTGATACTGAACAAGCCTTAAAAAATACGCTGCATTCTGGCCAGCATTATACGCGCCGCGAAGCAACAATTAATGTCAATTTTAAAGATATTCACGTCGACTATACTGCTTCTCAGCTTAATTCAGGCAAGCCTTATCACCCTTTACTGCTCATAGAATTAAATCAGATTGACCGCATGCTGAAAATTTCCAAAGAAGAAAATTTAATTCAGCAGCATCAGGTTGCGCGCCAGCTGATCCGCGGCGTAGCACATGAAATTAAAAACCCTTTAGGCGGCATTCGCGGTGCAACACAGCTTTTGGCGCGCAGTTTAAATGACCCCAAATACAGTGAATTTACCGACATTATTATCAGTGAATGTGACCGGCTTAGAACCTTGGCTGATACTATGCTCGGTTCACGTCAGCTGCCGAGCTATGCATCAGTAAATGTACATGAGCCACTGGAACGTGTTCGTGCATTAATTGTGAATCAAACCAAGAAAAAAATTAAAATTACTCGAGACTACGACCTGTCGCTACCGGATGTAATGGCCGATCGTGACCAGCTGATTCAAGTCATGCTGAATATCAGCGTCAATGCCGTACAAGCGATGACTGAAAATAAAGATTTCTTTCAAGATCATCAGCCTGAATTAACTTTAAGAACCCGCATACAGCGTCTTGTCACGATCAATGGCATATTAAAGCGCTCAGCCGTACGCATAGATATTGAGGACAATGGCCCTGGGGTTCCAGAAGAAATATTAGAATCTTTGTTTTACCCACTGGTCACCGGACGAGCCAATGGCACAGGTCTGGGCTTAAGCATTGCACAAAATATCATGCATCAACACAACGGAATGATTGAATGCCAATCTGTTCCCGGCAAAACCATTTTTAGCTTATATTTACCTTGGGAGGCAGATCATGTCGCAAAATAAAATATGGGTCATTGATGACGATCGCGCGATGCGATGGGTACTGGAAAAAACCTTTAAAGAAGAAGGCTTTGAAGTTACTAGCTTCGAAGAAGCCCAATCCGCGCTAGACCAGCTTAACCTTGATGAACCAGACGTGATTTTGACCGATATCCGTATGCCCGGCATAGACGGTTTGACCTTTTTAGGCAAAGTCAAAAGCAGCCATCCAGACTTACCCGTCATCATTATGACTGCGCACTCCGACTTAGAATCAGCTGTGTCCAGCTATCAAACCGGGGCATTTGAGTACTTGCCTAAGCCTTTTGATATTGATGAAGCGCTTGCCTTAGTGAACCGCGCCATCTTGCATATCGCCAAACTGCAGCAGCAAGAATCTGCCAAAACAGCACAGCCAATTCAGTCAACCGAAATTATTGGTGAATCACCTGCTATGCAGGAAGTATTCCGCGCCATTGGACGTTTATCACAATCACACATTACTGTACTGATTAACGGCGAATCAGGCACCGGCAAAGAATTGGTGGCACATGCACTGCACCGCCACTCTCCGCGCAGCAGCAAACCATTCATTGCACTGAATATGGCTGCTATTCCGAAAGACCTGATTGAAACAGAACTCTTTGGTCATGAAAAAGGTGCATTTACTGGCGCCAACACACAGCGCCAAGGCCGCTTTGAGCAAGCCAATGGCGGTACTTTATTCCTTGATGAAATTGGCGACATGCCATTTGAAACTCAAACGCGGCTGCTTCGTGTTTTAGCGGATGGTGAGTTTTACCGTGTCGGCGGCCATATTCCAGTTAAAGTTGATGTGCGTATTGTTGCTGCAACACATCAAGACTTAGAAAAACTAGTACATGAAGGCCGCTTCCGTGAAGACTTATATCACCGCCTGAATGTGATCCGTATCCACATTCCAAAACTTGCACATCGCAGCGAAGATATTCCTATGCTGGCACAGCATTTCTTAGCGCGTGCAGGCAAAGAGCTAGGCGTTAGCCCCAAAATTTTGCGTCCAGAAACACAGGAATACATGCAAAAATTGCCATGGCAAGGCAACGTTCGCCAGCTGGAAAACACTTGCCGCTGGCTGACGGTCATGATCACGGGCCGTGAAGTTTATCCAGAAGATTTACCGTCAGAACTGAAGCAAATCCCTATTCAGCAACATGGCGAAACTGGCGCAGCAGCCAGCACTATTGACCGCGTATCAATTCACCATTGGGATGAAATGCTGGGCCAATGGGCTATACAAAAGCTAAAAAATGGTGAAATGAAAATTTTGGATATTGCCACCCCAATGTTCGAACGCACCCTCATCAATGCAGCTCTGCAGCAAACCCGCGGGCGCAAACGCCATGCCGCTGAACTTTTAGGCTGGGGCCGCAACACCCTCACCCGCAAACTCAAAGAGCTGGGCATGGACAGTACCGAAGACGAAACTGAAGAAGAAGCCGAAAGTTAACTCTACGAAATTTCGATGATAAAAAGCCCCCAAATATAGGGGGCTTTTTACTGTTGCAAAAAGATTTATGCACAAAAACCCGTATACCGCGAGTAACCCTGTACACCCAAATCAGATTGATAAATCAAAAACGCTGGATAGCTTGATGCAGTTAATTCTGCGAACACATTTACCTGATCATCATTGGCATGCAGATCATCTACTGTTCTGCGCATAGACTGTTCAAATTCATCCGTAATGTATTCAAAGCCAATATCCATCGCAATAAAAAGCGTATGTTCACAAGGCTGAATATATTGTTCTTCTGCCCAATTAATCACCTGCTGACTGCAATGCGGGCATTGAATATTGTCTATTGCTTGTATTTCAAGCTGAATCAATTGATAAGTCATATTTATTTGCCATTCATACAATTTTTGCCATGTTATCAAATTTTATTTCTATATATGTATCTATAGAAAATCCATTGTAACGTTTAACCGGCATTTCAATACAGAAGTAACTGCCTTCACTTATGCCGTGCATCCATGAACAGCAAAAAAAGGAAGCCGAAGCTTCCTTATGGTGTATTTCAAATGAAAATTTAAGTCTATTTTTTACTGGCTTTGTAAGCTGACAATGAAGCCACTGCTATTGCAGAAAGAGCAATGCCCGGCGCGCT
>JASLHF010000025.1 GCA_030152275.1 Acinetobacter sp. | reverse complement strand
CAAAAGACGTTCCGCTTTACTGCCAAGCAGGCAGGTGAAGAGGTGCTGCATTTAAAACATGCCCGTGCTTGGGAAAATACCTCAATTGATGAGTGGAAATGCCGGGTGAGAATTTCTTAATATATTTATTTTTATTCATTTCATTGAGACCGCTGTTTGCATTGATGCGCTTCGTTAAGGAAAGGCGCTGTGCCGGCGGTTTTTTTCCGGCTGATATTCGAAAACTGCAAACTTTTCATGTGATGCATCTTTGCATCACATAAAAAATTGTAAATCTCGCTGCCAGCTGGGGCTAAAGTACACCGGCCAATGCACTCTGCAGCTGATTGGGGCTATTGAGACTGCTGGCATGAATTATTTGGCAGTTAAAGCTTGACCTGAAAACTGAATGCCGTCCCATCCGTTTTGCATAAATTGGCGGATGTTTTGATGATCTGTTCCTTCAGGAGAAGCCAATACCGCAGCATAGTGCTCTGCAAATAGGCTTAAGGTTTGCGCTTGATCTAAGCCGTTTAGCTGCGCAAAGGAAAAGACTTTGGCGCTGCCTTGATTTTCATTGGCGCCGTTGGCTTGCTGGCCGTTTTGAAACGCAGTTGGTGTGTGGCTGTAATGTGCATCAATAAATGCAATAACATCGGCAAATTTTACTTCGCCCGCTTGCAGGCGGCTGAATAATTCTTGAGCCATGGGTTCTTCAATCCATAGAAAAATAAATGAAAACGCGGGCAATATAGCAAGATTTTTATATCAGATTCATTAGAATTCCTATGAAATTTTGCGCTATAGTGCATTTTCTGTGCGGCTGTGCTCACAGCCTTTGATTGAATATTTGAATTGTTTAGGACGTGTAATGAATTGGCTTTTGGTGGCAATTGGCGGCGCAATCGGCGCCAGTGTGCGTTATGGCGCTGGTGTTTGGCTGCTCAAGCCCAACGGCCTGTTCCCATGGATCACATGGAGTGTCAATCTGTTGGGCTGTTTTTTGGCGGGTGTTTTTTTTGCGCTGAGCCAGAAGTATCCAGCGCTGCAGCAGGAAGCGAGATTGTTTCTGATGGTGGGTATTCTAGGCGGTTTCACCACTTTTTCCAGCTTTGGCTTGGAAACTTTTCAGCTGCTGCGCCACGGCCAAAACGGCTTGGCTCTTGCCTATGCGCTGTCTAGTGTTATTGCTGGAGTGATTGCGCTGAGTTTGGGTTTTTATCTGCTGCAGGCGCTGCTGAAAAATACGTGATTGTCTTGATTCAATGTTCGGCTTGAGCACGTATAAGCCAGCATGTAAGTCTAAACAGAAACAGACTGGGGCTTTCAGCAGCCGGTAAAAATACTGAAATAGAAAAAAAGCATAAAAAAAGAAGCCTAAGCTGGAGGAGATTGTGTCTTAGGCTTCTGAATAGTTTTACTTTAAAAGCAAAAACTTAATTGAATATGAACTTATTGTGAGCGTTTGAAACGGGAAAAACGCTTATTGAAGCTGGCAATACGGCCTTCATTGTTGGCTTGACGCTGTTCACCGGTGTAAAACGGATGCGAAGCGCTGGAAATATCTAGTGTGACATAAGGGTAAGTCACGCCTTCAAATTCACGGGTCTGGCTGGTTTGCAGGGTGCTGCCGATGACAAAAAAGGCATTGGCATTGGTGTCATGAAACAGCACATCACGGTATTGCGGATGGATATCTGGACGCATCATTATTCTCCATTCGGATTTGCATTAAATATTATGTTATAACATAACAATTAAATTTGCAAATTCTGCATCTGCTAGCTTTGACTGGCGCAATAGGGACAGTCTGCTGCACAGCTTATAAATGCTGGCAGGAGCATTGTTATTGGGATCAGGCATTTGCGCATAGCGCCGGCGGAAAATTTAAAACAGCCGATGAAAGGCAATAAAAAAGGCCTGCGGATTGCAGGCCGGATATGCATTTTGCCCAAACGGGTTTAATTGCGGGGCGGGACCAATTCTTCAAATACATCTGACAGGCAATCATGCACTTTTAAGTGAATGAGGTTCCAGTAATGGCCAGACACTGTGCGGTTGACCATTAAGGTGTCAGGAGAAGGCTTAAACACATCCCAATACTTTAAGGAAGATTTCACCAATTCAACACCATCATGATGCGCAGAATTTTCCGCAAAATCGTAATTGGTGGTCAGCGGGCGCAGCAGGACTTCCAGCCAAGCTTGGTACAGCTGAGGCGGGAATTTGCCTTTTTCCGCCAGCGACTGCAGCGCGTCCAGCTGGTCTTCAATTTCCGCGATATCGCTCTCACGGGCGGCCTGAATTAATTCTTTAAAATGGTGCACAACATCATTGGATAAAATTTTAACTCCGCCAAAGTCATACATAATGACGGTGCCGTCTTCGCGGAAAGCGAAATTTCCCGGGTGCGGGTCGCAGTGAAAGCGTTTTAAATAAAAGATTTCCTGACCGACTGCGCGGAGCAGTCGTTTGCCCAAATCATTGCGTACCGCTTGCGGCCACGTGCTGGCGGTTTCGATGCTTTCGCCCAGTTCTAGGCTGAGGGTCAGCACATGGCGCGAAGAATAGTCAGGAAAGACTTGCGGGATGATAATTTTGCTGTCCAGCGCCTGATGAAAGGTACGCGCCACTTCAAGATTTTGCGCTTCAATCTGATAGTTCAACTCATTGTCTAAACTTTCCTGAATTTCATTAAACAAACGGTCCTGCAGCTTGCGGTCAATTTTCAGAACCCCCATTAAACGAAGTGCTAAGCGCACCTGTTTTAAATCACTTTCGCAGGCTTCATCTACGCCCGGATACTGCACTTTGACCACTACCTGCTGACCGTTCGGAAGTACGGCTTTATGCACTTGTCCAATCGAAGCTGCAGCAAAAGGAGCTTCATCAAAACTTTTAAATATGCTCTGCAGCGGTTTGCCCAGCTCTTTTTCCACTTGGCCTTTAATTTCGGAAAACGGCATCGGCGGCGCCTGACGCTGCAGCTTGCCAATCGCTTTGGCGACTTCCGGCGGAAAAATATCTTTATACTGCGAGGCGATCTGGCCGACTTTCATGACCGCGCCTTTCATTTCCCCTAACGTGTCCGCAATTTGCACGCCAATGTCCTGAAACAGTTTGCTGCGTGAGGCGTTTTTCTGCTCTTCATCGGCAGTTAGATTTTTAATTGAATTGGAAACAGTTTTGCTTGCAATACTTGCAGTCATGCTGGCAAGTTTCATAAAGCGGCGACCGGGGGTGCTAGCCGTTTTTGCCATGTGAGAGGCCTCAAATTCATTTTTGACTATGTTTCAGATCATAGGCGCTAAATGCCAAGCTGCCTACTTTAAAATGTTAAATCTTTGTTTATCTTTTACTTTCTCATTATTTAACCATGTTCGGGCGCA
>JASLHF010000008.1 GCA_030152275.1 Acinetobacter sp. | reverse complement strand
GTCCATTTGAGCAGCACCAGTAATCATGTTTTTAACATAATCGGCGTGGCCCGGGCAGTCTACGTGAGCGTAGTGACGGATTGGAGAATCGTATTCTACGTGTGAAGTATTAATTGTAATACCGCGCGCTTTTTCTTCTGGAGCAGAGTCAATCGCTGCGTAGTCACGCGCTTCACCGCCGAATTTTTTAGCACAAACAGTTGCGATTGCAGCTGTTAAAGTAGTTTTACCATGGTCAACGTGACCGATTGTGCCCACGTTAACGTGTGGCTTATTACGTTCGAACTTAGCCTTAGCCATGAGATCTTCCTTTTAAACTGCTTATGGAGGGAAAACTCCATAAGCGATTTTGGTTTTTAACTATGAATTAGTTTGGGCTTATAGTAATCGAAAGATTACTCGTCGTCACCTTTTTTACCGCCATTTTGGAATTTAGAAATGATGCCTTCAGCCACGTTACGTGGAGTTTCAGCATATTTAGCAAATTCCATAGAGTATGTTGCACGGCCTTGAGACATAGAACGCATTTGAGTCGCGTAACCAAACATCTCAGCAAGCGGAACTTCTGCGCGAATCGCTTTAGTACCGCCAGGCAAGTCATCCATACCTTGAACCATACCGCGGCGACGGTTTAAGTCACCCATGATATCGCCCATGTAGTCTTCTGGAGTTTCTACTTCAACTTTCATGATTGGTTCAAGCAGGATAGGATCCGCTTTCATGAAACCGTCACGGAAGGCATAAGAACCTGCCATTTTGAACGATAATTCGTCAGAGTCGACATCGTGGTAAGAACCGTCGAATAATGTCGCTTTGATGCCCACAACAGGGTAACCAGCCAAAACACCATTCTTCATGCGTTCCTGAATACCTTTGTCAACCGCACCAAAGAATTCTTTAGGTACTACACCGCCAACAACTTCTTCAGCGAATTCGTAGTCTTTCTCAGCATCTTCAGGAAGCGGTTCAAGACGTACGTATACGTGACCGAATTTACCTTTACCACCAGTTTGACGAACGAACTTACCTTCTTGCTCAACAGATTTTTTAATCGTTTCGCGGTAAGAAACCATTGGTTTACCAATGTTTGCTTCAACACCGAATTCACGCTTCATACGGTCAACGATGATGTCAAGGTGAAGCTCACCCATACCAGCAATAATTGTTTGGCCAGATTCTTCATCAGTACGAACACGGAATGATGGATCTTCTTTCGCCAAACGGCCTAAAGCAACTGACATTTTTTCTTGGTCAGCTTTAGTTTTAGGTTCAACTGCAAGTGCAATTACTGGCTCTGGGAATTCCATACGTTCTAATGTGATGATGTTATTTTCATCACATAGTGTATCACCCGTAGTTGTGTCTTTAAGACCTACACACGCTGCGATATCACCTGCACGAATTTCTTCGATGTCGTGACGGTCGTTTGCGTGCATTTGCACGATACGGCCAATACGCTCACGCTTCATTTTCACTGGGTTATAAACAGGGCTGCCCGCTTGAAGAACACCAGAGTAAACACGTACGAACGTTAAGTTACCTACGAATTTGTCGTTCATAATTTTGAACGCAAGCGCAGAGAACGGAGCATCATCAGATGCTTCACGAGAACCTTCAGTTTCGTCTTTGTCGTCAAGGATACCCTTGATCGCTTCAACGTCTGTAGGTGCTGGCAAGAATTCAATTACAGCATCCAACATACGTTGAACACCTTTGTTTTTGAACGCAGAACCACACATCATTGGCTGAATTTCGTTTGCCAATGTACGTGTACGCAGACCGCCAACAATCTCTTCTTTAGTAAGATCGCCTTCTTCCAGGTATTTATCCATGAGTTCTTCTGATGCTTCAGCAGCAGCTTCAACCATGTTAGTACGCCATTCTTGCGCTAACTCAACCAAGTCAGCTGGAATCTCACCGTATTCAAACTTCATACCTTGAGATGCTTCATCCCAGATAATCGCTTTCATTTCGATCAGGTCAACTACGCCTTGGAAGTTTTCTTCAGCGCCAATTGGAACAACGATAGGCACTGGATTCGCACCCAAGCGAGTTTTCATTTGTTCAACTGCGCGGAAGAAGTTCGCACCAGTACGGTCCATTTTGTTAACGAACGCAATACGTGGAACTTTATATTTGTTTGCTTGACGCCATACAGTTTCAGACTGTGGCTGAACACCGCCTACAGCACAGTAAACCATGCACGCACCGTCAAGAACACGCATAGAACGTTCAACTTCGATTGTGAAGTCAACGTGTCCCGGGGTGTCAATTACGTTGATACGGTGTTGATCAAACTGGTTGCCCATACCTGACCAGAAGCATGTTACCGCTGCTGAAGTAATGGTAATACCACGTTCTTGCTCTTGTTCCATCCAGTCAGTAGTCGCAGAACCTTCGTGAGTTTCACCAAGTTTGTGGCTTTGACCTGTATAGAACAAAATACGTTCTGAAGTGGTTGTTTTACCGGCATCGATGTGTGCAGAAATACCAATGTTACGATAACGAGAAATTGGGGTTTGACGAGCCATGATTTCTTGCATTCCTAAATTTTGTTATTAAAACAGGACGCTTTAAGCTGCATAGCAACTTAAAGCGCTTTGATGACAAAACAGTGACAACTGATTTGCCACCCTCCTGATTAGGGCCTGTTTTATCCGCTTAGAAACGGTAGTGAGAGAAGGCTTTGTTGGCTTCAGCCATACGGTGCACATCTTCACGTTTTTTGATCGCTGCGCCTTTACCTTCAGCTGCATCAAGCAACTCACCAGCAAGACGTAAAGCCATAGTTTTTTCAGAACGCTTAGCAGCAGCATCTACTAACCAACGCATAGCCAAGGCAGTACGACGGGATGGGCGCACTTCCATAGGTACTTGGTATGTAGCACCGCCAACACGGCGAGCTTTTACTTCGACCATAGGGCGAACTTTTTCAAGAGTAGTCTCGAAAAATTCAACTGGGTCTACTTTAGATTTTTCTTGAACGCGGTCTAAAGCACCGTAAACGATACTTTCAGCAATAGATTTTTTACCATCTTGCATTACGTGGTTCATGAATTTAGCGATTGTTTGGCTGCTGAACTTAGGATCCGGAAGGATTTCACGAGCAGCGACTACGCGACGTCTTGGCATTTTAATCTACCTAATAAATATGACACTTCAGGTTTATCCAGCATCAGCACAAAGTGTCATGTGCTATTCGCTGGCCTTACTATACGTCGCTTGAATTTCACAAATTAAATGCAGAAATCAGACAAGCGAGACGATAAAGGATTGCAGTTCTAATGAACTAAGAGCTTAATCTCGAAAGATTATTTCTTAGGACGTTTAGCACCGTATTTAGAACGAGACTGGTTACGATCTTTAACACCAGCACAGTCTAAAGAACCGCGAACGGTGTGGTAACGTACACCCGGTAAATCTTTTACACGGCCGCCGCGGATAAGAACAACACTGTGCTCTTGCAGGTTATGGCCTTCACCGCCGATATAGCTTGATACTTCAAAACCTGAAGTTAAGCGAACACGGCAAACTTTACGCATTGCTGAGTTAGGTTTTTTAGGTGTAGTTGTGTAAACACGTGTACAAACACCACGACGTTGCGGACAAGCCTTCAACGCAGGAACTTTAGATTTTTCAACCAAAGTTGTGCGACCCTTACGGATCAACTGATTTGTTGTTGCCATTTGGCAATTCTCCCGTTAATAAAAAGCCCCAAAAACATACTGCTTTTTGAGGGCATGCAATTGTAATTCAGGATATAAAAATGGTCAAGATTCAGCATGCAGGCAAATCTTGACCAAATCATGTTTTACGCTATTTTTAGCTTTTAATAAGCAACTTATTTCTGCACATCACTTTCAGATTTTTTTGTAACTCTTTTCTTAGGCGGTTTTTTCACCGGCATTGAAGCTTGTTCCTCAGGCTGCTCATTATCATCCTCAGGCACAAATAAATCTTCTGTATCTTCTGACACCGCAGGCTTCTGCGGCGGCACGGCCTTGCTTGGCGCTACTTCTTTTTTGGCCAATGCATCAAGCTCCTCTGAAACCTTTGCTTCTTTTACGGCTGGCTCAGCTTTAGCGCTTGCACGTTTCTTAACAATCTTCACCTGACTCATGTTCTGATTGCCTTCCACACTGATTTCCCGATCAATTTCGGGTTCTTTTAAGCTGTTTTCTAAAGGTTTAATCGACTCCAGCAGCTTAGGCGCAGCTTGCGCTAAAAGCCCCATTGATCTTTCGTACGCAGCCAGCGGGCTAATTTGATGATCTGCATGCTGAATTAAATACCCGCGGGCATGAGAAAACACTTGCTGCGCTTTTTGATTCACCTCATCCATTAAGCGCCAGCTATATACCGCACTGACACCTGCACTGGCCAACGGCGTTATTTTAGTAACTTTATCCAGCACCGAAACTTTGGGCAGGCTATTGAGCCAATCCCATTTAAATAGGCCATTTTCATCCAGCATAAATTTCTTTAAGGCCGCCGCATCGGTATTTGACCCCAGCATTTGCTGCAGCTGATTCAAGTCGCTGTTCTGAATAGTTGAAGATAACGCCTTTAGCGCCATCAGCAGCGTCTGTTTTTCAGCAATAATGCCTAAATCAATCTGTTTAAAAATGTGCTGCACTATGTCCTGATCGCTTTCTTTGCTCAAATCAAATCCGTATGAACGGCCAACTTGGTATATCACCCGCAGCGACATGACCAGCGAAGCTGGAATATCTATTGTTGCCCCCCAGACACCAGTCGCGCCAGTTAAAGCGCCTTGCAGAGATGCGATCCATTTATTTTGCTCGGCCAGCGCCTGACTGATGCGCTGCGAGCGTCCTACATCCTGAGTTAACTCTTCTAAATCGCGCACGCCGGCTTCATCCAGCACATCATCCACAGAACTGAGATGATTGCTAAATTGATTCAGCTGTTCAAACAGATAGTCTGAAATTTTATCGCTGAACTGCGGTGCGACAAAATTCGCCACATTATTGACTTTACTATAATGACGGCCAAGCAGCTGTCGAGAAATATTAGGGAGGTGTTCACGCAGCATTTGCTGCGGATTATCGTAAGTGGACGCCGCAAATGGGCTTTTAGTTTGAGCAGTACCCTCGATTGCATTAGAGCCTGTTTCCTGCACAGAAAGCTTGGAAACCGAGTCTGGCGCCACATGATTCAGCATGGATACCCCAGCTGTACTGAGCTTTTTAGCCACTCCGAAGGCATTCGATAAGAATCCTGCGCTCTGCTTATTATTAGAATCTGCCATTGCTTCCCTCAAGTCGTCAATTCTTGAAATTATTGATAAATACTAGGTGCTGTATGCGTTTATCTCAAGATGATTATGTATCTTTTAGTTAACTAATGCCCGCTCAGCGTTAAAAATCATAACTGCTGAAATAGGCATAGGATTTGCCATAAGAATTCAAAAATCTTTCTGCTATCATGAATCCAGTTAAATAACATGAGATGCGCGCCGCCAGCGCTGTCTTAGACCGCTGGGGTCTTGCGCCTCTCCACTTCAACATAAAGGGATCTGTAGATGAAACGTGTTGTAATCACTGGCATGGGCATTAACTCATGCATTGGCAATACATTGGAAGATGTGACGAACTCTTTGCAAAACGGGATTTCTGGAACACGTTTTAATCCGACCTATGCAGAATTGAATTTTAAAAGCCATGTCAGCGCCGCTGCTGAACAGGACTTTGACGGCATTGACCGCCGTTTAAAACGCTTTATGGGCGTATGCGCTATGTATGCGTATAACGCTGCACTTGCCGCAGTAGAAAATGCCGGCTTAACCCCAGAACAAATTGGCGGCAATCCGCGTTACGGCATTGCTGGCGGTTCAGGCGGCGGTTCTACAGCATCTGTTGTTGAAATGAAGGAACTACTGGACACTAAAGGCGCGCGTAAAATTGGCCCGTTCTTTGTGCCGCGCAACATGACCAACACCATTACTGCGAACGTGGGTGTTGCTTTTAAAATGCAAGGTGTTGCACACACCATTACCAGCGCATGCGCAACTTCTGCCGACGCCATTGGCTATGCTTACAACCTCATTCAATTGGGCAAACAAGATTTAATGCTTGCTGGCGGCGGTGAAGAAGATCACTGGTCACAAAGCTTATTGTTTGATGCAATGGGCGCGCTTTGCTCTAAATACAATGACACGCCTGAAACAGCTTCACGCCCATATTCAGCAGACCGTGACGGTTTCGTCATTGCTGGCGGCGGCGGTTTCGTAGTGCTTGAATCACTTGAACATGCACAAGCACGCGGCGCCAACATTCTTGCTGAAGTCGTGGGTTATGCCGCAAACTCTGATGGCGCTGACATGGTTGCGCCAAGCGGTGAAGGCGCGACTCGCTGTATCCTGATGGCGTTAGAAGAAGCGAAAGAACATGGCGTCGACTCTATTGACTATGTCAACACACACGGCACATCAACACCTGCAGGTGACGTAACTGAGCTTAAAGCAATGGAACGCGCATTTGGCGAAGGTCAAGTTCCTCCACTGAGCTCAACCAAATCAATGACAGGTCACAGCTTAGGCGCAGCCGGCGTTCAAGAGGCCATCTACTCTATTTTGATGATGCAAAATGACTTCATTGCACCAAACATCAACGTAACTGAACTTGATGAAGGCGCAAAACCATTTGATATCGTACTTGAAAAACGTGACGCAAAATTGAATACTGTAATGAGTAACAGTTTCGGTTTTGGCGGTGTAAACGCTTGTCTTGTTTTCAAAAAATGGGAAGGCTAATTTAACGTCTGTTCATTTGGCGCTGCGGCGCCAAGTGAATACACCCACCGCCCTTTAAAGGGTAAATTATGGATGCTCCTTCAGATGCTTTCCTCTGGGTCAAAGCATTACATATCATCGCCGTTGTTTGCTGGTTCGCAGCGCTTTTCTATCTTCCACGCCTATTTGTCTATCATGCCATGAGTGATGATGCTGTCAGCCATCAGCGCTTTGAAGTGATGGAACGTAAGCTGTATCGCGGCATTATGTGGCCTGCGATGATTGGTACGCTGATTACCGCACACTTTCTAGTAGATTGGGGTGATGCCACCCGCCACTACCATGAAGCCTTGTGGTTCTATCTAAAAGTGGGATTGGTGGGACTCTTAATCATTTATCATTTTGTCTGCGGTTATTACCGTAAAAAACTGATTGGCAATGCACATTATAAGTCGCATAAGTTCTGGCGCTTCTTTAATGAAATGCCAACGCTGATTTTATTTGCCGTGGTGATTTTAGTGGTGGTGAAGCCCAGCTTTTAAATCCTTTCTCAATCAGTTAAAACCTCCGAAGTGGAGGTTTTTTCTTGTTTAAATTAAATAAAATTTCCCGAACTTAAAACAGAATCGCATTACCGATGACTTTTTACGCATCAGATCTGTACCTACAACAACGCAAAATAAACCGATCAAAGCATTAACTTTCAGCAAGAGATTCATGATTACTTGCAAGCTGCGTATATAAATCTTCCAAAGTATTAATTAAGGAAACATCTGACGCCTGCATGGGAAACATTAACTCATTTTTTATTTTGCCTTGTGCTGCCAATAACCCTTTTACTGGCGCAGGATTCGGCTCAGCAAATAAATTTTCAATCAATGGTGCAAGGGATTTAAAAATACCTCGTGCCTGCTCAAGCTGACCTGCCCGAATATATTTCTCCATCAAAACATAACGCTCAGGATAAAAATGCACAGCCGCCCCAATTGCGCCGCTTCCACCCATACATAGCGTCTGAAAGATATTAAAGTCCTCACCTGCCAAGACCTGTAAGTTGCCATCAGATATTAAAGACTGAGTAATTTTCGTAGAACCTGCACAATCTTTAATTGCTTGAATATTAGGATGCCGAGCCAAAGTTAATAAAGAAGCAAGCTCAAGGTGAACACCTGTACGATAAGGAATCTCATATATAACAACAGGAAACGGGCTCAATTCGGCTATTTTCAGAAAATATTCAATCAAACCCTGCTGAGATGGACGAATATAAGCCGGTGATGACACCAAGATACCCGCCAAGTTAAAACGCGATAGCTGCACTAATCTTTGCTGTATTTCAGTAAAATTACTCCCGACCAATCCCGCAATTACAGGCAATCCCTCTGCGGCCTCAATCGTGGTTTTTAATACCAAATCTTGTTCTACAGGACTGAGTGAATTTGCTTCACCCGTGGTACTCAGACTGACAAATCCCGAAATTCCCGTCGAGCGGTATTCAGTCACCAATTTACGCAGGGCGTCACAATCTATGGCCTGCTGAATGAATGGCGTAATCAATGGAAGCCATATACCCGAAAAATCAAACGTCATGATGTGCTCTCTTATGAAAGACGACCGTCTTAGAGTTCAATCAGATGGAGGGAAAATGTATTTAATATTCAGAGCTTGTACACTGTTCCGTCACAATCTGACGGAACAGTTGCCCCGGTCAGATAAGCAACTGTTTCTTATGTTTAGATTCAGTTTGATGCACTCAGAACTGATCCCCACAGCAGAACGCGCGGTTAAAATCAATTGTCGATAAAAGCATCAAAATAGTCATTTTTTTAATCTAACCGAAATATAAAACCCAAACAAGCCACATAAATTAAATTCAATCTGATTTAATCCCGATTTTTCGGATTTTCAAGTTCAACGGTGTTGAATAGTATTTCTCTATTGCCCAACTTAAAATAAAGACCAAAATAAAATAAACCGGCAGCAGCATCAGCTTTTCAGCAGGCAAGGTTTCTTTCGGAAAATACAACACTTTAAATAAACCTAAAATAATCAAATGAAACAGATACATTTCATAGCTGCGCTGACCAATCCAGACCAAAATTTTAGAACTTAAGGATGAAACTTGTGTTTGCGAGTCTTGAGTAAAACAAAAAATCAGCAGCGCGGTCAGCAACGCAAAAAGGCTGATTCCCCACGTGCTCACTTCTTTAATGGGCGCGTATAGATAAAGAGCGCACATCAGCAGCGCCGTTATCGCAGTAATCAACTTAGCATGCACCAGCGTGCCTTTAAAATACTGTGCATACAGCGCCATTACGCAGCCTATGGCAATACCATCAAAACTTGAAAAATAATGATAGAGATATGCCCCGCTTTCCTCTCCTGCATGTAAGGAGCGGAAATATGGCGCATAGCAAATCACCGCCAATAAAAACAGGATAAAGCCTTTACCGCGGCCTAAAAGCACACACAAAACAGGAAATGCCAAATAGAAAACTTCTTCTACCGACAAAGACCACAGCACACCCAATGCATAGTTTACCCAACCATTTTCAATGATCAGAATATTCATCCAAAAGGTAAATACCGATAGCACAGTTAATCCATATGAAACTTCAATGTCATTCGGTGCTTGATTGAGAAAAGGCTTTAAACCCAAACTCCCTAGAAGCGTGACCATGAGCACCAGCAAAACCAGACATGGAATAATCCGCGCAATCCGGCGAATATAAAAATCTTTGAGCTTAATTTGCGCTAATGAACCGCTGCGCTGCAAAGCATGCTGTGTGATCAAAAAACCGGAAATCACAAAGAACATGGTCACACCATAATTGCCATTGCGCGCAATCAATGTACTCAAGCTTTCGCCAAACAGCTGTACGCCTAAAAAAGTATCATGCAATTTGTATGGAATATTAAAGTGGTGCAGCAACACCAAAAGAATGGAAATACCGCGAAGAATGTCTATTTTTTCATTACGCATAAAATATGGATCTGTTATTCAGTTTTTATCAATTCATTCAACATAAAAAATTCAATTCTTATCATTCACACATCACATGCAGTCTCAAAGTGTTTAAGACATTCTAATATGAATACAAGCCGCTTTTTATTACCCAAACATATTAAATCATTCAAGCATCCTTAAAACAAAAACCGCTGACGAGGCAGCGGTTTTTATTTCAAATAGGGTTTAAGCCGGAATACGCAGCACTTGACCCGGGAAAATATCATCCGCATTTTTTAACAATGGGCGGTTCGCTTCAAAAATTTTATTGTACTGATTGGCATCACCATAAAATTCTTTCGAAATTTTAGATAAGTTATCGCCCGATTTAACGGTATAAAACTTACTTTCTGGCTCAGGCGCAGCTACAGTGAGCTGATCATCGACTTGCGCCACATGATCAATATTCCCCACAGCTAAAATGATTTTTTCACGGTCAGCCTGCGTCTGCACTTGACCTTTCACTGTTGCCAAATCAGATGTTGAATTATAGCTCACTGAAAGACCGCTTACAGGCAAGCCCAAGCTTTTAATATGCCCCAACAGCTTATTGGCAATTTCCTGCGCAGATGGCTCGGCAGGGGTTGCTGGCGCTGCTTGCGGCTCTGCCGGCGCGGTATTTTTTTTGCCTATGCCTTTTACAAAATCAAAAAGCCCCATAATGTGTACTCCTTGTTGTTTTCGCTGATGTTTTAAAAAATTTTACTGCTTATTTTTATAGCGAATATTGAATACAATGTAGGCTGCCATTAGTGTAAGAAAAGTAATTTAATGTAACTAAAGGGCAATTTATCTGCCTGCCGGACGATTTTACGAAACCGCAAAAATTAGGAATAAAAAAAGCCGCCTTAAAGGCAGCTTCTTTTATTCAGCAAAGCTGAAAATCAGTTATTAACCCAGTTTCTTAGAAACATAGTCAATAGCAGATTGAACAGTTGTGATTTCGTTAGAATCTTCATCTGGAATAGTGATGTCGAAGTCGTTTTCGAAAGACATAACAAGCTCAACCAGGTCAAGAGAGTCAGCACCTAAGTCATCCATGAAAGATGCTTCGTTTTTGATTTCTTCAACTTTAAGGCCCAGTTGTTCAGCTACTGCTTGTTTAACGCGTAGTTCGATATCGCTCACAGGAATTCTCCTCATTGCTTGTGGCGTTTTTAATGCCGTTAGTTTAATTGAATATAAAAAATTTGGAAAGTTTATACTTGGCCTTAAGCCATGTATAAACCGCCATTTACATGTAACACTGTACCAGTAATGTAACTTGCTTTGTCTGAAGCTAAGAAACCTACGGCATCAGCAATATCCTGAGGCTCACCTAAACGGCCTAAAGCCACCTGATCGCTCATTTTCTTACGAATTTCTTCGCTCAACTGTTCTGTCATTTCTGTCGCAATAAAGCCAGGCGCCACACAGTTCACTGTGATTTGACGGCTGCCCATTTCTTTTGCAAGGCTGCGGCTGAACGCTTCAATACCGGCTTTAGCCGCTGAATAGTTCGCTTGGCCTGGGTTGGCAAAATGCGCAACCACAGAACTGATATTAATAATGCGGCCAAAACGGGCGCGGGTCATACCTTTCAGCACACGTTTAGACAAACGGTAAACGGCTTTCAGATGAATGTTCAAAATATCATCCCAATCATCTTCCGACATGCGAAGCAGCAAATTGTCTTTGGTAATGCCGGCATTGTTCACCAAGGCAAGCACAGGACCATAGGACTGTTCAATATCGCTTACCAGCGCATCAATTGCAGCGCCATCACGAACATCCAGCACCTTGCCTGCGCCATTCGCGCCAAATGCTGCTGTCAGCTTCTCTGCACCTGATTCAGAGGTTGCTGTGCCCACCACAAAATAACCGTCTGCAATCAGCTGCTGCGCAATGGCTGCGCCGATACCGCGGCTGGCGCCGGTGACTAATGCAACTTTGCGTTCTTGTTGTGTCATGCTATTTTCCCTTCTGCCACTAAAATGGCATGTAACGCATCTTCTAAACGAGTTTTGCTGTCCAGCGGAAATGCTTTTTCAATATTTGGCAAACGCTTCGCCATATTCGCCAGCACATTACCCGGACCGCATTCAGCGACATACTGAATCCCTTGATCCTGAATGAACTGCATGGTCTTGGTCCATTGCACAGATTGATACAGCTGCGCCGTCAATGCCTGACGCAATGCTGCTGTATCAGCAGCGATTTCCGCGTTGACATTTTGTATTACAGGAATGCTAGGCAGCTCAATGGCAGTTTGTTCCAAAGCTTCTGCGAACTTCTCTGCAGCCGGCTTCATTAACGAACAATGCGATGGAACAGAAACCGGCAGCGCAATGGCTTTACCGCCATTTTCTTTAGCCGCCGCCATAACTGCTTCTACCAGCAACTTATCGCCAGCAATCACCACTTGGCCTTGCGCATTATAGTTGGCGGCTTCTGCTGAGCCGCGCCCCTGCACATTAGCCTGTTCGCAAAGCTCAATAACTTTAGCGTCATCCAAACCCAAAATAGCCGCCATAGCGCCTTGACCTTCCGGCACTGCGCTTTGCATCAGCTTTCCGCGCAAATTCACCAGTTTAACCGCATCGCCTAAAGTCATTGCGCCAGCAGCCACCAATGCGCTGTACTCACCCAAAGAGTGGCCTGCCAAATATTTCGGCACTACACCGCCCAGCTCCAGCCACACGCGCCATAAGGCAATGCTGGCTGTCAGCAGCACAGGCTGCGTATATTCAGTCTGATTTAAGCCTTCGCCGCTTTGCGCAATGTGCCATAAATCAAAACCAACCGCTTCCGATGCTTCGGCAAATGTTGCCTGCACACCGCTAAACTGTTCAGCAAGATCAGCCAGCATGCCGACTTTCTGTGAACCTTGACCTGGGAACAAAAATGCTGTTTTGCTTGCCAGAGCTGCTTGCTCGAGTTGTTTAGCAGACATAAAAAAAATCCTTTCATTAAGCAATGCTGAAGTTTAAAAAACGAATTAAATTTCAGCACGCCATCATATACACCCATATGTGGAGCGGAAATTTAACATTTAAATTTGCATTAGGTAATTGCCAAATACAACAAAAATCGGCACAAAAAAAGGGAGCTTAACGCTCCCATTTTTTCTACTAAGCTTGACGCTTAATACATCATCAATTATTCAGCAGATGCTTTAGCGAATAATTGACGACCACGGTAGATACCATCTTTAGATACGTGGTGACGACGGTGAGTCTCGCCAGTAGCTTGGTCTACAGTTAATGCATTCTCGGTTAAAGCGTCATGTTAACGTATCATGTCACGTCGAGATCGACTTTTACGGTTTTGCTGAACGGCCATGATGGCTCCTTACAAAGATCGAAAAAATGGATCAGAACAAATTCGATTGTCTTATACTTGAGAGTATAACACAAAAATTAGTTAAGTTTACCCTTCAAACCTGCCAAAACA
>JASLHF010000236.1 GCA_030152275.1 Acinetobacter sp. | reverse complement strand
TATCCGTGTAATTGCCGATGAGCAAGGCCATGTGAAACAAGCGTCTGTTGAAGAAAGTACCGGTTTTGAGCGTTTAGACTTGATGCTGATACACGCTGTGGAGCAGGCGCAAGTCAAGCCGCACCTGCAGGACGGCAAAGCCGTAGAACAAATCGGCTATCAAGCCTTTAATCTGAAACTGCACCGTACCGGCCAAGCCTGCAGCTATCACTTCAATTCTAAAATCTGGCAAGCGCAGCAGGACGGCAAAAATACGCCATTTCAGTATGCAGCGCAGCCTGAGCTGGATCTTGCTGATGACACGCTGAACGGCCACAGCCGCAAAGTCAAATTCAGCTTCAATGCTGATAAACACGGCTATGTCAAAAAAGTTAAAATTAAGCAAGGTTCCGGCCTGTATGCGCTGGATCAGCACGTCGTTCAGGCGGTGAAAGCCAGCCGTATTTCAGTAAAACGCACAGCCAGCACCTTGTGGCTGTATAAAAAATCCAGCTTTAAGGATGAGCTGCAATTCAATCTGGATGAATGCCAATAGTCTAAATCCAAAATCTGCGGACTTAAATTCAAATTAAGTCCGCCCGAGAAGGCTTAATCATAAAAATAATAAAAAGTTATGCCTTATTCAGCCTATTGCTGATGGGATGCCGGCCGCATATCAAAACGGCTGCTCCCGTCCCTGCCTCTTTTCAAGTAAGCTGAGTACCGAAAACGCGTTAACCGACAGTACGCATACAAATCAATTCAAAAGGCGAAATCACAAAAGCGTATCTTTTCAAATCTTACGGTCAACCGAAAAATGAGCAAAAGATCTTAAAGGCAGTCCAAATAGCCCCAACGGAGCCAATACTTTTAAAACAAGCTTCTCGGCAGAATCATTGATCAATCTTTCGTCCTTAAGCGCCAATCAATTAAAAACTTTCAATCAAAAAGCAAAAACAAACGCTGCTGCTCTGTACTAAATCACACTAATAAAAATCAAATAAATACAAAGATAACGTCCAATTTTGGCCACACTGACCAAAGTCAAAAAGCGCCAAAAATTTTCTTTCAGCAGGCCAGCAATCAGTGTAATTGGATCGCCAATGACGGGCATCCAGCTCAGCAGCAGTGACCAATAGCCATATTTTTGATAAATGCCCTGCGCTTGCAGCATCTTAGCTTGTGACACCGGAAACCACTTCTTATCTTTATAATGTTCTATTTTCAGGCCCAGCCACCAGTTTACGCATGAGCCTAATATATTGCCGATACTGGCCACAGCAATCAGCGCTAAAGCGCTATGCCGCACATTGGCCAGCAGGCCCAGCAAGACCGCCTCCGACTGCAGCGGCAATAAGGTCGCTGCGCCAAAAGCGCACAAAAACAGCAGCCATAACGCCATCGTTTTATTTTAGGCCTAGCTGTTTTTTCGTTTTACGGTATTCTGCGGTTGACCAAAAAACCATTACCGCAATTGCGAGCACGCGTGACCATGTGTAGCGGACTGCCACCGGCTCAATTGCTTGCCTTAAAATCGCTTGGTCTTTGCTGTGCAGCGCTTCTGCAATTTTTTGTACATGCACAGCTTCCGCAACAAACAGCATCAGGCACAGCGCAATGCCGGCAATAATGGCAAAATAGACTCGAGGATTTGTTTCAACAATACGGGTAAGATTTAAAAAAAAATTCTTCATGCCATTCCATCCATAAAAAAACCACCATATTACAGGCGGTTTTGCTTTCATCTCTGCATCTTAGCATAAGGCGATATAGCGCCCTATGCTTCAGTATGGCTGGACAGGGCTATTTTTTATAATTTAATTGCCAGCGCCTTCTGCACTGCCGGACGCGCAGTTAAGCGCTCCACATATTCCTTCACTTGCGGATAATCTTCCAGCTGAATCTGTTGCCATTCATGACGCAAAATCCAAGGCAAAATCGCCATATCAGCAATCGAATATTCGCCTGCGACAAATTTCTGCCCCACCAGCTGAGTATTCAGAACTTTATATAACCTTTTAGTTTCATTCACATAGCGTTCTGTCGCATAAGGAATGCGCTCTGGCGCAAAGCGGCTGAAGTGATGATTTTGACCCAGCATTGGCCCCAAACCGCCCATTTGCCACATCAGCCATTGTTCAACCTCTACGCGCTCAAATTCATCCTCAGGATAAAACAAACCGCTTTTTCGGCCTAAATACTGCAAAATAGCGCCAGATTCAAATACTGAAATCGCTTCACCGCGCGGGCCGTCTTGATCCACAATGGCAGGAATTTTATTGTTTGGCGAAATTTTCAAGAAGTCCGGCTGATACTGATCATCTTCCTGAATATTGATTGGAAATATCTGATACTCCAAGCCCATTTCTTCTAAAGCAATGGTAATTTTATGTCCGTTTGGGGTACCCCAATAATACAAATCAATCATGCGAAAATCCTGTTGCTGTTTTCGTTTTAGTGCACATTATCCGGTTTTGCTAATGTTTATAGCATGATTTAACTCAATAAACATTAAGTTAAACTGAAATTGCACTGTTTAAAAAAAGCCGATCAACATCAATTTTAAATTGTAATTCTCAACATAAGAGATTAGGTGAATTTTATTATAATTTATACTTTAAATTTCAATATCCAAGTAAGCATATGACATATTCCAAGCCTCAGTATGTTCATGCCTTGTTGCTGATGCGGCGGCGGTATTTTTAAAATAACCAATGCATGTAGATTCATAAATAATAACCGCACAGATCCGTATCTCTTAGATCTTTAAGCTTAATATCTGCTAGAAATATATCTATAATATCCGGCTTATTAGTTGCCAATAACCTAACATCAACAAGCTAAAACTAAAAACTTAGGCTCAAAAAAGCCCTGCAATTGCAGGGCTTTTTCATCAAGAGATGCTTACTTTTTCTTTTTAGGACCCAGCAGCATACCCATTTGACGGCCTTCCATTTTTGGCATTTGCTCTACTACACCAAAATCCGCCACGTCTGTCTCAACTTTTTGCAATTGAGCAAGACCCAGCTGCTGGTGAGCCATTTCACGGCCACGGAAACGCAGGGTGATTTTTACCTTGTTCCCTTCTTCAAGGAATTTGATAATCGCGCGCAGTTTCACGTTGTAATCGCCAACATCAGTACCAGGGCGGAGTTTGATTTCTTTCACCTGTACTTGATGCTGTTTTTTCTTCGCTTCTTTCTGCTTTTGCTTCAGATCAAACAAATGCTTGTTGAAATCCATGATTTTACAAACAGGCGGCTCAGCATTCGCTACGATCTCAACAAGATCAAGCTCTACGCTT
>JASLHF010000198.1 GCA_030152275.1 Acinetobacter sp. | reverse complement strand
CATTGAAGCAATTTTACCCATGCTGACCAGTAATATGGATGATGTTGTATTGGCTCAGTTAAGCACAGTTAAAGATCTGGGGTTTCAAGTCATTATTAATACTTATATTGATTGGCGCATCTATAACGCCATTCAGCAGATTAATCAGCCTATTTAACACGCAAAGATGTAGCAGAAATTACACCTTAAAGTTTTTTCCTGTTTTTTATCATAGCTTTTAATGGTTGAAGCCTTTACATTGGAATGAACGATAAAAAAATAGGATAGCAATAATGTCAGCATATACTGGTTTGGATTTGCAATTTATTGGCGGGCAATGGCGAGCTGGGACGTCAACACGGCGTATTAAAAACTTCAATCCCTTTAGCCAAGACCTCATTTTTGAACTGCACGCTGCCAGCAGTGTCGATGTCGACAGCGCTTACAGTGCAGCGGAACAAGCTTTTAAAGATGACCGAATCAAAGTAATTCAAGTCCGTAAACAGGTCATTACACGGTTGAGTGAAATTATTCAGCAGCGCCGTGAAGAAATTGTGCAATGGCTGATTGATGAATCTGGAAGTACACGTTTAAAAGCCAATATTGAAGTTGATGCCGCTCTGGGCATTATCCAAGAGTCATTAACTTACCCAGATAAAATGGTGACGACAAAGCTTGAAAGTAAAGATCCTAGCCGAAAAAGTTTTGTGCTGCGCAAACCTTTAGGTGTCATAGCTGTGATTAGTCCATGGAACTTTCCATTTCATTTGTCGATGCGTTCAGTTGTCACCGCCATTGCCTGTGCCAACTCTGTGGTATTAAAGCCTGCCAGCGATACGCCAGTGACTGGCGGCACATTGCTGGCAAAGCTTTTTGAAGAAGCGGGTCTGCCGCATGGAGCATTAAATGTGGTTGCAGGCAGCGGCAGTGAAATTGGCGACTATTTTGTTGAGCATCCGGTACCAAAAATGATTTCCTTTACCGGCTCAACCGAAGTCGGTAAGCAAGTCGGGGTAAAAGCGCTGGCAAGTTCGCGTATTAAGCGTCTGGCATTGGAGTTGGGCGGTAATGCACCTTTAGTGATTTTGGATGATGCTGATCTGGATATGGCGGTGGAATTAACCATAATGGGGCGTTTTTTACATCAAGGTCAAATCTGCATGAGCACCAATCGGGTCATTATTGATGAAAGTATTCATGATGCTTATGTCGAGAAACTGATTAAACGGGTGAAAACGGTGGTGGTCGGTGATCCAAATGATCCAGATACCTTAATTGGCCCAATTATTAACAGCAGCCAAGTGGATAAACTGAAAATCATTATCCAAAACGCGATTCAGCAAGATGCTGTCTTGGCTTATGCGGGCGGGATAGAAGGGCAATTGGTTGCACCGCATATCTTTACTCATGTGGATGCGCATGCAGATATTGCTTTAGAAGAAAGCTTTGGCCCTGTATTACCGATTATCAAAGCTCAAAATGAGCAACATGCACTGGAAATTGCCAATTCAACCCGTTTTGGCCTGTCGAGTGCGGTCTGTACGTCGAATTTGGAACGCGGCGGAGATTTTGCTGCCAAACTTGATATCGGCATGACACACATTAACGGGATCAGTGTTGCAGACCATGCCAATGCACCGTTTGGCGGTGAGCTGAACTCTGGACTGGGACGCTTTAATGGTGAGTGGATATTTGAGGAATTTACTCGCACCCATTGGCAAACTTTTCCTGTCTAAATGACATGGTTTTATAAAAGCGCGCCAATTGGTGCGCTTTTTAATTTCAATTGCAGCTCATCGCGCAGTACGAATTGTCACAGCTTTAAGTCTTGGCCGGGATATGTCAGACTGAGGATTCATCTGTTAGAACCGTATCGGCATATTATGTGCGCCAATTTCAAACCGCTGACTTTAGCGCAACGCCAAGCGCTGAATCTTCCAGATATTCCTTTTGAATATCCTGATGAAGTCTATCCAAATTACCAACTGCCGCTTTTGTTTGCATCAGCGCAGGGGCTGGAATGGCGTAAAGTCGGTTTTGGCATGGTGCCGAAATGGGCAGAAGATAAAAGTATTGCGCTGAAAACTTATAATGCACGCAATGAAACCTTGCTGCAAAAAGCCAGCTTTGTTAATGCTGTGACTAAATACAAATTTGGTGTGATACCAGTTTCTGAGTTTTATGAGTCGATGTATATCGACAATAAACCGCAGCGCTGGGGTGTACGCCGTAAAGATGGACAAGCCATTTATATTGCTGCGCTGTATGAGATTTGCCAAAAAGGCGACGAAATTATCCGTTCTTGCACCATGATTACCATGGATGCCATCGACCATGAAATGATGAAGGAATTTCATGAACCGGGCAATGTCAAACGCTCGGTGATTGTGATTCCGCATGATCGGCTCATGGAATGGCTCACATGGAAAAGCCCCGATATACGGAGCTTTGTCGTTGGCTTTCCAGTCGAAGAATTTGAATGCTCGCACGTGCCAAAAGAAAAAATCGAAAAAAACAGCGCACAGCTGAATATATTCGATTTTTGAATTAAACGCCGAAAGATTAACGCGATAAATTCTTGAAAATGTGTTTGAGGCTTTCCATCATTTTCTCAATTTGAAGCGGCGTTAGGCCATCAAAGGATTGTTCTAAGACAACATTGGTCAAATCGTTGATTTTTTGCGTCATCTGGTTGCCTTTTTCTGTCAGCAGCACACGGGTAATGCGTGCGTCATCCTCACAAGAATAAGTATCAACAAAGCCTTCATCTTTTAAACGGTAGACAATTTTTGTGGTGGTCGACATTTTAGACACGACCATTTCTGATAAATCAGACACGCTGGCATTCGGCTTTGATTTAAGCGCCAGCAGAATACGGCGTCGCGAGTTGTCTACACCGTATTTTTTTAAAGCGTGATCTACATTCAAAACATACTGTGCATGAACCTGAGTCACCCAATAATAGGGAAAACTTTCCAGTGTGAAGTCATCAGTTGCCGGTAAAAATTTTGTATATTTCTTTGTCATTAAAATGCCCCAATTTTGTTGTAATTTTAATTTAACGTTTCAGTATTTTATGAAAAATATGAGTGTAATTTCAATAGATATTTTTCAGGATAAACTAAAAAAATATCATCCGTTTTATAAAATAACTTTCTGTAATTTTCATATTTTATTTGCCGACTATTCGCGATCAAGCTTTGACAGTGTGCTGTTTGCAGATAGGCAGCAAACCTTTTGGTCCATTTCTTAATCTGCTGAAAAGTGCGTTTCATCGGAAATATGTTCAATCCATAGACTGTTGCGTCATTTCTAAGAAGACACATAAATGATTTGTGGCAGTATCTGAGCTGCGAGATTTTCTTGAAACGAAAATTTTGCACTGCAAAATACCTGCCGAACGCGCTGTGCATGCTGTATGTTTTGTAAGCTGTCCATGTTTTTATGTACCTTATGCTCTTTATCGTTATATCAGGGGTTCATTTTTATAGTGCTCAAAACTGTTAAGCGGGATGCCCTGGACGCTCTATAATATCGTTTGTTTACAGTTGCATTAAAGTGTGAAAATGAACATGCCTTGATGTGCATATTTTTATGAACTTATACACAAAAGTCAAACAATGAACAAAAAATATTAAAAGCGTGATTTTGAACACTTAATTAAATTATATATTTGTTATTCAGATTAAATTTGAGCGTAGTTTGCTTAGTATTATTTTTTAGCCTGTTAAAACGTGCACCATTGTAATGCAGCATTTTGTAAAAAACGATCATCATCTGGTGAGATCTCAGAAGTTGGTGCCAAAAAAATACAAAAAAATCATCACAAAATTCTCAGTTTATGCATAATAAATTATCTTTAGCTGAAAAGGTTATCCTTAATGGATCCATCGCCGTGCGTTGATCTTTCTTGTGTTCTTCAAATTTTGCATTTTGGAGAAATAAACTGATGGAATTTTTATTAGACCCGGGTATTTGGGTTGGTTTAATTACTTTAATTATCTTAGAAATTGTTCTAGGAATTGATAACTTAGTTTTTATTGCCATTTTGGCGGAAAAACTCCCTCCTGAACAGCGTGATAAAGCCCGCATAATTGGCTTGTCCTTAGCGCTGCTCATGCGTTTAGCACTTCTTTCTGTCATTTCCTGGCTGGTCACCTTGACTAAACCGCTTATCGAAATAGGCGGGCTGAGTTTCTCTGGACGAGACCTCATATTACTGTTTGGCGGTCTATTTTTGGTCTATAAGGCGGTTACAGAGCTGCATGAAAAACTCGAAGGTAAGCCGGAAGTTAAAAGTACTGGAAGTGCAGTCTATGCTGGATTTTGGGCTGTAGTTGCACAAATTATTGTGCTTGATGCCGTATTTTCACTAGATTCCGTTATTACTGCAATTGGTATGGTTGACAACATCTATGTCATGATGGCTGCCGTCACTATTGCTGTAATGGTGATGCTGCTGGCATCTAAACCGCTGACGGCATTTGTTAACCGTCATCCTACTGTGGTAATTTTATGTTTGAGCTTCCTGCTGCTGATCGGTATCAGCTTGATTGCAGAAGGTTTTGGATTCCACATTCCAAAAGGCTATATTTACTCGGGCATTGGTGTGGCGATTCTGATTGAAGCATTTAATCAATTTAGTCATAGAAATGCGGCTAAGCATGAATCTAAAATTCCACTGCGTCACCGTACAGCCGATACGATTTTAAAGCTGATGGGCGGTAAGCTGGAAACGGTAGACGGCCAACGCCAAATTCAGGCGCAGGAAACCTTTGCTGATGAAGAGCGCTATATGATTGGCGGCGTGCTGACGCTGGCAGAGCGTTCAGTAGCTTCAATTATGACGCCGCGCAGTCAAATTTCGTGGGTTAATTTAGACGACAGCGCAGAGAAGATCAGAGCGCAAGTATTAGCGGTGCCGCATAGTCTGTTTCCAGTCTGCCGCGGCAGTCTGGATAAAGTTATCAGCGTAGTCCGCGCCAAAGAGCTGCTGGATGTTTTAGATGAAGAAGCCTCGCTTAAAGAGCTGATTAAAAAGCACCGTCCAATTTATATCTTTGAAAAAATGAAGGTGATTGATGCTATCAATACCTTGCGTACTTCAAAAGGTTCTTTGGTGCTGGTGTCGGATGAATTTGGCAATGTACAGGGGCTGATTTCTCCATTGGATGTATTCGAAGCAATTGCCGGTGAATTCCCGGATGCTGATGAACAGCTGGATTTGATCAAGCTGGATGAGCATACTTGGAAAGCATCCGGAATGCTGGATATATATCAGCTAGAGTTGGAGCTGGGCATGCTGGACTTGGTTGAAGAAGATGCAGGCTATATTAGTGTGTCCGGTCTGATTTTAGAAAAAATGCATGGCAGTGTTGAAAAAGGCACTACTTTAATCTATCAAGGCATTCGTTTTGAGGTTACTGAAATGGAAGGCAACCGTATTAAAACTGTGTTGATTCATGTTTAATCATGCTGCTGTTTGGCTATAGCTTTTTTACTCTATTGAACAACAGTATTTAAATCCATCTGTTCATCTGTATGAATACTTACGGAGTCAGACATCAGCGTTTGTTTTTGATTTAAAGCAGCGCTAACACAGCCAATAAATGCCCGCATATTGTAAAATGTGCGGGCATTTTCAATTTTAATGCATCTATTATAAGATTATGATTAGCATCAATAGAGTATGCAGGCATAGCCGCTTTGAGCATAAAGCTTTGATTTAGAACAATACTAAAGCCACGCAATATTGAGCTGTATAAGTGTCTAAATATTTTGCATTTACGGCATTTAAAAAGCTCCATGATGGCATGGATTTTTAAACTTTGATTTATCCCAAGCTCAAAATGAACTTCTATGCATTTACAAATGCTCTAAGACAAATAGCGCCAGGCATAGATTTGATCGTGTATGATATTTTAACAATGATGCAGCCATGCCGCACAATGGGCGGAGCATGGTATCTGTATGCACTGTTAGGCGCCGGGGATGATAAAGTCTGACAGACAGAAGGGAAGAGCTGCATGCTGGCTGATTCAGACGCTGAGTTAGAATTGCCGTTGGATACTGTGTAGCTGCCCTGACTTAGCAGGCTTTTTGTGTATAAATAGAAACTGTACTGCAGTACATATATGAATTTAGAAAATATATAAAAATAATTCGGAATTGCCATTATGCGAATAGATGAAAAAATAGTGGATTTCTTTTCACTGCCTCCTGAAGGCAGGTATGAACTGTTTGAACAAGTTCGGCAGTTTGATCAGCAGATATTTCCAAATTCCAGTTTGGATCAGCTTTATGCCTATATGTATGATTCAGATGCTTGTTCGATTCAGGTTATTCAATATTTTCATAAAGATAAGATTATCGGTCAAAATATTATTCAGATTTTAAAGCTTCGTCCGCATAAACCGGTTTTTATTCTGAGTTTACGTATGGGCTTTGAGCCAGAGTACCAGCAGCGGCGCCGAAGTTTAAATACGTCAATTAAAGTAGCGTTTAATCATAAAATGCGCTATCCAGGTTATCCAATATGGTTTGTCACCACGTTGATGCAGCCGAAAATGTATAGGCTGCTTGCTGCGCACTCTGCCAATTTTTTCCCGCGTGCTGGTCGGGCTATGCCAGTCCAGCATGCTGAAATTCTTGCCTTAATGATGCAGCGCCGTACAGAAGTTCAGATCAGAGGCACTGATATATATGTGCATCCATGTGATAGGCCTAAAATTACGCCGGGGCAGCTGATTCGGTTGAGAAATAATCAAGACATGCACAATCAATTTTTTATGCAGCATGCACCGGATTATTTTGATGGCATGGGGTTAATGTGCATCTGCCGGCTGGATATAGGCACTTTATGCGAAACGGTAATGAATTGGGCGTTGGGTCGCAGTGTGCGTTAGTTTACCCACGCTTAAATTTGTAAAAGGCAAGTGAATACGCGTTTTACCATTTTAAAATAGTGTTTTTACGAAAATATATTCGAATTGATTGGCTGCAGATTTTTGTTAAATCATGCTTTTGTTAAATTACGCTTTTGAAGTGAACTATGCTGTTAAATAGATTAAGCCAAGTACTCAGCCAAAACGAAAAAAAGACTTTTGATATGATCAATTTCGAGTTTAGCTTTTGCTGATATTGTATCAAAGCGAAATTAAGCTGAAATCACTGTATTGTAATAAGTCATCTGCAGTTAAGCTGTAAATTTCATCTAAAAAGGCGGCATTGAAAGAACCCACAGTGTTTGCGCGTTCATAAGCTTTTTTACCGGCAATAGCAAAATGAATATGG
>JASLHF010000180.1 GCA_030152275.1 Acinetobacter sp. | reverse complement strand
CATTGACAGAAACTCATCCAGAAGTACCGGATAATGCGTCAATTCTTCACAAATCCACGGGCTGACCGTCGCCATTTTCACCAAGCGCTGCAGTGCGCCCTTGCTTTCAATCAGCATGACCAAATAAACCGTACGGCGCATAACAGATTCAACCAAAGGCATAAGGCGCAATAGCGCGACTTGCGGATTATCTGACTGAATCACGGCCTCGACCAAATGCGGCCAGAACGTTTTTAAACGCTGTACTGCTTTGGCAGGCAATTTTTTCAGCGCGTGACCATACCAAAACTCATGCACTAAGTTTTTAGCGTTATCATCCAATACTTCATTTAATTGCTTTTCCATTTGACTAAAACTTTCTGCCAGCGGATCCGGTTCTTTTTCTTTAATCAAGTGTTCAAACTGAAAAATCACTTTGGCGCGTTTTGCATCCAGCACCTGCAAAAACGCCTCCCATGAAGCATAGCCCAGCGTGTCTAAAATACGCTGCCGCAGTTCTGGCTCATGCGGCAAGGATTGAGTTTGCTGGTCATTCAGCGCCTGAATCGCATGTTCTATGCGGCGCAGGAATAAATAGGCATCTTCCAGTTCAAGCACCGCTTCCTGATCCAGCAGCCCCACCTCACCTAAATGGTGCAGACTGACCAGACACTGCCGGTCCTGCAATTCAAGTTTCGAACCGCCATAAATCAGCTGAAAGACTTGCACGATAAATTCAACTTCACGAATCCCGCCAGCACCCAGCTTAATATCATCTTCAATATTACGGCGCTGCACTTCGCGTTCGATCATGACTTTCATTTCACGCATGGCTTCAAAGGCGGTGTAGTCAACATATTTTCGAAATACAAAGGGGCGGGTCATATCCAGCAGCTCTGCACCCTCTTTGCCGCCGGTCACAATGCGCGCTTTGATCCACGCATAACGCTCCCACTCACGGCCATGCTGGCTTAAGTATTTTTCCAGCGCAGCATGGCTGATTGCCAATGCAGAACCGTCACCCCACGGGCGCAAACGCATATCAACCCGGAAGACAAAACCGTCAGCGGTAATATGGTCCAGCAGGTAAATGAGTTTTTGCCCCCACAAAATACAGAACTGCTGGACATCAATGCATTTTCGGCCATTGGTTTCACCTTGCTCATCAAACGCAAAAATCAGGTCAATATCGCTGGATAAATTCAGCTCCTGCGCGCCGAGCTTCCCCATTGCAATGACAATTAAATCCTGCAGCTTGCCGTTATAACCCAGCGGTTCGCCATATTTGACTGCCAGAGGCGCATAGGCAAACGATTTGGCTGCACAGATGGCCATATCTGCAAAATCGGAAAGCTCTTTGGTCAGGGTCACGACATTGGTCAACTGATTGGCATCCTGCCAAATCCAGCGGAACATTAGGCGGGCGCGCAGAATGCGCATTGCGCGCATCCAGCTGTTTTCATCACTGAGATGATCCAGCGCGCTATCTACAAACTGCTGTATTTTCACGGTGCTGAGCGGGCTTAGGAACTGATCAACTGCATAGTCTTGTTCAATCAGATCGCGGTGAATTCCCAGCACCTGTTCCGCATATTGGCTGGCGCGCAATGTTTTCTGCAATTGTTCGGCATTCATGTATAAACCCTAAACCCAATTTTTTTCTAGTTATAACAGCTGACAAGCGCTTGGGGAAAGACTTTTAGAACATGAATAAAAAGATTAGGCGGTTTCCTGCGGCTTATCGCCCAGTGCGCCCATATTCAGTGCAAGATGCGCACTATTGGCTGCAGGCAATATGACTTTGAATACAGTGCCTAAACCTTCTTTAGACTCGACACTAATTTCACCATGATTTAAATCGACAAAGCGCTTGCACAGCATCAGGCCCAAACCTGTGCCTTTTTCGCCAGAAGTCCCCTTCACACTGACAGTGAGTTTCGGCTGAAATAATTGTTCCAACTGATTTTTGGTCATGCCTAAACCCGAATCTGAAATGCTCAGGCAAACGCCGCTGGGAGTGCTTTTCGCACTCAGCACCACTCTGCCGCTGCCGTCCGTATGCGTAAACTTCAGCGCATTCGACACCAAGTTCTGCATCACTGAGGTGACCATATTAATGTCTGCAAAGACTTTTAAATCCTCCGGCACCTGATTCAGCAGCTGAATATTTTTATTGACTGCCATGCTGTTCAGCACACTGCAAACAATTTTTGCAGACTGGCTGACCGAAAAATTGATCGGATGATAAACAAACCGGCCGCCTTCCGCCATTGCCCAATTCAGCAGGCTTTCCAGCAGGTTGTAGGTTGACTGCGCCGTATCAAACAAGTAATCAGCAATATTTTGAATACTGGATTCATCCAGCGTTTCACGCTCCTGCGCCAGCACTTCAGAAAATCCCAGTAAGCCATGGAATGGCGCACGCAAATCATGCGCGATGATTTGGAAAAACTTGGTCTTGCTAAAATTCAGCGCGGACTGCTGTTCATACAGCTCTTTGAGTTCATTATTTTCTAAACGCAGCTTCACAATATTAATCAGGCTTTCCGCAAATTCATGCACTACAGTGGTTTGGGCTTTATCAAAGCCTGCTGTTTGATCATCAAACAACAGCACCTGGCCAATGAGCAAATCCTGATCTTTCAGGTTAAATGCAACTAGCCGCGCATGGTCTGCGCCCAAGCTTTTTACATGTGCAGAGAATTCATCATATTGCGGATGATTAATGTCTATACACGCTGAATCATTGAAGTACGCATGCAGATTAGCGCTGTCACTGGCTAAAAACGGCTTGCAGCCAGCTGCTGACGAATACCAGATATAAGGCTCATCCTGAAAAGCTAAAACAGCATTTTCCGCCTGCAGGAGGCTTCGGGAAAACTTCAAAAACTCCGCTACACGGTTGTCTTCTGTAAAGACACCCATTAACAAAGCCAGCCTGCAGGCCGCCAGCTGTTCTGTCTGAGGACCAATTTCGAGCAATTGTATCGCCATAACGCTTCACCTAGCATGGGCTAAAAGGCACAAAACTGACTAATTAGCTTTAGTTTAATATACACATCCTAATTTATTAACAAATTTTAACAAACAAAACAAGGACAAGACCTGACAAACAGACCGAATGAAAACAATTGAATCAAATATTATACTGATTGTATTAAAAAAATTATGTAAAACAATAAAGAGTTAAATTTAATAATTTATCAAATATTCAAGTGATGATTTATGTTTTAAGCCTCTCTGCTCTAGCAGGCTTAGGTTTAAAAACAGATCTAAGAATCATCCTTTTTTGATTAGGTAAACTGTAAAATCCAATCATTTAATTAAACAAAAATAAAAAATTAACACTTTATAAAACATCGCATTTATTTCCATCAATTGAAGATGCCCAATTAAAAATTTAAAAAATCTTGGCTCTAAATAAGCATCTGGATTGAAAAACGCAAGGATGCTTTGCACTGCTCAACACAGGGGAATTCGGAAGATATACATCACCTGTTGAGCGCATATTTTTAGTGAAATTATGTGAATTAAATCACAAAAAAAATAAAATTCACCTAGACAGCACGTTACAAAAAAATAGATAGAAATGATCAATATTCACCCGCTTAATTCCAGTTGATGCGCCCGTTAATGCGATCCATCACACTTCATATCCAACACGTCCACTGCACATCAGCATACTGCGTCAGAAAAACCAGCATCGTCATCCCACTGATTGCGCCACTGACAGTCTGGCATAAACAGATAATTGCAACAGGCTTCGCTACAGCAGTTTTTTAATGACACGTCAAACCCAAATTGTCTAAAATTTAGGTTTTAATGATTTATTTGCATGATACCCAATATGTAGCCAGAAATTAGTTTGACTTTTCAGCAGCTGTCATGCTCTATTTTCAAACAGATATTTATTTAAAAAAGCAATTAAATTATTGTTTACTAATATTTTTTATGATTTTTTTAGAAAATCCCGCCATTTTCAGCATTGCTGAAGTTTTAAGCGTTTTAAACAGCCCAGCAGTCTGCAAAATTCGAAATAAGACTAATTTTCACGTAGAATATAGCGATTAGTGAACAACACTGATGGATATGAATTTTCAGCCTGAAGCAATTTAAAAGATATTGCTTTGGCTGAGGTGCAGTACGCACCAACACT
>JASLHF010000149.1 GCA_030152275.1 Acinetobacter sp. | reverse complement strand
AGCAGCCAGCGCATTTTGCAAAAAATCGTTGCCAACTGCTTAGAGCACTTGCTGCCCAATGCCAGCGCAATCGCGCTCAAACGCAATCAGGCCGAACATGTGCATCAGGCCAGAGTATCCATCCGGCGCCTGCGCAGTGCGTTGAAAACTTTTAGTTTTGATCCTCAGTACAATTCTAAAGCGGTGCAATGGCAACCGCAGCTGGCGGATATTTTCCGTCAATTCGGCAATTCACGTGACCGTGATGCTCTATCCGAAAGCTTAATGCCGAAGCTTGAAGCCGCGGGCTCACCTATTCTGCAGCTCCCCGCTTCAACTGAAGGACCAGAAGGTCTGAGCGCAATTTTTCACAATCCTGCCACCGTACTGCTGCTGCTCGAATTAATCGAATTTATACATAGCACGCCCCAAAAAAACTACAAAGCGCAAAAACAGTTAAAAAAGAAATTGAATAAAATGCATACACGCATTTGCCAGGCCGCTGGGCACTTTGAACAGATGCATGCCGAAGAAAAGCATCAGCTCAGAAAGCGGGTCAAAACGCTGCGCTATAGCGTTGAATTTGCATCGTCATTGTATGATCAAAAAGCTGTACGAAGCTACTTAAAAGCGCTCAAACCTTTGCAGGAAAGTTTAGGACAATTCAATGACTTAACAGTTGCCCAAGAAATATTTCTATCGGAGCTGGAACAACAGCCAAAGGCATGGTTTATATTGGGCTGGATTGCGTCACAGCATACCCAGATTGCACAAAGTATTCAGCTGGAGCTTCGGCATTTTGTAGATAATGCCAAGCCATTTTGGCAGGATTAACTCATGCGAAATGTGAGCCGGAAATATGCAAGAACAGCGTTAAAAACAATATCGCGCATATCTCCAAGTCTAGCTTTCACAAGTACCAGCACCCGCATGGCGCCTTTCTATTCCGCATCTCTGTCCCGCATTATGGGCCGCTCCAGCATTTTAATTAGGCTGGCTGAACGTTTGCATTAAGCCCTATTGAAATGCACAATATTTTTAAATTAGACCTGCTGCTGCATGCAGCAGATTTAATTCCACAAATACACAATGTTGCCCATATCACCTTTTTATACTGTACTGATTTTTATACTCCACTAAACGGCTTTAGAACCGCGCTTTTTTAAAGCCCCCAATGATTTTTACAACGTTTTCACTTTGGTTCAGTGTCTGTACATTTTTGGAATGGACATTGTATTCATAAGCACATGCAGTACTGCAATGAGAGCCGCTGTCCATAATTTAAAGAAAACCAATGAGCTGTTGAAATGAATTATGTTTGTATTTAAAAAAAGCTGTATGAAAAGATAAAGAATAGAGGAACATAAAGTGATAAAACAACTGTTCTGTGCATCCTGCTGCAGCTTACTGCTCAGCGACTGCAATCCTCCTGAATCAGCCACAACAACCCCGCCGCATGTCGAAACAAAGGATCAAAATACAAAGCCGGCGCTGAAAAATGACGCTGAACCGCTGCCTGCAGGCGCCAAAATATTTAAAGTTATCGAAAATAATCCTGACAACTACGGCGAAGAATCTTATCAAATTAAAACCACGGATGGCCAATTAAGCATTTATACCCTGAATATGTCTAAACAAAATGCTGAAGCTTTATCCGCGGTACAAAAGGGCGAATGCCTTATGTTAAAAACACACAGCGGAGATATGCAGGCGGTGGACGGCTATATTTCTATTCAGGATTTGCAGCAAGCAACTTTCTCCCCTTGCCGCTAAATGACGCTGAACCTCTGCCTGCAGGCGCCAAAATATTTAAAGTTATCGAAAATAATCCTGACAACTACGGCGAAGAATCTTATCAAATTAAAACGACAGATGGCCAATTAAGCATTTATACCCTGAATATGTCTAAACAAAATGCTGAAGCTTTATCCGCGGTACAAAAGGGCGAATGCCTTATGTTAAAAACACACAGCGGGGATATGCAGGCGGAGGACGGCTATATTTCTATTCAGGATTTGCAGCAAGCAACTCTCTCCCCTTGCCGCTAACAGTATTGCAATGCTTTCACACTTCACCAGTGCCTGCAGTCCTCAGCGGTACTTTCCAAAAACTTTCCAAGTTTGATTGTCTGCCAGCGGGTCACTATAACTGTCATTGCGCTGTTTACGCGGTTTATCACGCGCATCGACCAGTTCAAAATCCGCTTCAACACTCAGCACAATACCATTGACATAAAAACGCGTACGGGTGTATTCGCTTTGACCAAACTGAAATACATAAGTGCGCAAATCGATAAATTCCCGGTGCGCAACCAGTGCGGCTGTTTCATCTGAATCCAGCCAGCGCTGCATCGCTGCTATTTCATGCGCCTCAAACTGGCCGCATTTCTCTATCAAGCTGGCAATGCCACGAAAGGTTTTAGACTCTTTGGCGCGGGTTTTATTAATACGAATACGGTCAACATGAAAATAAAACAGCGGCAAGTTTAAATGACTGGGTAAATGCACGGCGTCTAGCGTTTCATCTTCCATGAACGGCTGAAACAAATCCTGCGCGCGTTCAATCAACCCCGTCCACTGCCGGTAATATTCATCAACCTGAGCAGCAGTTCCATAATAAATCGGCAAGCCTTCCACATTTGCCAAATTAGCCGGCGGCCAGATGTTTTGACGCAAGAGCGCAATGTCGCTTTTTAAACTCTGAACAGCAATAACATCCCGCATCTCGCGTCTCCAAAAAGTGCTTAGGCTATTTTTAGATTAAGTCAATGGTTTAGTTTCTGCAAGGCTTTGCCTATAATTAGGCATTCAGATTTTAAATATTAGGAAAAATTCATGGTTCAAAAGATTGAAGCGGCCGATGTGACCGAAGAAGAAGCGTTAAATGCGGCTTTCTTTGAACGCGCTGATGAATTTATTAAACTGGCTAATGAGTTTAGCCGTATCGAAAAAGGCAGCCAAGAAAAACCTGCAGAAAAACGCGGTCAAATCAGCGCGGCCATGCTGTTTGGCACTGCGCGCTTCAATACATGGGTTGCTGCCAACAACTTTAAAGACGGCGATGAAATGCGCGATGCCAAAGAACAGGTCATGTCTTATATTCTGCAGCAATTTCAAATGATGCTGGAAGATAACTATGATGAATATTGCGATCAATTCGAAAACTACCTGCGCTTCCGCCACAATGAAGAATTTCATGCCACAAAACATGACCATGACCATTAAATCTTTCCTGTTTCTGTAGCATCTGGCGAATCGCAAAATTTATTTTTTATTGCGTGAAATGCCAATAAAAGAAATCCGCGCTAAGTCAAATTTCAGCCATGCCCAAATAGCTGCATCAAAAGCCCTCCGGGGCTTTTTTTAGCACTTGCCTATCCCAAAATGCAGCATCTCAGTATTTCTAACGGCTATATAAATACCTCACTCAGTTCATCAAATTGAGCAGCGCAATGTCAGGACAAAATTGCCGCGAAATTAAAGGGCAAGATATTACACGCGCAAACTGTCCGCTTTATTTATTGCTCCCTTATCGTTCGCATATCTGAAAATCTTTTGCGTTAATGCCTTCATTTTAAATTAACACCCTCATCGTCTGCGCTGGCTTATAGATGCCTCTTTCATCATGTTTTTAATCTGACGCTGTTTTATTTCTTAGTTAAAATCATCCTGTTCATCAAATCCTATAATTGTAAATGTGACCGTATAATTCACATTTTTTGCGCAAATTTCGATGAAATAATGCTGTTTTCACATGCGCATACTGGTAAATTAAGCGCAGCATTTTAAGTGAATAAATATTCATCAATACGATTTTAAAGACAGCTTTTCCAGCATCAGAAGTGTCGTTTTGGCGTCTAAGGCTTGGCAATAAATCGGGAAACACCGCCAAAGTAATAATAAGAGCGCACAGAAAAACTGCTGCAAAAATACAGACTGTTACTGTTGCAGTGTTTTAAATTTACCTGCGGCTCCATACAAAAAAGCCGCTTTATTTTCAGCAGCCTCAAGCAATATAAGGATAGCCATGCAACAGCTCGATTTTCCAATTATTGACCCGCACATTCACCAATGGGACCCCTACCACACGCCGCATGCTGCCGCTTTAGCAGTCAAGCTTTTGGGCAAACACCCGCAGCTGCTGGACAAAATGCTCCGCTTGGTTAAACCGGATGATTTAATTGAAACGCTGGGACTGACCGGCCATGTTACCGCGCCATATTTGCCTGAAAATTACAAAGCTGACATTGGACGCTATGCTGTGGATCAGGTCGTGCATATCGAAGCCAGCTGGCATGACCATAAAGGCAAAGGTGTCGTCGGTGAAACTGAATTTGTGAGCAAACTGCCCTTTGAACAGCAAGGCTTGCACTTAGGCGGGATCATAGGCACAGCTGATCCGCGCAGCAGCAGCTTTAAGAAAATTTTAAAACTGCACAAAAAAGCTTCGCCCAAATTCCGCGGTATCCGAAAAATGGCAGCCGTGCATGAAGACCGTAAAATTCATGCTTGGGCAGATGAGCCGCATTTATATACCAATAAAAAGTTTATGAAAGGTTTTGAAGTGTTGGCG
>JASLHF010000060.1 GCA_030152275.1 Acinetobacter sp. | reverse complement strand
CATTCATCATTTACATTGCGGCACCCTGTGTCCATTATGCGGCCCGCTGTTTGGGCAACGCAGCATACATGCGAAACTCATCTGCCACTGCCTGCTGCTGGAAACAGACCAAGGCCTAGTCTTGATCGATACAGGATTAGGTATACAGGATTATTTGAATAGCAAAGCGCGTTTAGGCAGCTTAATTACCCAAACCGGACGAATTGAAAACAATATAGAGTTATCTGCCCTAGTTCAAATTCAACAGCTAGGCTTTCAGGCAAAGGATGTTAAACACATCTTGCTAAGCCATTTAGATTTTGACCACGCTGGCGGTATTTCCGATTTTCCGCAGGCGACCGTGCATGTGCTGTCCAGTGAATATAATGCAGCGCAAAACTTAAAATCCTTCAAGAATAAAGCCCGCTATAAGCCGCAGCAGTTTCAGCAGCACCGCTACTGGAACTTCATCGAACCGCTGCAAGGTGAAAGCTGGCACAATCTGCACCGCGTGCAGGGTTTTAGGCTGTTTCAGGATGAGATTTTAATGATTCCGCTGCTTGGGCATACTCTCGGCCATTGCGGTGTTGCTATTCGAAAGCAAGACGGCTGGATTTTTTTCTGCGGAGATGCCTATTACTCTCATCTGCAATTAAGCGGCCAGCATAAGCTGAAACCGCTGAATCAGCTGGAACGCTTCTTTGCTGTAGACAATGTGCAGCGTCTAGAAAATTTAAAGAAGATTCAATACTTGGCGCAAAATGAACCCCGTATTGAGTTCATTTGTGCGCATGATCCTGTGGAATTAAAAAGGTATCAAACACCATGAAATATAGCGCCCTGATCATCATTTGCACGCTTAGTTTATCTGGATGCATGACATCTAAGGATTGGCCTGACCAGCAGCGCCCTGCACACTGGGGAAGCGCACTGAATAAGCAGACAAATTTTTATCAAATCAGCCCTTTGGTTTACCGCAGCGAACAGCCTAGTGCTGAGCTGCTTCCGCTATTAAAAGCACAAAATATTCAAATGATTATCAATTTAAGATCACGCAATGCCGATGATAAAATTCTGCCTGCGCAAGATTTCAAACAGGTACATGTACCTATTAATACTTGGGCGATGTCGAGAGATGATCTGCTAAAAGTGATGCAAAGCATTCAGCAGGCGCAGCTGAATAATCAAAAAGTGCTTATCCATTGCTATCACGGTTCTGACCGGACAGGTGCCAGCATCGCGATGTACAGAATTATTTTTGAGGGCTGGAATACCGCAGATGCGCTGAATGAAATGAAGCATGGCGGCTATGGTTTCCATCCTATTTGGAGCAATATCGAAAAACTATTCAGCCCAGAAAATATAAGATGGATTCGGCAGCAGCTGCAGAATCCATCTTAATTCACTCACCATGGCTGATTACGCCTTAGCGTTTATCCAAAGGCACCCAGTCAATCACCCAAGCGGATTTCATACCCAAACTGGCATCATTTGTAATTTTTTTACGAGCTGCATCAGCGGCTTCACGGTCTTTAGAAGGTCCAACCATAATACGGATACCTTTAGAGGTCGGACTTTTGGTAACGCGATAGCCTTTCGCCTTCAGTTTGGATGCAATTGCGTCAGCATTGGCCTCATTGGCAGCCAGAGCAACCTGCACCATCCACTGCTTGTCGCCGTGTTCCAGCAAATCACGCGCTTTATCCGCTTCCGCTTTTTTCTTCGCGTCATCTTTGCGCTTTTGTTCCGCTTTCAGCTTTTCATCTGCAGCGCGTTTGTCAGCCGCTTTTTTCTCATCAGCTTTCTTTTGCGCATCTTTTTTCTCAGCAGCTAAACGTTCTGCCTCACGCTGCTTTTGTTCGGCCTTGCGTTTTTCTTCCGCAGCCAGTTTTTGCGCCTCTGCAGATTTACGGGCAGCGTCTTGTTTAGCTTGATCAGCCTTTTGCTGCGCCGCTTTCTGCTGTTCTAACTTTTTTTGAGCCGCCAGTTTATCCTCAGCAATATGCTTTTCTTTGGCTGCTTGGTCTTCAATCAGCTCTGGCGGAATGTTATCTGAACTTTGCTGCGCAGAACGGCGGGCATTGAGTTCGGCATATTCTTCGGCAGCTTTGCGGGCAGCATCGGCTTCGGCCTGCTGCTGCATTGCCAAAAACTCTGCAGCGCGCGCTTCCTGTTCCGCAACCGATTTTTCACGGGCGTGGCGCTGCGCTTCCAGCAAGCGCTTCTCAGTCTCCACATCAACTGTGAGTCCAGCACCTGAACTTGAAGCTTTTTTAGTATCGACCTGCGCGGTGTCTGGAGCCTGTATTTGATTATTGTGAATTTCTTCTTTGCCCTTAAGAAGCAAGGCTGCCAACAATACACCGCCGCTTAGTAAAACAACACCGCCCATCCAGCGCTGTTTGTTATTCATTGACATTCTTCCAAATACTCCCATACCGCTTCTAAGGTATGAAATGATCCACATACCAAAATCAGCTGATTATTTTTCGTTTCATCTAAGGCTGATTTAAAAGCTGATTTTATACTGCTGTAATGCTCTACCGGCTGTCCCTGCAGCGCCGCATCCAATTGTTCAATGCCGGCTGCGCGTGGAACAGTTAACGGTGCAATTTTCCACATTAAAACCCTATCTTTCAATAAGCTGACGACAGAATTTATATCTTTATCAGCCAGCATAGAAAAAACACTGATCACTTCAGTGTATTGTTTATTGTATTCTAAAAATTTTCGCAATTGCTTTAACAAAAATTCTACGCCGTGCGGATTGTGCCCAGCGTCAAAAATGACGGTTTTTTCAGCAATTTGACGGATTTCAAAACGCCCCTGCAGCGCAGCGCTTTGAATGCCTTGAGCAATTGCTTGCTGTGAAACCTGCAGTCCGCTAACTAAAACAGCAGCGACTGCTGTAGAAATATTTTCCAGCGCTAAACTGCCCAGCGGAAATTTCAGCGTTGTGCCAGCAGAGGCAAACATCCATGACTGGCCATCATCACTGTATTGATAAAAATAATCACGGTTCACTGCATGCAGATGGGCATGGCATTCATCGGCTTTATTTTGAATGGCTTGCGGCAGCGTCTGCTGGCCGCCAAAAACCACAGGAATATCCGGACGGATAATGCCGGCTTTCTCAAAAGCGATTTTTTCAATGGTATCGCCCAGCCAATCGGTATGATCTAGGCCAATATTGGTAATCACAGCAATATCCGGATCGATGACATTGACCACGTCTAAGCGGCCGCCCAAGCCCACTTCGAGCACCCAGACATCACACTGCTGCTGTTTAAAAATGACAAAAGCTGCCAGCGTAGTGGCTTCAAAAAAAGACAGGTTCAAACCGCATTCGCGGCGGGCCTGATCCACTGCAACAAACGCGTCTATCAGCGCTTGGTCGGATACTTCCTGACCTTGAAGCTTGACGCGTTCATTGAAACGGTAAATATGCGGTGACTGATACAGTCCTACCCGAAAGCCCTGCGCATTGAGAATAGCCGCTAAAGCAGTGGTGGTTGACCCCTTGCCGTTGGTTCCGGCAACGGTAAACACTTTTGCCGCTGGACGTGTAACGCCCAGTTTTTCCGCCACAGGAATGACGCGTTCTAAACCTAAATCAATACCTGTAACATGAACATGGCCCCAATAATCGAGCCATGTGTTTAAAGAATCAGATGCAAGGGGTGCTGTATTCAAGACAGATTCATCAATTTACTGACAATACGGTATACAGTATCACGTAATGCGTGGCGGTGAACAATTTGATCGATTACGCCATGATCAAGCAAATACTCAGCGCGCTGGAACGGTTCTTCCAATTTCTCACGCACGGTTTGCTCAATCACGCGTTTGCCGGCAAAGCCAATCATCGCTTTCGGTTCTGCCAAATGCACATCACCCAGCATCGCCAATGACGCAGTTACGCCGCCGTACACAGGATGTGTCAATACCACCACATAAGGCAGACCTGCTTCTTTCATTTTTTGAATCGCCGCAGAAGTACGCGCCATTTGCATCAATGACAGCATGCCTTCTTGCATGCGCGCGCCGCCTGAAGCAGCAAAACAAATTAAAGGCTGTTTCGATTCGATGGCCAGTTCAGCCGCCTGTACAAAGCGGTCACCGACAACAGAACCCATTGAACCGCCCATAAAATCGAATTCAAAAGCGGCAGCAATTAACGGAATGCCTTTAAGCATGCCCTGCATTACTACAAGCGCTTCTGTTTCTCCAGTTTTTTGCTGAGCTTCGCTCATGCGGTCTGGATATGGCTTGCTGTCGACAAATTTCAGCGGGTCTTTGGCTTTAAATTCTTGGCCCAGTTCACGCTGTACCTGATCGAAAAACCAATTTAAACGGTCACGGGCTTTCATGCGCAAATGCTCATCGCACTGCGGGCACACATAGGCATTGAAAGACATCGCTGTACGGGTCACTAAGGCATGACACTCAGGGCATTCAATTGTTGGTTCTGTAAATGTGGCTTTGAGCGCCTGCTGCTCATCCGGCATATGAATGCCTGGCACACTGCGGTCCGTCCACGGCGTAGACGGGCTGAGAATTTTCCCTGATTTCACATCTTGACTCATACTAACTCATCGAGCGCTGCTCGAAGCTCCTTAACTTTATTCACCGTTGCAATTGCGGCCTGTTCTGGGGCTAAGCTTGCAAACTGTTTAACAAAGGCGCTGCCGACAATCACTGCATCAGCTGCAGCGCCCATTGCTTTCGCAGAGGCTGCATCGCTGATGCCAAATCCAACACCAACAGGAACATTAGTATAAGATTTAATTTTTTGAATCCGGCTCGCTGCTTCAGCAACATCCAGCGTTGCGGCGCCTGTTACCCCTTTCAGGGAAACATAATAAATAAAACCGCTGGCCTGATTCACAACATGCTGAATCCGCTCATCAGTTGACGTTGGCGCCAGCAGGAAGATTTGATCCATGCTGTATTTTTGCAGCACTGCATCTAAATCTTTTGCTTCTTCCGGCGGCAAATCTACTAAAAGCACGCCGTCAACACCGCATTCGTTCGCATAAGCCACAAACTTTTCGTAACCAATCACTTCTACAGGGTTTAAATAGCCCATCAAAACCACAGGTGTTTCTGTGTCTTTTTGGCGGAATTCTTTCACCATGTTCAAAGCATCAAGAGTATTCGTACCGCCCGCAAGCGCGCGTTCAGCAGCCAGTGCAATGACTGGGCCATCCGCCATTGGATCTGAAAAAGGCAAGCCTAATTCAATCACGTCTACGCCGGCATCGACCATGCTATGCAGTAATGGCACTGTCACTTGCGGCTGCGGATCGCCAGCCATGACATAAGAAACCAAAGCTTTACGCTGCTGTGATTGAAGTGCTTCAAAACGTGCGGCTAAACGTGACATAGGGCAATACTTTCCTTGAATGGTTCAAAACAGTTTGGCTTTGTAGAAATACAAGACTCCGCATTGTAACGCTATTTTTCACCCATTGAACAGGGTGTGAGCATTTATGCCGGCATTTCTGCTGCGGTCAAAACTTCCAGAACAATCCGAAAGCATCATTTACGGATATTTCGGCTTTTTTCTCAATGATCAAAGATGCCTAATTTCACTAAATTACAAAATGTTAAGCATTTAGATAAACATAATTTTATTGCTAAAAAATTGATATAAATAGGTGGCTTAGCTTTTACATTTAATTTTTTCTGAAATAGCAAAACCTGCTTTATACTAACCGCATTGTGTTATTTTTTTATCTCCTATGAACCCCTCTTCCCCCAATAAAGCGCAAGCGCGGGCTATTGCGCTGCTGCCGCTTATTGTTTTTTTAGCCATTTTTTTAGGCAGCGGCATTTACCATAGCGCAATTGGCGCTGAATTTGCTTTTTATCAAATCAAAGCGCCGGCGGCAGCCTTGCCGGCTGTAATCCTAGCGGTGCTGCTGTACCGCGGCAATATTAATCAAGGCATCGACACCTTTTTAAAAGGCGCCAGCCATCCCAACCTGATTTTAATGTTTATGGTGTTTATGCTGGCAGGGGCTTTCGCCAGCGTCAGCAGCGCTATTGGCAGCGTTGATGCAACCGTACAGCTGGGGCTTTCTATTATTCCGCCGCAATTTGTACTGCCCATGCTGTTTCTGATTGCCGCTTTCATCGCCACAGCCATGGGCACTTCGATGGGCACCATTGCCGCATGTGCGCCTATTGCCTTTGGCTTTAGCCAAGTCACCAATATTGAAGCAGTCTATGCGATTGGCGCTGTAATTGGCGGCGCCATGTTCGGCGACAATTTATCGATGATTTCAGATACCACGATTGCCGCCACCAGCAGCCAAAAGGTGCAGCTTCGGGACAAATTTAAAGTCAATGTGTGGATTGCTGTACCCGCATCTTTCATCAGCATTATAATTTATTTATGGATGAGTCACGGATCACAAGCGATTGAGCATAAAGCCTATGATGCATGGCTGATTTTGCCCTACATCGCCGTGTTTATATTGGCCTTTTCCCGCCTGCATGTGCTGGCCGTGCTGTCCATTGGGGTAATCCTGTCAGGCGCTATCGGGCTAATCGAAACGCCAAATTTCAATTTAGTCAGTTTCAGCAATTCAATCTATGACGGCTTTAGCGGCATGTTTGAGGTTGCTCTGCTGTCGATGTTCTTGGGCGGTATTTCTGCCATTATGCAAAAAGAAGGCGGCTTGCAATGGCTGATTCAGCGTATTTACAGCCTGACCCGATTATTTAAAGTCGGAAAACAGCGCGCCGGTGAAATCGGCATCAGTTTTTTAGTCATTTTTGCTAACCTGTTTGTGGCCAACAATACGGTTGCCATTATTCTGGCTGGCGATATGGCGCGCGAGGTCGCGCAAGAATACGGCGTCGATCCAAAACGCGCCGCCGCGCTGATGGATATTTTTTCTTGTGTGACACAAGGCTTAATTCCTTATGGCGCTCAGTTGTTATTGGCCTGTTCGATTGCCAAATTATCGCCTGTAGAACTGATTGGCAGTGTCTATTACTGCTGGGTATTGGCGATTTTCGCTATTTTGGCGATTCTCTTCCGCATTCCCCGCTTTAAGACAGCGGTATAAGCCTAATGAAGTTTAAGCGGTCAATTGACCGCTTTTTTTCGCTCTTCATTTAAGGTTTTAATTGTTTTTTGCGTGCCAACAACGTTTGCCCGCTATACGCTTTATAGGCTCTGGCTAATGCAGACTGGTCGGAATAGCCCAGCTGTACCGCAATCTCCGTCAGGCTGATAGATTGCTGCAATAATTGCTCACAGCGTTTCATGCGCTCATTTTCCAGCACCTGTTTAAACGAGGTGTCTTGTTCCTGCAATTGCCGCTGCAAGGTTCGCACAGACATGTGCAATTCATCGGCCAGCCATTCTATTTTAGGCGCTTGTTGATGGCTTCTTAGATATTCGGCAATACTCTGCTGCATATGCTGCAGCGGCTGAAAATGCTGAGGCCGTGCTGCAATTGCTTCCTCTGCCTGCCGCAACAACAATTGCATTAATGAAGGATCAGCCAATTCGGACTTTAAATCCAAGCTGTCCGCATGCAGCACAAAGGAATAATACGCAGTCGAAAACTCAATTTGGCAGCCATAAAATTTTTCATACTGATAGCGCGCCATTTGCGGCGCATGGGCAAAATGAATGCTGAGCAATTTTAGCGATGCCGGAAATATTTGTTTGGCTAAATGCGCCATACAGGCAGTAGTCAGTTCATTCAGTAATGAAAAATCATCATCATGCAGCGGCCAAGACAGAATAATCTGCTTCCCTTGATGCGACATATGCATCGGCACAATTTCATCACCATCAATCACTAAACGGCTAAAGCGCACCACATTTTGCAAGGCTTCCGCCACACTCTCACTACGTGTCGCCATATAACCCAATACGCCAAAATGTTCAGCCCGAATATACTTTGCCATTTCAAACACTAACTGCGGACAATCCAAATGCTGCTGAGTTAATTGCATGATGGTTTTAAAAAATGAATAGGACGATTGTGAATCGATCGGGAGTGACAGCACATGCTGCAATTGAGCAACATAGGGGGCTAAAAATTCGAGGTGTGTATAGTCCTGCTCACGTTCACGCAAGTACATATTCCATAATTGGAAATAACCATTTGGGATATGAATTTCAGCCATCACCTGCCCTCAAAATCATTGTTCTTATCTGACATTTTATATTTTCACCTTGGCGTAAAATGTATAAAAAATGGCAATATCTGTCAAAACAAAGTGCCTTTTCTCCGACATACTGCATTTAATACGACTGGCAAAGAAAAAAATTATGAATGCAATCGTCCAATATCAAGTCGAACCTGTAGTTCGCACCAAGCTGGATTTTAAGCTGAATGAAGCGCCGCGTTTTTGGTTTGGCGGTGACCCATTTCGCACCCGCATGTTTGATGCGCTAAGCCTGACCTTTCCGGATGGCGAGCGTTATTTTATTCAATCTGTCCGGTTATTCCGCGACAAAATTCAAGACCCGGATTTGCAGCAGCGTGTCGCTGATTTTATTAAACAAGAAGCGCAGCATGGCATGGCGCATGACAAGATGAACCAAGTCATGCGTGATCAAGGCATGCCGGTGGATGCTTTTATCAAACGTTTAAATAAAATTTTTAAGTTTGAACTGACCAAACGCTCGCCGCAGTACAACATTGCCATGACGGCAGCCGCAGAACATTTAACAGCTTTGATGGCAGAAACCTTCTTTAGCAAAAAAGAGACTCTGCAAGATGCGCATCCCTATGTCCGTGCTTTATTTGCATGGCATGCCATTGAAGAAATGGAGCACCGTGATGTGGCTTTTGATGTGATGAAGCAAGTCGGCAATGTACCGGAACTAACCCGTAAATTTGCACTCGCCTTTACTACAGTGATGATGTTCGGTTTTACCACTTATCGTGCCGATGTCATGTTGAAATATGACGGTTTTAGCCGCAGAGAACGTTTGCAGCTAATGGCTAAAGGGCTTCCGTGGTTCTTTGGTAAAAAAGGCATGCTGTCACGTATGCGCAGGCAATATTCAGATTGGTTTGATCCTGATTTCCATCCAAGTCAGCATCCTGTGATTGCGCAGTATGATGTGTGGGTGAAAACCTTAGCAGAAACTGATGACCCGATTGCCGCAGGTGAAGCTTTTTGGCAAGCAGCGCAATAAGCCGCATTGAAATAAGTGAGCTGCAAAAAAAGCCGTATCAACTACGGCTTTTTTATAGCTTATGTTTGAATTGTAATGGATCACCACTTGGCATAATGCTGTTCAAGTAAGCCATATTCATTCAGGAAAATAATCTCTTCACCCTCTTGCTGCACAGTACCGCTGATCTTGGCTTGCCACTGACTAAATTGGCTGCCAACCAACCGCAGATTCAAATTTTCATAGCGGCGCCAGCCTGTGGTAATGGTCAAATTTAAACTGTTGTCCAAGGAAATAATACTCCACTGCTGTTCACCTTGCTGCTGGAACAGCACATCTGACAGTGGATAAAGTTTGCCATTCACCCAAAGACAATTTTCATTGCCAAAGCTTTCATTTACGCCTGAAGCTAAGTTAATGCCAATGCGACGGTTTTGACTGTCCCAAAAATTGCATGACAGCCAAAACCACGCTGTTTCGGGGCGCAGAAAGCCGCAGGTATCATCCAGCGACACCAAAGTCCGCTCATGAAATTGAATGGTTCTTCCCTGTCTATTAATGAAAAATCCTTCACAGCCTAAAGTGGTCAATTTTTGCGTATACGTCCAGCCGTTAATCCCCGTTGGACTGCACATACTCAAAGGGTCTGTACCTGCACAGAAGACCCTTGCGCTCAGCTGCAGCTCGCCATATTTGGACATTTGGATATAGCGCACCCCATTGGCATGCTGAATATCTAATTGCACGCCCGATTTAATAAAATGGCTTTGATTAAATAACGGCTGTTCATCCAGTACCGTATTGCGCGATAGGAAATTAATTGAATTCCATTCCAGCACTTCATTGTTTAAATGATCATACACATAAACAAAACCATGCCCCGCCCATGCAATATCGGCAATGGCCAGGCCAATGGTGTAATGTTCATGCTGAATGCAGCAAAATTTAAATTTTTTATATTTTAACCGTTTACGCCAACCATGCAGCGCTTTGCCATACGGCGTCTTGTATTCGTAGCGATTTAAATCGATACGATTGGGAAGTTGAGTGAAACGCCCATAATGAGGCTGTCCATTCGGCCGTATTAAATCCATATACGCCATTCCATTGCGGTTTATTTTTAAATCCTGACAGTTATTATGCCTATTATTTTCTGCCTGAAAAGCACCTTTGGGCGTTTTCAGGCTAAAATCACAAAAAAATATAAATGCTGACTTTTCAGCTATTAATCAAAACAAATGCTCATTTATTAAAATGTAATCATTTGCCCAGTGGCTGGGTATAACTTCATCTGCCGCTACAAGCTGAACATAACGGCCATGTACATGATCAATGGCAATACAATCATCAACATCGAGTACGCGGTCAGTATGCTGTTTTTGCCAATGCGCGCCAAAATAAGCTTTGCCGCGCTGTTTTGCCACCATGGCATTTTGACCCGTAACCAATACATAACGATGCAGCTCGCCAAACTCGCTTGCATCGTAGCCGCCTAAATTAATCAGCCACAGTTTTTCATCTTGTGCATTCGGCGCTGCATCAGTAAATTGAATTTGATAACGTTTCGCTTCGGATTCAATGCCGCTCACTTGCGCCCAAGCATCAATATGCAGCCCTTTTTGCTCACCAAACCATGCATTTCTGAGCTGCGGATAGACATCTTCCAATGAATCGCCAACCGCGAGAACCACATCATGAACTTCAACATTGGCACGCGCATGTCGGCCACCAAGCATGACGATAAATAGGCTGGGCATTTTATTTCCTTTCTTTTGACACATTTTTGACAGCTAACATACGATTCACGGAAACGCCATTCGCAATTGTTCGAGGCAGACCACACTCCGACAGAAATGTTTTTGCAGCGATATGAATCACATGAAAGTATAAGACGAGTTTTGCGAATGACAATGCCTTTGGTTACTTTGGGCTGATCCAAAGCAACATTACAAGCTTCTTGCATTTGAATGATAAGCAGTAACACTCCATCAAAATGCAAATCACGCGACATGACCAATAACATAGATTTGACTGGCGTTTTCATGGAGAGGAAATCCCTTACTTTTGTTTCGGCAAAAGCAACAAAATCATCTTATTGAGCAGACATTACATCCCTGTTACTGCTCAACGGGCGACATTCATGTCGCCTGCCTTTATTCATGTTTTGGATAAAAATCTATTTCAAAAAAAACGTGCTGAATTGCTTCAGCACGTTTTTTGATATTTTCTAAAAGACCTCTCCCCTTGCGAACTCAGAAAATATTCTGAGATTCTCATCGGCGAGGGCTTAAAGGAATTTACATCTCTACCATTTCCACGCCATCAATGCGGGCAACGGTCATCAAGTCTTTATCGCCACGGCCAGAAACCGTCGCAATAATGATTTGGTCTTTATCCATGGTCGGTGCAAGTTTGGTCACATAAGCCATCGCATGTGAACTTTCCAACGCTGGAATAATGCCTTCAATATGGGTTAAATCACGGAAACCTTGTAATGCTTCAGTGTCATTGATTGGCACATAGTTCACACGGTGCATATCTTTTAAGAAGCTGTGTTCAGGGCCTACACCCGGATAATCCAGACCAGCAGAAATTGAATGGGTTTCAATGATCTGACCTTGCTCATCCGACATCAAATAGGTACGGTTGCCGTGAAGTACGCCGACATGACCTGCGTTTAATGGCGCAGAGTGTTTGCCAGTTTCAATGCCGTAGCCTGCCGCTTCAACACCGTACATTTTCACATCTTCATCGTTCAAGAATGGATAGAACAAGCCCATCGCATTGGAACCGCCACCTACACATGCCACTAAGGCATCTGGCAGACGGCCTGCTTGTTCTTGAATCTGTTTACGCGCTTCACGGCCAATAATCGATTGGAAATCACGAACCAATTGTGGATACGGATGCGGACCCGCCACTGTACCAATCACGTAATAAGTAGAGTCAACATTGGTTACCCAATCACGCATCGCTTCGTTCATGGCATCTTTCAATGTTTTTGAACCACTTTCGACAGGTACAACAGTCGCACCAAGCAAACGCATACGGTACACGTTCATGGCTTGACGTTTCACGTCTTCTGCGCCCATGAACACCACACATTCAAGACCTAAACGCGCAGCAATCGTTGCCGTTGCTACACCATGCTGGCCCGCACCGGTTTCCGCAATAATACGTTTTTTGCCTGAAAGTTTAGCCAGCAAAGCCTGACCAATGGTGTTGTTTACTTTATGCGAGCCTGTATGGTTCAGGTCTTCACGTTTTAAGTAAATTTGCGCACCGCCAAGTTCTTTTGACCATCGTTCAGCATAATAAAGAGGACTAGGACGACCTACATAGTAGGCGAGATCACGGTCGAATTCTGCCAGAAACTTAGGATCATCTTTCATACGGAAATAAAGTTTTTCTAAGTCTTCTAATGCTGCCATTAGAGTTTCTGACACAAAACGTCCGCCATGGATACCGAAATGCCCGCGTTCATCGGGGAATTGGGTATAGTCAATCTTATTTTGCTGATCCACGTTGGACTCCTTGCATAAACTGTTCAATGAGTTTCTTGTCTTTGATACCTTTAGCGGACTCTACGCCTCCGCTGACATCAACTGCATAAGCATTGGTCGTCTTTATAGCGTCTTCAATATTGTCAGGCTTTAAACCGCCTGCCAAGATTAATGGAATATCGAGTTTGGGGAATTGAGTCCAGTCAAAACTGTGCCCTGTGCCGCCTTTGAGTTCAGGATGCCAAGCATCCAAAAGCACTGCGCTTGCCCCTGCTTGCTGATACTGCTGTATTTCAGCAATCACATCCAGTTCGGGTTTGACCTGAATGGCTTTATACCAGCGGCGGCCAACCTGTTTTGAAATGTCTTGGCACTGTTCAGGTGTTTCATCACCATGAAACTGCAAAATATCCACCGGTGCTTGCTTTAAAATGTCTGTTATTTCATCCAGCGATGCATTCACAAATAACCCCACAGTTTGCACATAGGCAGGCACGTGCTGAACCAATTCAGCAGCCTGCACTGCCGTTACACTGCGCGGACTGGGCGCAAAGAAAACAAATCCGATGGCATCTGCGCCAGCTTGGACAGCAGACTGTATATCTTGAATACGTGTGATACCGCAAATTTTGGCACGGGTTCGCATATTATTGTGGCTCTAACTCCGCCCTATTCATAGCCAGTCTATAAATAATGGGCGAATCATTGTAATGCAATTTTTAGACCTTGCGTAAAGTTCATCCTGAATATTTATTGACATCCGTTGTTTAAGTCCCATGCAGACTTTATACTTCGCCCAACTTGCTGCAAGTCGAGCTTAGGCTCAGGGAAGCTGGTGGAAATCCAGCACTGCCCCCGCAACGGTAAAATGAACCGCATATCTTTATAAATACCTCAAACGATTGAGGGATTTACACCACTGCATTTCTGCGGGAAGGTGGATATGCCAATATTGTTTTACAGCAATATTTATATTTAAGTCCGGATACCTGCTTGCTGCGTTCTTCAACTCAATCATTCACGTGGGGTGAATGTATGGAGCAAAGTATGTCTACTTTTTTTCAGCCTACAGCCTTAGTGGGCGCAATCGCGATTGCGATGGGTTTTTCAGCAAATGTTTTGGCTGCCGATGCAGTTGAAAAAGCAAACAGCACAACGTTAGATACCATCGTCGTTACCGCTTCACGCAGTGAAGAAAAAATTAAAGATGTTCCTGCGCGGATTTCAGTCATTGATGAAAAAACGATTGAACAGTCTCCTGTGGCCGATTTTCCATCATTACTTAGCAAAGAAGCAGGCCTAACCGTTAAACAAGTTGGTGGATACGGGCAGACAGCTTCAGTATTCTTGCGTGGAACGAATGCCTCTCATACCCTGTTTCTACATGACGGCATGCGTTCAAATATTGCGACTGTAGCCAGTACCAATATTCCGCTATTTGATCTTTCAGATATTAAGCAAATTGAAATTCTGAAAGGCCCTGCCTCTGTCCAATACGGCACAGATGCCATAGGCGGTGTCGTTCAACTGATTTCAAAAACGCCTGAAAAAAGCGGTATTTTCACAACGATCGAAGCGGGTGAGAGAAACACATATAAATCAATTGTAGGCGTAGATATTGCCCAAGATGGATACTATGCACAGCTTCGCGGGCAGCGCTTTGAAACCGACGGCGACCAAATTATTACGAACAATCCAGACAAAGCTGGTTTTGATCAAAAAGGCTATGCGGCCAAAGTGGGCGTAGAAAAAGACCAATATGCTTTTTCTGGAGAAATTAAAGAAAATAAAGGCCATGGTGATTATTTCAGTTATGGCGCACCGCAAGCTTATGATTTTATCAACCGTATTTATAATATACGCGGCCGTTTAAACTTAAGCGACAATCTCATTTGGAACACTCGTCTGTCTCAATTTGAAGATCAATACAATGTCGTTAAAGCGGCTTATCCATCAATTGTAAATACTGAGCAGCAGGAAATTGATTCAAATTTAAAATGGACCTTTACGCCCCATCAAAATGTAATGTTTGGCGTACAGTTCAACAAAACTGAAGCTGAAAAAATTGCGGCCTATGCAGGCGATGCAGGTTTCAATTCCAACAATGAAACCATTGGCTATTATCTGCAGCATCAATTTAAAAATGAATTGTTTTCAACACAAGCGGGTATTCGCGTAGAAGATAATCAGCAATTTGGCACGCATACCGTTGGACAAGTTGCAGCACGCTATTTCGCAACACCTAAAACCAGCATATTTTCAAATATCGGTACAGCATTTAGAGCACCTGTGGTTGGGCAAATTATCACTGAACCATCATGGTGGGGCGGAAACCCAGACCTGAAACCTGAAGAAAGCCTGTCTTACGAAATTGGTTTTGATCATGCACTGAGTGACAGCATTCAGGTTTATGGTTCTGTCTATCAAACTAAAGTTGATAACTTAATGGTATCTGATGCATCTACAGGCTGGAAATACTACAACTTAGACAAAGCAACATTTACGGGTTCAGAGCTTGGATTCAAATGGAAACAAGACAACCTATATGCCAATGCAGAATATGCCTACATCCAGCCTAAAAATGACGAAACCGATCAAGATGCCCCAAACCGCCCGCGTCAAAACTTCAATTTGAGCCTCGGCTGGGATAATGGCATCTATGGCGCATCAACGTCTCTTGTCGCCAAAGGCCGTTCTAAAGATGCACGAGATATTCCTGGTTATGCTGCAATTGATATGAATGCGTTTTGGCAAATCAATCCGCATGTTAAATCATTTGTAAATATCCACAATGTCGGTGATACCCAATATAAAACAGCTGTAAATGATGCCGTTTCTGACTATATTGCCAGCGGCCGTCTATCTACTATTGGTTTCACTTTCAGTTATTAATCTATTGGATTTTCATTTGATGTAACTGTTGCATGAATGACTTTGAGGATAATGTCATAACTATGGCATTATCCTTTTTTATTGCGAATTCGAAATCTAAAACATTTAAGGACAAAAAAATGGGCCACCGTTTAAGTAAAATTTACACCCGCACAGGCGACTCTGGGACAACAGGATTGGGTGACGGTTCACGCGTATCTAAAGACGATTTACGTATCACTGCACTCGGTGATGTCGATGAGCTGAATTCAAGTATTGGCATATTGCGTTCGCAAATTGCTGTCAGCGCCATTGCAGACAAAGCCGTTTGGGATAAATCGCTCAGCCTCATTCAACATTGGCTCTTCGATTTAGGCGGTGAAGTCTGCATTCCGAACTTCCATTTGGTACAGCCTGTGTCAATCGAGTTTTTAGAAAATGACATTGACCGCATGAACGAAGCATTGCCAATGCTCAAAGACTTCATTTTGCCTGCGGGTACACAGGCCTGCAGTTTTGCGCATCAAGCCCGCGCTGTTTGCCGCCGTGCAGAGCGCAGCCTGATGTCTGTACATAGCCGTGACCAGAATATTCAAGCGCCGTCTTTACAGTTGTTGAACCGTCTGTCGGACTGGCTATTTGTTGCATCGCGCACCTTGCAGCGTGCTGAAGGCGGCTCTGAAGTGCTTTGGCAAAAAAATATTAATGAGACGATCTAAACCCAATGCAAATGATTTACTGATTTTTTGATTAAGGTCATGGTCTTGGCTTCATGATAAGTACCATTCACAACCTGACTGAAATTTAATACATAAAGTTTCTGCGAAACAGTGAATAAATTGCTACTGTTAAACAGGTTTTGTGAATGGTAAAGTTTTTGCTCACTTTTTCAAAAGTGAAACAATAAGCGCCTCACATTGGATGAATAAACGGTAAGACACCGTTATGAAAATATAAAATTTCCATAAAAGGATCAAGGATGCGAATCATCGGACACCGCGGTGCACGCGGTGAAGCGCCAGAAAATACCTTAAGCGGTTTTCAATACATTCATGATCTAGGCATCCGCGCCGTTGAATTTGACGTCCGCCAGCTTAAAGACGGTGAACTCATCATCATGCATGATGATAATTTTCTGCGTACAACCGGAATCGACCAAGACGTGTATGCATGCGCCAGCACAGAACTTGAACCGTACAATCAAGCCCATATTTGGATGGATTGGGATAGACAAATCACGCCGACCTTAAGTCAAGGCCTCAAAATCATGCAGGATTTTGAGCACCTAGAAGTTGAAGTCAAAGCGGTAACGGACATGGCCGAAGCAGAAAAGCTGGTCACAGCATTGCAAAAACAATTGCAGGGTTTTGAACAGAGCGCAGTAATTACCAGTTTTGATTTAAAAATTCATCAAGCCTTAAAACAGCAAAATTCAACTTTTAAGCGCGGCCTGCTGATTGAAGATGATCTTCAGCATCAAGCCATCGAACAGGCGCTGCTGTTAGGCTGCTGTCAAATCGGATGGATGAATCAGCTGGCGACTCAAGAAATCATTCAGGCGACCCAGCAGGCGGAACTTGGCATCAGTGTATGGACAGTAAACGATATTGAGCGGGCAAAGCAGCTGCATGATTGGGGTATTGACGGGCTGATTACAGACTTTCCGAAAATGATGCTGGCCTATTTTTAACTTCTGGATGCATCACACCAGCGTTCACATCAGCATCTAAGTTTTCGCTGTATATAAATTTATACGCAGCTTCTTCTGCTCTTAATTTTTCATGTTTTAAGCTGAATGGCATTGAACTGCAAAAGCCTAAAACGCATATTTTGATGCAAACAGAAAAGTATGCTCAAGCAAGGTAAAAGCCGCCAGCAAGGGTGTATTGAGCGGCTCTTAGCAAATATTCACATGATTGCCTATTTCCGGCGGGCTTGCAAAAGCATTTGCCCCGAACGGTCAAGCAGTGCAAGCTTATCTCCAGACAGCTGAAAACGGGCCACTTGCTGCAGCGCATCCGCCAGCATTGCTTCTTGCGCCAGCGCAGCATCACAGCTGTCGTAACCGGCGCGTACGTTTATGCTCAAACTATGCTGTGCTGTATTAATTTCATAACTGCCATTTAAACTATTGCAGCCGGTATTGCCCTGAATACGGTTGATGCCGGAATTCAGCTCTAAATAAGGCTGGGCATGAAAAAATTTGGCTTTTTCACCCTGAATTTCGGTCAATTCCCAGCGGATATTCTGTATGCCGTCCTGCACCTGATGCATCTGCCAAGACTGCTCATTCGTTTGGCTGCCTCTGGCCTGAGCAGGCAGCTGAGCTGGCCCCGCATGCTGACAGCCGGCCAGCAGCAAAACGCCTAAAGCAATGACTGACCATCCGCATTTTTGTATGTTATTGTGATGTTTTATTGTGCAAAATCGAATAACTGTCATGAACATGTTTTAACCTTCGATAAAATCAATAGCCAATAGTCTTATTCTGTTACTGTTTAGTACAGTACAACTGTACAATAACTACTGTGATCGGCTGCTGGCGCGTGTTAGTATGCTGAAGTCTTAATCCATAGACTGAGTATGGATTTTACTTTCTATTTAAACCTCCCAAGGTTCTAGGAGTACTGCTGGAGATGTCCGCTCCCCTACCCAAAGCCCCAATTAACTGGATTGCTGTATTCGCATTGATATTTTTGCCAATCGTTGCAGCAATTGCAATTCCATTATATGCCTTTCATCATGATTTCAGCTTAGCTGCCTGGATCAGCATGTTTGTATTGCTGGGTGTCAGCAGTTTGGGCATTACCGCAGGCTACCACCGCTTATGGGCGCACCGCGCATATGAAGCGACATTGCCGCTGCAGATTATTCTCATGATTATGGGAACATTTGCGGTGCAAAACAGTATTTTATTTTGGTCTTCTGGCCACCGCACCCATCACCGCCACGTTGATGATGTCGAGCAAGACCCGTATTCCATTAACCGCGGCTTTTGGTTTGCCCATATAGGCTGGATGCTGCGCGACTACCCGTCGGGCGCCGCCAACTATAAAAATGCGCCGGATTTATTAAATAATAAATTGGTGATGTTTCAGGACAAATATTATGTGCCGCTGGTCATTGCAGTGCATGCCGGCATTTTACTGCCAATCGGCTGGGCTGTCGGCGACATGTGGGGCGTGCTGTTATTGGGCGGCTTAATGCGCTTAATTCTCAGCCATCATGTGACGTTCTTTATTAACTCACTGTGCCATATGTGGGGTTCGCGTCCTTATACCGACGAAAACACTGCGCGTGACAACTTTGTGCTTGCAATCGCCACTTGGGGTGAGGGCTACCACAACTATCATCACATTTTCCAATACGACTACCGTAACGGTGTAAAATGGTGGCAGTATGATCCGACGAAATGGCTGATTTGGTCATGTTCTAAACTGGGTCTAGCAAAAAATCTGCGCCGTATTCCTAGCTTTAATATCAAAAAAGCTGAACTGGCCATGCGCTTTAAATATGCCGAACAGGATTTGGCAGTTTATGGCCACAATGTCAATGAAGATGTCGCCAATGTCAAACTGCGCATTTCTCAGGAATATGATGCATTTTCTCAAACGTTGAATGACTGGGCAAAATTGAAAGAACAGGAAATTCAAGCAAAGAAAACTGCGGTTGCAGAAAAAATTCACCAAATGGATGACAAACTGAAAGTTGAATTCCAGCTGGTGGAACAGCGCCTTTCGCATCACCGTCAAACACTGAAGCTGCTGGTGAGCAATTTTAAAAAGAATACTGCCAACTAAGCTGGCCAGTATAAAAAAGCCTCCGCAAGGGGGCTTTTTTTTGCGCGCGATTCAGGATACAACAGAAGATCGAGATAAAAGACAGTAAACAATATGGAAATGCGCAATATTCCTTTTGGCCTCACCAACTGGGATGAAGTAGAAACAGAACGTTATGAAGGTGAA
>JASLHF010000024.1 GCA_030152275.1 Acinetobacter sp. | reverse complement strand
TGAAGAAGTTTTACAGCGCATTGCCACAAACTGCGCTGAAGGCAAACAGGCCTATTGGGTGTGTACGCTGGTAGAACAGTCAGAAACTCTGGATGCTCAAGCAGCCGAAGCGACTTTCGCCGAAATTAAAGAACGCTTCCCCGAACTGAATATTGGGCTAGTACATGGCAAAATGAAGGCGGATGAAAAACAGGCCGTGATGCAACAGTTTAAAAATAATGAACTGCAATTATTGATTGCCACAACGGTCATTGAAGTAGGTGTAGATGTGCCCAATGCCTCAATTATGGTGATTGAAAATGCAGAGCGTTTAGGTTTATCTCAGCTGCATCAGCTGCGCGGCCGTGTTGGACGCGGCGCCAAAGCCAGCTTCTGTGCTTTGCTGTATAAAAGCCCGCTGTCGCAAAATGGTCAGGAACGCCTGCGTATCATGCGTGAAACCAATGATGGCTTTATCATTGCAGAAAAAGATTTAGAACTGCGCGGGCCGGGTGAACTCTTAGGCACCAAGCAAACCGGTGATATGGGCTTCCGAGTAGCTAAGCTGGAGCGTGATGATCATCTGCTGAATCAGGCGCATTTTGTGGCGCAGCAAATTTTAAAGGACTATCCGAAAAATGCCGATGCCCTGTTGAAACGCTGGCTGCCTGAAGCGCCAAGATATGCGTATGTGTAAATGAACATCTGTTTTTAATATATTAGGGCTTTAATCTCAGCACTTTAAAGCCCATAGATACCAGTAAGATGCTCCAGAATAAGCAAGCAATTCCAACTACCAGATAATGAATAAGCGATTGAATTGAGATGACATCAAACTGCACTTTCCAGCTAAACAATCCTATAAAACAACATAAAGTCATTCCCCAATATAGAATCATTGGCTTAAGTTGATCCTGCTGTTCATTTTGACAATTTGGAAATGCATGCTTAGGCAATTTATAAATACAAATCATCACAATCAGCAGACCCAACACTCCACTCGAATATTGCAAAGACTTAAATACTGGAATATCGATTTTACCGAAATGAATGACGTGTTGTAATACAGGGCTAAGCTGCACAAAAAATCCCGACTGGTGCGTAAATGCATCCCAAAGAATATGCGTCATAATGCCCAAAATTAAAGAGACAACCACCGTCCAAAAATTATTGAGAAGATATTTCAGCCAATTTAAATTTTGAAAGGCGATGAAGCGCTGCTTGAGAAAGCGAGGTAGATATTCAATGAATGGATCACGAATTACTGTATGGATCATAAGAGCTAAAATTAGCCCCAATGGAACATCAACCAAAAATATGCCTATAAAATGATGCCCTATTTCACCTTGCATATTCATTCTTAAAAAATATTCAAAATCAGGCGCCATACATCCTAAAATCAAGCCTGTATAAGAGAGTTTTTGTTTCTTTAACCATGGTTTAAAAAGCAATGTCGCGGCGGTATGAGAAAAAGTAAAAGGCATGATCTGGTTTTACACTTTTAATTAAATTGTTTTTTATAAGGAATAAATTGATCTCTCGATCACACTATGCAACATTAACATCAAAATTATAATTAAGAATAAAATATGCAGCAATTGATCCGTCAACTCGCCCAAAAAAGCTTACAGTACATTTCACCCTGCGTGCTCTGCGGTATCGACGCTCAACAAAATCACAGCTTATGTAAAGATTGCTGGAACAGCTTGCCTTGGCTTAAAGAAGCCGTGCAGCGCCAAGAAATGCAAATATTGGCGGCTTGCCATTATGACTATCCTCTAGACCGTATCATTCAGCAATTTAAATACCAACAGCAATTGCAGTACCAAACTGTGCTGACTGGCCTATTGTGTGAATTAAAATACCCGAAAGTTCATGCCATTGTACCCATGCCCATCTCTTTGGAAAAACTCGCAGACCGCGGCTACAACCAATCCCTGCAAATTGCCAAAGGTTTAGCCGCACATTTGCAGCTTCCAATTTGGCAGCCTGTGGAGCGCCTACAGCAGCATTCACAAAAGGGGCTAAGCCGCCTAGAGCGACTGCAGGATATTAACCAGCAGTTTGTGCTTCGCGATGATCTTAAAATCCGTTACCGCAAAGTGCTGATTGTGGATGATGTCGTGACCACAGGCAGTTCAATTCATGCATTGAAAAGCGCCCTGCAGAAGCTGGGCTGCCGCCAAATTGAGGCAGCCTGTCTGGCGGCTGCTCAAGATTAAATTTACCGCCTTCCTCACTGCCTCTATGCCGGATTTAAGCGGCCATGTAGCGCTGAATCCATGGAATGACCACTTCTTTGGTCAACGGCCCTAATGGAATTTCTGAATCATTCAGCGCGACCCAGCGCATTTCTGCAATTTCTGCATACACCTGTGGTACGCGGTCCAGCGTAACATAGTACATATAGCTCACCAGCGCATGATCAGGCTCATTGGCCGCCGCCGTTTCAAAACGCCCTACATACTGCTGAATCTGCGCTTTACAGCCAATTTCTTCTTCAATTTCCCGCACAATAGCCTGTTCTGGCGCCTCATTCAGCTCCAGCTTGCCACCGACTTGCATAAAAAATTCTGTATTTTTTTTACGAACCAATAAAATTTCATGCTGCTCATTCATAATAATGGCAGCCGCCACCGTAATCGTATTCATGCTTTATTCTGCCAAGCCTGCAATTTCAGGTTTTTCCACCATGCCCCATTTCGGCTCTGGCGCAATAAAATTTTGAAAACGCCCAACAATACATTCAATATTGTCTTCTACAATCAAACCATCGATAAAACGTTGATGAGTAAATCCTTTTTTTGCAGTAAAGCTCAGAAATTTCAGCAAATCGTCATAAAAACCCTCTACATTTAGAAACGCACACGGTTTTAAATGAATCCCCAATTGCGCCCACGTCCATTGTTCGAAAATTTCTTCCAACGTTCCTGCGCCGCCTGGAATCGCCACAAATCCATCGGCTAATTCAGACATTTTAGTTTTCCGCTGCTGCATATTTTCCACTACATGCAATTCGGTCAAACCCGGATGCGCCAGCTCTTTAGTGACCAATACCTGAGGAATCACCCCGATGACTTGACCGCCGGCAGCCAAGGCACTGTCTGCTACAATTCCCATCAAACCTGAACGGCCGCCGCCATAGACCAAGGTCATGCCGTTCTCTGCCAGACAGCGGCCAACATTCTGTGCAGTATGCAGGTATATTGGATCAGCACCGAGCGCTGAACCGCAGAAAATTGCGATAGATTTCATTTATAATCACCTGAGGTTAGGGGTGTGATGCTAGAAAAATCAACTTCAAACATATTTTTTCATAAAATAATCATGGGAACTGTGTTTTTCAGCAAATCCTTGTCTAAAATACACCCATTCAATTTTACTTACTGCGCAACGGAGAAAAAACGGCATGCTAGAAGCCTTTTACGCCACAGAGCGCGGTAGTTTGGAAGACGCCACCATCAATGGCGACTTCGACTTGCATCCTGATTTAGTCTGGTTAGACCTGATTGCGCCATCTCAAGAAGAGCAGCAATGGATTTTAGATGCTTATGACCAAAATCTGCCTACACTGAAGTCTTTGGAAGACATTTCATCTTCTGCGCGCTTTTACCGCGATGACGACGGCATTTTGCATATCAGCACCTATTTTTTAACCAAAAATAAAAATTTTCAAGTCGATGGTGAACCTGAAGAAAATTCCAGTATTTTAGCCACTGTACAGACTGTCGCTTTTATTTTACACAAAGAGCGCCTATTTACTTTACGCGGTGAAAAACTGGTGGCGTTTCGCGCATTTCGCGCCCGCGCCCGCCGCAATGATTATGAAATTGATTATAAAGAACCCACTTGGATTTTGCTGGGCCTGCTGGAAGCTAAACTGGACGAGCTTGCGGATATCTTGGAAGATATCCACAAGGACTTAGAAAAATATTCCACAGAGGTGCTGAATAACCGGCACCGGGAAATGATTTTAGATCTGGATGACATGATTACCCGACTTGCACAGCTCGAAGACATGCTGGGTAAAGCGCAGCTGTGTCTGATTGACTTACGGCGCGTGCTGACTTTCCTATCCCGCCCGCGGGCTTTAGGCAGCCATATTTATGATGCGGACATCCGAGAACTGAGTGAAGATGTGCGCTCACTGGTCGAACATGATGCCTTCTTGTTCCAAAAAGTGCGCTTCCTGCTGGATACTACTTCAGGCTTTATTAACACTGAACAGAACGATACGATCCGCCGATTCTCCATTTTGCCAAGCATGCTTGCGCCGCCGATGCTGGTGGCCAGTATTTACGGCATGAACACGGATGAATTGCCTTTTGCGCATGGCACCACCAGTTTTGTGGTGGTCAGCTTAATCTTAGTCGCTTTCTTCATTGGCCCAATGATTTACTTCCGCTGGAAGAAATGGATTTGATCCGTCATTATTGAAACAATACGTTGATACACAGCGCAAAAAAACTCAACTTACTTTACCCACCCAATAAAAAAGCACCTTACGGTGCTTTTTTATTTAGATCAGCTGCAGATCATGCTCTAGATGACAGGCTTGAATAATCTTCATCATTTTAGCCGGCACCGCTTTAAACTGCAGTCCTTGCACATCTGGAGCCTGGCGCAGCCAGCGCACCAGAACAGCCAGCGCCAACGTACTGCCCTGCTCCAGTTCTGCCAGATTCACAACCAGCGGAAACTGCTGCTGCGATTGAATCACTTTTAGCCCAGCTGCATAATACTGCTCTGCATTGCTGTAATCGATTTTGCCTGAAACATGCAGTTCCTGCTGATCAAATTTAACCATTGGGCATCTGCCTTATTTTTTCTTTTCCATTGCTGCATCAGCATCTGGCTTAAAGTTAGCAATGGCTTTATCCAAATTACCGCCATTACGTTTTACAGTTGCAGCAAACTGGTTACGGAACTGAAGGCCAAGATCAATACCTGATACATTGATATTACGGATTTTCCATTGAGTGCCTTTATCCGCAAGCTGGAATGACACAGGAATTTTTTCACCGTTGTTGATGAAATCCATAGTCACTACAGGATTGCTGCTGCCATTGTCTTTATACGGACGCATGGTATAGGTTTGATTGCTGAATTTAGCAAATGCGCTGCCGTAGTTTTCGATGAGTGTTTCACGGAAATTATGCTCAAACGCAGCGCGCTGCGCTGCAGTGCTGTTTTGATTAGTTGCATAAGTACCCATCACAAGACGGGTAAAGCCTTGAGAATCAATATACGGATCCAGATTTTGACGCACAATCGCTTTCACTGCAGCAGGGTTATTCTGCAGTTTGCTGTGATCCGCTTTTAAGCGTGAAATTAAACCGTCAGCTACTTTTTTAACAAATGCCGGAGGCGTTTCAGACGGAGCTGCAAATGCAGTTCCTGCAATCATAGTAGAAAGAATGCTTGCTGTAAGCGTCTGTTTAAATAAAGTATTCACGCGAATATCTCCTCTAAAATCCTAAATTCAAAATACCAAGCTTAATGCCGCATATTGTCCTGTAGATTCCATACTGAAAATCCAAGACTGCGCCTGCTGGCATGATCCAAAATTATTCAGTAAATGAAGGCTCTGCATCTGCAGCCTTGCCTGACTCCGCTGTTCCGCCCGCATTGTCAGCAGACTTTCCAGCACCGCCAGTTACAAATTTGGTAACCAAGTCCTCAATTTCCATGGTGCCTTGCGTATTCGCAATACGCGCGCCGCGTTTTAGGAAATTCAAGCCGCCGCCTGGGATAATTTTCAAATACTTTTCACCCAGCAAACCGTTAGTTGCTACCATAATGTAAGCATCTTCATCAATATTGGTGATGGATTTCATGTTGTCAGTCAGCTGCTTTTCCATTGTTTTTTGTTGCGCAGGATCTGCGGCTTCATAATCCGAACTGTAGCGCAGTTCTTCCAGTGCATCTTTTTGCACTTGCTGCAGCTGCTGCGGATTAAATGTGGTCAGGCCGCCGTCCAGCGTCATATGCACTGTCGCTAAGCGGGTTACCGGATCTAAAGTGATGGAGTCTACCTGACCGATTTTAACACCGCTCATTGCCACTTTCGCGCGGGGCTTAATGCCATTTACATTTTCAAACACTGCTGTCATTTCATACGGATCATTCATAGTATTGCCGACTAATCCGCTCACGCGCATTGCCAAAAAAAACAGCGCTATACCGAATAGAATCACAAAAATACCAACGGCCAGTTCACTTGCACGTGATTTCATTAAACACCTCCAAACATGACCGCAGTCAACACAAAATCAAAACCTAAAACACACAGCGAAGAATACACCACCGTACGGGTGGTTGAGGTTGCAATACCTTCCGAAGTCGGCTCACAGGCATAGCCCTGATATACCGCAATGCCGGTACAGATAAATGCAAACACAAAACTTTTAATAATCGTGCCGTTAAATACATCTTTATAAAACTGTACGGCATTCTCCATGCCGCTCCAGTAGGAGCCTTCATCTGCACCAAGAAAATCAACGCCGACCATTTTACCGCCCATGATACCTACAGCCGCAAAAATCACAGACAGCATTGGCAGGCTAAAAATACCCGCCCAAAGACGCGGCGAAATTACCCGCTTTAAAGGATCAACCCCAATCATTTCCATGCTGGACAGCTGTTCAGTCGCTTTCATTAGTCCAATTTCTGCAGTCAGCGCAGAACCCGCACGGCCAGCAAACAGCAAGGCCGCAACCACAGGCGCCAATTCACGCAGCAAGGTTAATGACACAGCAGCGCCCAGCATCGCTTCACTGCCAAACGTTACCAAAATGCTGTACATCTGCAAGCCCAGTACAGCACCAATAAACAGTCCTGATACCACGATAATCAAAAGCGACATCACGCCAACGCGGTACATCTGATAAATAAACAGGCGCACACCCAGCCATGTCGGCAGTGAAAAGAGCACCTGAAGCAGCAGCAATGTGGCTGTGCCAATGCCGCGGACACGTTCAATCACGCGCCGGCCTAATGAGGCAATCGCATTCATTTATGCACCTCATGACTTAAATAGGGTTGGTGGCTGAACTGATAATCGACCGGGCCCTCAGCCGCGCCCGTCAGAAACTGTTTCACAAATGGCGAGGCATTGGCTTTCAGTTCTTCCGGTGAGCCCTCACCCTGCACTTTGCCTTCGGCAACCACATAAATATAATCTGCAATCGACAGTGTTTCTGCTACATCATGCGACACAATAATAGTGGTTAAATCCAAAGCTTCACGCAGCGAGCGGATCAGCCGGGTTAAGACTCCCATGACAATCGGGTCTTGGCCGGCAAAAGGCTCATCGTACATAATTAATTCAGGGTCTAGCGCGATGGCGCGGGCTAAAGCCACGCGACGGTTCATGCCGCCGGAAAGCTCGGACGGCATAAACTGTTCTGTACCGCGCAGGCCAACAGATTCGAGTTTCAGCGCCACCAATTCAGCAATCAGATGCTCTGGCAGCTGCGTATGCGCGCGGATTGGAAAAGCCACGTTTTCATACACAGACATATCGGTAAATAAGGCGCCGCTTTGGAACAGCATACCCATGCGCGCGCGGGCAGCGAACAGCTCTTGGCGCGACATTTTGCCAATATCTTTGCCATCCAGCAGCACTTGACCTTGATCTGGGGTCAATTGGCCGCCAATCAGCCTGAGCAGTGTGGTTTTGCCTGTACCGGAAGGCCCCATAATGGCGGTAATCTGTCCGCGCCGTATGGTTAAACTGACATTGTCATAAATGACACGCTCGCCCCGCTTAAAGCTCAAGTTTTTCACTTCAATCAGTGACTGAGCCTGGAGAGGTGTTTGATTATTCATAGCTGAGCGTTTTCCTGCATTTCTTCAGCATGCATACTATAAAGGATTAAGGTTCAAAATGTTACCACTGCATGCAAACAGTTTTTGCTATTTATCGATCAAATTATTGTTTTAATTTTATACTGCATATATCCAGCAAGCTGGCGTTTAAGCGGGAACGCGGGATGTTAGGAAAAGTGATGATAAATATAATAAATAATATTGCACATTAGCAATGCTAGCCCTAAAAAAGGCAACAGCACCGAAACTTCCGGTTTTTTCAGCGTGATTGGCCTGCTATCCATAGTATGACTATTTTAAAATTATTTGAACCAGTATACATTTTTATTCCAAAAGGTGAAATAAAAAAAGCCAGTGTTTCCACTGGCTTTTTTGAATGACTGCAAATTAATGCTTAGTCATTGAATTTACGGCGCGGGCGATCGCTGTTGAATTCGCGGCGCGGACGGTCTTCACCAAACGAACGCTTTGGACGATCTTCGCCAAATGTACGCTGTGGACGGTCACCATTGAATTCACGGCGTGGACGATCTTCACCAAATGAACGTTTTGGACGATCACCAAAACCATTTTCACGCGGTTTGTAATCTACACGGTTGCCGCGGTTGTCATCGTTAGAACGGGCACGGTCACCGAAACCGCCTTCACGGCGTGGACGGTCATCACCGAAACGTTTTGGACGGTCATCAAAAGAACGCTGCGGACGGTCACCATTGAATTCACGGCGTGGACGGTCGTTGCTGAATTCGCGGCGCGGACGGTCTTCACCGTTAAATTCGCGACGCGGACGGTCTTCACCATTGAATTCACGGCGTGGGCGGT
>JASLHF010000244.1 GCA_030152275.1 Acinetobacter sp. | reverse complement strand
TCACGGCATCCGTTCAGTCGATCCTCAGCTGATTGAAATGGGCAAAAGCTATGGCCTAAGCCGCCGCCAGCTGTATCAGGAAATTATTCTGCCGGGCGCAATGCCGTCTATTCTTGTAGGCCTGCGCTTTGCGCTGGGACTAGTTTGGGTATTGCTGATTGTTGCAGAAACCATTTCCGCCCAAGCCGGTATTGGCTACATGACCATGAACGCGCGGGAATTTTTACAAACCGACATCGTGCTGGTCGGCATCTTGCTGTATGCCCTGTTGGGCAAGCTGGCCGATGTGCTGGCAGTCGCTTTAGAAAAATACTTACTGCGCTGGCATGCCGGCTATCAAAAATAAAATAAGGAGCATGAAATGACAGATTTAAGCATTGGACGCCACGCAGGCGCCGCGCCTCAAAGCGCATCCTCAACAGAGATTAATCCGCAGGCTGTGGCTGGCGCAGAAATCATCATAGAGCAGCTGCACAAATTTTACGGCAGCGTGAAAGTGCTGGAAGACCTCGACCTGCATATTCAGCCCGGAGAGTTTTTAGCAATTGTCGGCCGCAGCGGCTGCGGCAAAAGCACCCTGCTGCGCCTGCTTGCAGACTTAGAAAAACAAAGCTATGGTGAAATCAAATTCAGATCTGCGCGTCATATCCGTGAGGGCATTAGCGCTGATGACATCCGTGTGATGTTCCAAGACCCGCGTCTGCTGCCGTGGCGCAGCATTGAACAAAATGTACAGCTGGGCCTGCCAAAAATACAGCATCCCCATGCATCCGCCATGCTGGAAAAAGTTGGACTGCAAGAAAAAGCTGGACTGTGGCCCTCACAGCTGTCCGGCGGCCAGCGCCAGCGCACTGCACTCGCCCGCGCGCTGTCGCACACGCCGCGCATCTTGCTGCTGGACGAGCCTTTGGGCGCTTTAGATGCCTTAACCCGCTTAGACATGCAGAATCTCATCGAAAAGCTATGGACTGAACAGGGCTTTACCGCGATTTTAGTGACCCATGATGTCAGTGAAGCCGTACAGTTGGCTGACCGGATTATTTTGCTGGATAAAGGCCATATTGCGCAGCAGTTTCAGGTTGAACTGCCGCGCCCGCGTCAAAAGGGGCCACAATTTTCCGCTTTAGAACAGCAAGTGCTGCAGGCAGTTTTGGCCACTTAAATACGCAAAAGCTTGATGGCGCCGGCCTTGCAGCGCTGGCTCATTTTTTTTGTAAATCTTTCAGCGGCTATTGATTACTTCAGGTTAATGACCTGGATATCTGCCAAATGCATAGACAAATGCATCAATATTTTCAAGCTGAATTGTTATCTGTTTCTATTTTATCAATAAAAAAAATAGCACTGGCCATTTTTCAACCTAATCCGCATATAAATTAAAACTCTTTGGCTGCCGGATTTAAAAGTTAATCTAAAAAATAAAATTCCAATATTCATAAAATTACAAGCATTGCCTGTGCACAAATCTGATGATTTGCCGTACAATTGACTATTCCCCTTTTTTTCATGTTTTAGAGTGCGAATGGAACAAAAAAAGAGTACCCAAAAACGCCATCAGCTGCTGAGTGCGGCCTTAGACGTTTTTTCCCTATACGGTTTTAATGGGGCCAGTCTGGACGAGATTGCGCAAATTGCAGAAATGCATAAATCGAATATTTTCTATTACTATGAAAATAAAGAAGCGCTATATGTTGAAGTGCTGACCACCGTGCTGCAGAAATGGCTTGCGCCGCTGCAAATGCTGGAAACAGACCTTGAACCAGAGGAAGCTATCACTAACTATCTGATGCAAAAAATTGAAGTTTCGCGCACTCAGCCGAAAGCTTCACGCTTATTTGCGCTGGAAGTGATTCAAGGTGCGCCGCATATTTTGGAAATATTGAAAGGTCCGCTGAAAAAGCTGGTAAAACGCAAAGCCAAAGTCATTTCAATGTGGCAGGAACAAGGCAAAATATCGAAAGATATTGACCCTGAACTGTTCATTTTAAATATTTGGGCCATCACGCAAAATTATGCAGACTTTGCAACCCAGATGGAAATGGTGACTGGCAAAACGCTGCGCAACCGCAGCATGGTGCAGCGGGTCATTCAGCATACTGTACATATGATGCTATACGGCGCTATCCCCCGCAGCGAAAATTAATTTCCGTGCCATCCGGATCTTTGGCATACAGCCATAGAGATTCTATGGCTGCCGGAACCTTTTAGCTTGAACTATTATTTTACCGTTTGGTATAACGAAAATAACTTCTGCGCACCCAGCAGCAAATTTTCTTCCCAATCCAAATGTGCTGTATCATTGGCGCCATCAGTAATATATTTAACGGAAATCAGGCGTACATTCAGCTTCTTACAGACTTTTGCCAGCGCATAGCCTTCCATATCCACCAAGTTGCAGTCTACTTTGGGTTTTCCTGTCTCAAAACTGTCTCCTGTACCGCAAATCCCTTTGGGTAAATGCTGAAAATAGCTGTCTAAGGCAATTTCTGCTGGATGTTCGGCATCCATCGGAGTGACGCCCACGTCAAAACCCAGTGGCGAAACATCCATATCGCGCTGTACGAACTGCACGACTTCGACCAAGGCATGCGCGTCAAAATGCGAACTGCCCGCTGTTCCCAAATTTAGCAGTGTAGTGCAGCCCGTTTTTTGAATAACATCAAAAGCTTTAAATGCCGCATTGACCTTACCAATACCGCTGTAATGCACCTCTATGCCGGCAGCTTCAAACAGGCCTTTTGATTCGCTGGGCAGCGCCATAATTAATGCTATTTGCTGGCTCACAGAATTCTCCTCATTGAATGCGCTTTGATATAGCATAAATCCGGTATACAGATGAAATTTTTTCTAAAATCAGATCTGTTAGGCAGGCTGCACGCATTTAATTAACATTTTTTCCGGCTTAAATAAGCATTGAGGCAAGGAGAGAAAAACAGTGTGCCTCGGTAAAAGCCTTGCAGGGTTTTAGTCATCACCATTAGCCACAGCGCGCAAAGCAATAAGGCCAATACACTGCTGCATAGCGCAATACTGTGCAGCTGAGTTTGCGCAGCTAAATTTATAACAGCTAGGCTAAATACGCCTAAAGGAAAGGTCATTGCCCACCAGCCCAAATTAAAAGGCAAATCACGCAAGTGTTTAAGTGTGGTTAAAACTGCAATGCCCAGCCACCAGAGGCCAAAGCCCAGTAAAATCAGCGCAGCCACTATGCCGCCCTGCTGCAGCACAGGACCTAAATCACCCAAATTCACAGCGGCTAAAATACGTGGCGCCTGTTCACCCAGCAGCAATAAAGCAAGCGCCCCTGTACCAATCGGGCCTAAAGCCAGCCAGCTGCTGATGGCCATATCTTTGCCTGGCAACTGATGGAGCGCCAAACGCAGCAGCAAAATCGTTAAAATGGCAAAAGCCGGCAGGACGGAAATGCCCCACAGCACATAACTGCCCAATAAAATATTGACGGCATGGCTATCTGCGGGTAGATGCGCTAGCAACAGCGCACCTGAACTGGCCGCCACTTCACACGCCACGATCGGGAGCAGCCAAACGGCCGTCATCCCTTGCAGCGCATGCTGTTGACGGCTAAACATCATAAACGGCACGCACCATGCAATGGCTACCGCCAATAAGACATCCACATACCAAAGATATTCTGCCCAAAGAAGCAGACTGGCCTGATGCTCTGGCCCATAGAGCGCACTGCCATATTTCAGCAAGCCATTAATGATGGTCGCCAGCGCCATTGGTATTGCGCCTAAAAACATGCTCATGACAGGATGCAAAAAAATCTGACGCGCTTCCTGCGCAAAAAAAATCCATCGGGCCGCATACATCATGCAAAACAGCGTAAATATTGCTGTGTTGATCAGCCATAGCGAAGCGCCCAGCTGCAGCATCAGTGGATGCGCAAAAGGCAGTTCAGGCAAAATCAGCGCCACTACACCAGTGCCCATATTGACAGTAAACCAGTTTGGAGTGAAGCTTCGGATTAAATCACGCTTCTGCTGCAGCTGATAAAATGGCATTTTCATTGCAAGATGCTCATCAAAATGAATTAGCGGCAGTTTAAGATAATTTTATAATAAGAAAAATTGATTTATTTTTATTTAATGAATCAATTTTATTGATAACAAATTTTACTTAGAAAAGAAATATATTGGGCAAAAACACAACAACAAGACGAAACTGTGAGATTATGGCAATATATAGCCCTCATAAATTTTCTATGCATTGATTCGCCCATGAAGCTGTTCCGTCTGAATGCTTTAGCGCCCAATTTTCAGCTGCCAAAAACTGCCGTAACCATTGGCAATTTTGACGGTGTGCATTTAGGCCATCAAGCGATGGTCAAACAGCTGAAAATGCTGGCGCAGCAGCAAAATTTAAAAACTGCGGTGATGATTTTTGAGCCGCAGCCGCTGGAATTTTTTAAGGGCTATGAGGCGCCGCCACGCATTACGTCGCTGCGCGAAAAAGTCGAATATTTGGCGGAATTAGGCATAGATTATATTGTAGTCGCAAAATTTGATAATGCATTCCGCAGCTTAAGCGCAGAAGAATTTGCCGAAATTTTAAAATATAAACTCAATACACAAAGTTTGGTGCTGGGCGAAGACCATCATTTTGGGAAAAACCGCCAAGGCAACAGCGCATTTTTACGCCAATATGGCTTCCATGTTGAAGATTTGCAAAATATTGAGGTCAATGGAGAGCGTGTCAGTTCGACCCTCATCCGCCAAACTCTGCAAGCTGGCGATTTGGCCCATGCGGCTCGCCTTCTGGGCCGGCCCTACAGCATTACAGGGCGGGTGCAATATGGTGATCAAATTGGCCGTACCATTAATTTTCCCACCATCAATGTGCGTTTAAACCGTCATAAACCCTGTTTAAACGGCATTTATGGTGTTGAAGTGGTCTGCGAAACCACTTCCCTCCAAGATAAAGTCAAGTCCGATCAGCCCGAAAAATTGGGGGTCGCAGGTTATGCCCCAACTGCATTGTTTGGCGCAGGCCATGTCGGCACACGTCCGGCCATTAAACAGGTCCATCCTGAGTGGCGATTAGAAGTACATTTCCCTGATGTTTCTGCTAATCTGTATGGCCTGTTAATGCGGGTGACGTTCTTGAACTTTTTACATGGCGAAAAGGACTACCCTTCGCTTGAAGCACTTAAAGCGGGAATTGATGATGATGTCGAAAAACTCCTTGAGTTTCGCCATGAGCATCCTTATTTTCCATTTTAAACCCTAATTATTTAATGTAAAACGCGTCAGTCAACTGGCTGATAAATTTGGAAGACAACTTGCATGAGCGATAAGCAAACTCCTGAAAATGCAGTGGATTATAAAGCCACGCTAAACCTCCCAGGTACTGAATTTGCAATGAAAGCAAATTTGGCAGTACGTGAAGCGAAATGGTTAGAAGAGTGGTATGCCGACAACATTTATCAGCAGATTCGTGCATCGCGTATTGGCAAGAAAAAATACGTTCTTCATGACGGCCCTCCATATGCCAATGGTCAAATCCATTTAGGTCATGCAGTTAACAAAGTTTTAAAAGACATCATCATTAAAAGCCGTGTCATGGATGGCTTTGATGCGCCATACGTACCGGGTTGGGACTGTCATGGTCTTCCAATTGAGCTTAAAGTTGAAGAAAAAGTCGGTAAAGTCGGCGTAAAAGTAGATGCATCTACTTTCCGTAAAGCCTGCCGTGAATATGCATACACTCAAGTCGAATTACAAAAGAAAGACTTCGTGCGTATGGGCGTGTTCGGGGATTGGGACAATCCTTACTTAACGATGAACTTCAAACAAGAAGCGGACATTGTGCGTGCCTTAGGCGAGATTGCCAAAGCGGGTCACATTGAGCCGGGTTTGAAACCGGTGAACTGGTGTTTGGACTGCGGTTCAGCGCTTGCCGAAGCCGAAGTTGAATACGAAGATAAAAAATCAGACGCGATTGATGTTGGTTTCAGCGTAGTTGACCTTGCTGATCTTTCTGCACGCCTAGGTGTTAGCGTTGCTGACCGTACAGACATCGTGATCTGGACCACCACACCGTGGACCATGCCGGCCAACCAAGCAGTGGCACTGCATGCAGAAATTGAATACCAATTGGTAAAAGCAACAGGTGAAGATAAAGCAGCGCAAAACTTCATTCTTGCGAAAGACTTGGTTGAATCTGCAACTGAACGTTATGGTTTCAGCCACGTTGAAGTGATTGCAGATTTTGCGGGTGCAAAACTTGAAAACTTACTGCTGCAGCATCCGCTGATCGCTGAGCGTCAAGTGCCTGTAATCTTGGGCGAACACGTTATTGCCACCAGCGGTACAGGTGCAGTACATACCGCGCCAGGCCATGGTGTAGACGACTATAAAGTTGGCTTACAATACAACTTAAAAGTAGAAAACCCTGTCGGTGGTAATGGTGTGTATTTACCAACCTCACCGATCTTCCCGGGCGAGCACATCTATAAAGCCAATCCAAAAATTATTGCGGCATTGACTGAAGCAGACAAGCTTTGGGCACATGTAGTCATCAAGCATAGCTACCCGCATTGCTGGCGCCATAAAACCCCAATTATCTTCCGTGCGACACCGCAATGGTTCATCAGCATGGATGCCAAAGGCTTACGTCAAGGCGCTTTAAACGCGATTGAAAATGACATCAGCTTCGTGCCGGATTGGGGTAAAAACCGTATCCAATCGATGATTGAAGGCCGTCCTGACTGGTGTATTTCACGTCAACGTACGTGGGGCGTGCCAATTCCATTCTTCGTACATAAAGATACGAACGAATTGCACCCGCGCACAGCTGAATTAATTGAAGAAGTTGCCAAACTGATTGAACAAGAAGGGATTGACGGTTGGTACAACCGTGATGCTAGCGAGTTCATTGGGGCAGATGCTGAACAATATAATGCTGTACGCGATACGCTAGATGTATGGTTTGACTCTGGTACAACCCACTATGCAGTACTTCGTGAACGTGAAGAACTGACTGATCCTGCAGATTTATATCTTGAAGGTTCAGACCAACACCGCGGCTGGTTCCAATCTTCATTGTTAACGTCGATTGCGATCAATGAACGTGCA
>JASLHF010000130.1 GCA_030152275.1 Acinetobacter sp. | reverse complement strand
TTAGATAAGGCAGTACAGGGTGCAATTGCATCTAAATTCCGTAACAGCGGTCAAACCTGTGTCTGTACCAACCGTGTTTTAGTGCATGAAAAAATTCATGATGCTTTCCTTGAAAAACTGACAGCAGAAGTCAACAAGCTGAAAGTTGCACCTGCCTTTGAACAAGGCGCAGAACAAGGGCCATTGATCAATGAAAAATCAGTGGAAAAAATTGAAGAGCACATTGCTGATGCGGTGTCTAAAGGCGCAAAAATTGTAGCAGGCGGCAAGCGTCATGCTTTGGGGCAAACTTTCTTTGAACCGACTGTACTGTCTGGCGTAACGCAAGACATGCTGGTGGCGAAAGATGAAACCTTTGCACCGCTTGCGCCAGTATTTAAATTCAGTACAGATGCAGAAGCGATTCAAATGGCCAATGATACCGAGTTTGGCCTGGCATCGTACATCTACACTGAAAGCTTAAGCCGTGCGTGGACAGTCGGCGAAGCGCTGGAATACGGTATGGTCGGCATCAATGAAGGCCTAATTTCAACAGAAGTTGCACCATTCGGCGGCATCAAAGAATCAGGTTCAGGCCGTGAAGGGTCTAAATACGGTATCGAAGACTATCTAGAAATTAAATACATGTGTATGGGCATTTAAACGCCAGCACGGGATAGAAATGCTAAAGTAAACGAAAAATAAGGATCTGCGGGTCCTTATTTTTTTGCCCTAAAAATCATGTTTAGGAAAGGCAGAAAGGGGGTGTTAAAATACACATCGAAAACATAAGGGATAATATGGCAATTAAGCGTATAGGTCCGTTTCAGCGCCATTAAAATTTAACGTTAAGCCAATTTAACATTAAGCCAATTTCACATCTATTGGAGCAAAAAATGCAGTCCTTTTAGGCTGCTGCACATGCCTAGATTTGTGCGCTATGAGCAACATCATCCTATGAATGCACAGCTTCAGGCTTGTGGCATCCAGTATAGTTATACTAATCAAATCTTGCCGCGTCTTCAGTTGATGACGTGCCTATTTGCCGGAACACTTTTTTAGTCTGGTACGGGCAACATGAGCAGCTTTTTGCTGCATTTTTATGTGCCGGCAGAGCGCGCATTTTATACGCAAAAGATTCAGCAGGCAGAGCGCGCTGAGCTGCTGTTAATGCAGTCATTTTTTGTGCGAATAATGCCTAGAAAAGCGTGAAATATAACATATATAGACGAAAGTATGAGTTGATTAAGTTTATTTAAATCAATGATTTATATTAATATATTGATCAATCATGAAAAGTGCATCCTAAACCAAATTTAGTACCTTTCTTGCGGTGCAGGATTTATTTAAAAATGAAGCATGGATCAAGTTATCCAAGGAAAACAGCAGGGATTCGATGATGGAACATCACACCACAGATTTTGATGCTGCGCCAGCGTTGCGTATGCATGAGGCATTAACCCCAGAGCTTCTGCGCCATTTTTATTCAGAAGATCAGCTTCCGGCCAGTAATCCGCTGCGCACGCTGTGGGCTGCGCTGAGGCAGCGGTTTCGCGCACAGTTTTTCATGCGTTAACTGACTGCTTGATTGCAGAGAATACATCTCCCTTTATCCCGCGCCTAATCCGAAATGAACAGCGATGAGCCGGCAGATCTGTATCTGCTGGATGGATTTTCTCATCCTGATGTTTTTAAGCTTTTCGAGAGGACACCTTATGTCTACAGCGTCTGCTGCTCAGAATAACGGTAAAATGTCTGCAAATGACCGCAAGGTTGCCTTTGCCACGATTATTGGCACCACCATTGAATGGTATGACTTTTTTATTTATGCGGCTGCTGCCGGTTTGGTGTTTACCCATTTGTTTTTTGCGCCTGCAGGGCAAACATTGGGCACACTGCTGGCTTTTGCAACGGTTGGCTTGAGTTTCCTTTTTCGCCCTTTAGGCGCATTTTTAGCAGGCCATTTTGGCGATAAAATTGGCCGCCGTGCGATTCTTGTTGTAACCCTGATCTGCATGGGGCTTTCGACTGCGCTGATTGGCTTGCTGCCGACCTATGACAGTATTGGTTTATGGGCGCCGGTGCTGCTTTTGCTGCTGCGTATTATTCAGGGCTTATCGGCAGGCGGAGAATGGGGAGGCGCTGTACTGATGGCGGTTGAACATGCGCCGACTGAAAAGCGCGGCCGTTTTGGCTCTTTCCCGCAAATTGGCGTGCCTTTGGGCCTGCTCTTGGCATCGGGCATGTTTGCGCTGATGAGCGGTGTGATTGCGCCCGGCGATGCGTTCATTGAATGGGGCTGGCGTATACCGTTTTTGTTCAGTATTGTGCTGCTGTTTATTGGGCACTGGATGCGTAAGGCTGTCGAAGAAAGCCCGGTCTTTGAAGAAATCAAAGAGCGCGGCGCCGCATCTAAAACGCCAATCATTGACTTGTTTAAAAACCATGCAGGACTGGTGATTACTGCGGCTTTGGTGTTTGCCGGAAACAGCGCCATCGGTTATATGACGACAGGCGGTTTTATTCAAAACTATACCACCAACCCAGACGGGCCTTTGGCATTGCCGCGTACACCGATTTTAATCAGTGTGACGGTATCGGCTGCAGTTTGGCTGCTGTTCACTTGGATTTCTGGCGGTTTATCGGACAAAATTGGCCGGCGCAATACCTATATTTTGGGCTTTATTGTACAGCTGTTTGGTGTGCTGGCACTTTTTCCGCTGGTTAATATCGGCACTATCTGGTCGGTTTCAGCGGGTTTGTGCTTGCTTTCTGTGGGGATTGGCATGACTTATGGCGCACAGGCGGCCTTTTATTCAGAATTGTTCCCAGCATCTATCCGTTTTTCCGGTGTTTCAATTTCCTATGCCGTGGGCGCTATTATTGGCGGTGCATTTTCGCCGTTAATTGCGTCTTGGCTGGTCAGCACCTATGGAAACACCTCTAGTGTCGCCTTTTATTTAGCAGGAATGACGCTGGTGGGCTTAGGCGCCACGCTGATTTTACGTGACCGTACGGGTATTCCATTAGGTCCAGAACATGAAGCACTGCAAAATGAATCTGCCTTTAGCTTGGGGAAAAAGAAAAAGCCGCAGGCTTGGGCAAAATAGCGTTACATAAAGATAAGCTGCAGTTTTAGATCGTTTGGCTGTCTGTGTATGCGGGCCTGAGCGAATATCACAGCAAAGCCGGGTAAGTCCCGGCTTTGCTGTATGCATAAGGAATACTTGAGCAAAATTGCTTGCGCTATGCGGCTTGGCGCTGTTGGATCGCCTGAAAATGCGCTAAAATCCACAGCACGGCTATAAAGATCAGCAGGGAAAATGTGCCTAAAGCAAACAAAATGCCAAAGCGGTCAATCAGCACGCTCGACAGCAGAACTGGCCAAATGGTGCCCTGATAGCCCAGCAATAAAAAGGTCGAAAAAATTGCCGGATTTTCCTTTTGAGAGATGAGGCTGACCATGGAATAGGCTGGATTTAAAGACAGCCCATGCCCAATACCCACGGCAAAAATGCTGCTCAGCAGCCATATGGTTGAATGCGTATATTGCGCCAGCATCAAAGACAGACATCCGGCCACCGTACATGCTAAGCCAAATTTTAAACTGCTGGCTTCTTTCACATTTTTACAGCTGAGCTGTACTAATGCAGAAATAAATAAAATGACTGAAATCGATAGGCCTGTCATGGTGGCTGACTGATACACGGGAAGTGATTTTATAAATGTGCCTGCCAGCGCAGCATACAGGCTGAACATTCCAAAACAGCAGACTGCGGTAAGGGCGCAAGGAAAAAAGATGCTGCGGTGTACGTCCAATTCAGGCACATTCCAAACAGATGCGCGCTGTGCTGTGTTTGGCACGCAGTGGCGGTAGCGAATGTACGGGCAGGCACAAAGCACGAATGTAGATATGCCTGCAATGACCCAGTACGGCGTGCTTAAGGGTGCGTTGCTGTGGTCGGCCAGAAGACCTCCGGCCAGCGGGCCGAGACCAAAACCGAATACTGTAATAATAGAGGAAAACTTGCCGGCATTTTCTTTGCGTTTAAAGGGAAACTTTTGTGCAAGACCAATCAAGGTTGAAGTTGACAGCAGCCCGGATGAAATGCCAATG
>JASLHF010000083.1 GCA_030152275.1 Acinetobacter sp. | reverse complement strand
TGGATTCAGCAAGTAACGCTGGCATGGATCGTATATGACCTAACCCATTCGACGGCGCTGCTGGGTGTAATCGGTTTTTGCGCCCTCATTCCGCAGCTGCTGGTCAGCCCAATTGCCGGCGCATGGATTGATCAGGTCGATAAGCGCAAAACGCTCATCGCTATTCAGTTTTTACTGTTTGCGCAGGCTGCTGCACTTGGCGTGTTTTATCATTTTCAGCTGCTCAACTCTGGTATCTTAATTGGACTGTCGCTGCTGTTGGGCATACTCACAGCTATCGACACACCGCTGCGCCAGTCGCTGCTCAGTTTAATTATTGATGACAAAGCCGCCTTGCCCAATGCACTGGCGCTAAACGCCATGATTTTTAATGCATCGCGCTTTATCGGCCCGCCCATTGCCGGCCTGCTGATTGCACTAATCGGGCCTGAAAACTGCTTTTATCTCAATGCGCTGTCTTACTTCAGTTTGGCGGCGGCCGTGCTGCTGATGCGCAATGTGAAGTCCGCAATTGTCAGCGGTAAAATGCATAATGTCATGCGCGAAGGCTTCGACTATGTATACCGGCATGAATACTTTAAATATTTAATGCTGACAGTGATTATTTTAAATCTGACCGCTTCCAGCTATGTCGCGCTGCTGCCGGTATATGCCAAAGATATTTTGCAAGGTGATGAAAAAACCCTAGGACTGCTGTGGGGTGCAGCCGGCGTCGGTTCATTAATTTCCGCTATGCTGCTGGCCAGTCAAAAAAGCTTTCAGCAAATCCATGCCAAAATTTTGCTGAATATTCTGTTCTGCGGTGCAGGCCTCATGCTTTTAGCGTTTGGCGGCAGCCTCATGCCATTTTTGCTGGCAATGTTCCTTTTAGGTTTTGGCATTTCAACCGCCAATATTTCCACCAATATTGTTTTACAGCAGGATACACCGGAAACTTTCCGCGGGCGTGTGGTGTCTATTTATACTTCGACCCGTTTCGGTTTTGATGCGCTGGGCGGCCTCTGCGCGGGCCTAATGGCCAGCTTAATTGCGCCTTCCAAAGTGATGCTGATTTTTGCAGCGCTGCTGCTGTGCTATGCGCTGTATAATTGGCTGCAGATTTATCCACGCATAAAAAAAAGCGCCTGATGGCTCAAGCGCTTTTTAATTCAGTCTTGCTTTAGGGTTTGAATTTCTTTCAGCAGCTCCATCAGCTGCTTCATTTTTTCTTCCCCAAAGCGGTCCTGTATATGCTGATAACGCGCTTCCATGCGGCCGCGCATCTGCTGAAAAGTTTTTTGCCCGTCTTCACTCAGTGAAATAAAAGCAAATCGCTGATCAGTTTCGGAACGGCGTCTGGTCAGCAAGCCCATTTCCAGCATCCGGTTAATAATGCCGGTCAGGCTTGGCTTCAAAATACAGGCTTTTTCCGCCAAGCTGGTGCTGTCCAATTCCTGATACTGCGCTAAGGTGCGGATCACCCGCCACTGCTGTTCAGTCAGGCCAATATCGTTCAGTTCCGGCCTAAAGTGTGTCATCAAAGCTTCACGCGCTTCTAACAGCGCCAGCGTTAATGAAGGTCTAATTTTTTTCATATAAGCAATTGGCTTTACAATGTTAATATATTAACTATTCTACCAATTTTTTTTGAAATTAAAACGACCACGGATACTCAATGATGACTCGCAGTTCGTCAATATCATTATAACGGTAGCCTTTGGTCGCGCGGTGGGTCGCTTGGCGCAGCTTAATGTCTAACCCTTTGGCAAAACCGCTTTGCACTTTATAAGCCAGCTGCAGATCACGTTCCCAGTGTTTATTGTCAATATTCGGATCATATACAAAACGCTTGGTGTAATACGGGTTATTGCTATGCGTATTGTCGATATCCCAGCCATACAGATAACGTCCCATAAAGCTCAAACCAGGCAATCCATACGGCGAAAAATCAGTTTCATATTTGATTTGCCAAGATTTTTCTTTAGCCTCAGAGAATGTTGCAAACTGAGCCGCATTTAAAATGCCAATGTTTGCGCCAATGGTGGAAAAGCCGACCCAGTCAAAAGGCTCATTGCCAAACACCTGCTGGTAACCCGCAGACAGCGTATGGTTTTTATACTGATAGCCCACCAGCGCCGAAGCAATATGCGCTTCAATATCGCCGGCAATTTTTTTGCCGGTATCATTATTGCTGTAGCCGGCAAAAGCGGCTTTGAGTTTTTGGTCTTCAGCATTCAATTTATACTGATAAGTTGCGCCTAAAAAGTACTGGTTCCACACATCTTCCAGTTCTGAAGCATAGGCGGTCACTGTGCCGTTTGGCAGTTTATAGGTGCCGCCGGCAAAACGAATGCTGTCGGCTTTAATGCCAGCGGCGTAGTCAGTAGTAAAATAGTTCAGATCATCGGTTGAATCAAAAGGATTCATGCTGTAAAAATAGCCGGCGTTCAGCACCAAATTATTCACGCTTTTATCCTGTACAGATACACCTGTAGCCACAGTCGGCAATAGGCGAACTGTACTGGTGGCAATCACTGGGACATTTGGAAACTGGTTGCCGTAAGTCACCACCGTATCTTTATATTTCAGTTTCACCGCACCGCCGACTTCACCGTTAAATTCTTTGGCTTTTCCTGTGACTGGGTCAAATTGAATTAGATTGGTGCCGGTGGTATATGGATTACTGTACAGCTTTATGGCAGACATGCCATAGGCATCAAAACCAATCTGCACAGCACCTTCGGTAAAACCCGATGTGTACTGGGCGAATATGCCGTGCGCCCATTCGCTGCGGTAGCCTTCTTTTTCATCCACCGGTACAGTTGAGTTGGCCCCAGATGGATTGTACGCGCCATTTCTAAAGTCGCGGTAAAAGTAAAAGTTGCGGTTCATGACATCAAATTTGCCGTCATCAAAAACGCTGCTGGCCCAAAGTGCTGGTGATAAAGGCATGAGCATCCCTATCACCAGTGAAAGTTTCACTGGCGTGTTCATTAAAATTATCCTGAATATTTAAATTGTGCTGAAATGTCTGCGGCGCACCGCAGTTATTATTTTTCGCTGACGTAAACTGCTTTTGCAGGAATTAAGAAAATCATGATGAGCGCTGCTGCAACCATAACCGCCGCGATACTCATCAATGCGCCTGCATTCGTTCCGGTGCTTTCACGCATGAAACCAATCAGCCATGGCGCAAACAGTCCGCTCATGGTGGCTAAAGTGCTGACCATTGCGATGCCTGCAGCTGCAGTTTTGTCTTTCAGATATGCCGCTGGCAAAGACCATGCCACGACTACCCCGCCGCTGAAACCAAAACCGGCTAAGCCCAGAATAATTAAGCGTGAAATAATACCGCCTTCCCAGAACGCTGCCAGTGTCATCATAGATGCGCCAAACAGCATGCTGAATACATAATGCCAGCGGCGTTCACGGCGTTTGTCTGAACTGCGGCCAATGGTGATCATGCCAACAGCAGCCAATGAAAAAGGAATAACAGCATAAAATGAAATCTGCGCAATATCAGTGACACCCATTTCTTTAATCATGGTCGGCAGCCAGAAGTTAAAGCCGTAAGAGCCGCAATACGCTGCAAAGGCCAATGACGCCAGCAGGTAGACACGGTAATCTTTTAAGCAGCTCAGCACTGATACGCCCATGTGGCCGCCAGCATCTTCAGGAGAGTCCTTTTTATCTTCCTGCATAATTTGCTGATGAAGCGCGCGTTCTGAACCGTTCAGCCATTTTGATGACTGCGGTTTATCGGTCAGATACATTAGGCACAGTACGCCAATGACAATGATCGGCATCGCTTCAATAAAGAACATCCACTGCCAGCCGCCCAAACCGTGTACGCCATTCATATGCGTCATAATCAAGCCTGAAATTGGGCCGCCAATAATCGGCGCTGCCAAAGTCGCTAGAATTAACATTGACGTCACACGGCCACGCATATAGCTTGGGAACCAAAAGCTTAAATACAGCACGACGCCCGGGAAAAAGCCCGCTTCAAAAATGCCCAGCAGCAAACGCAGCAAATACAGCTGCGATGCAGTGCTGACAAACATGGTACATGCCGAAGCCAGCCCCCATAAAATCATGATCCGCGCCAATGTTTTACGCGCGCCAATTTTATCCATCAGAATATTGCTGGGAATTTCAAAAAAGGCATAGCCGATAAAGAAAATACCGGCAGCCAGCGCATATTGTGAGTCGGTAAAGCCTATCGCTTCCTGCATTTGCAATTTTGCATAGCCAATATTCACGCGGTCTAAAAACGAAAAGAAATACGCAATAAATAAAATGGGCAATATTTTCCAAAATAGCTTGCTCAGCAGCTGCTGTTTTTCTAATTCACTCACATTGGCGAGCGTAATATTTGATGTTAGCTGGTTATCCATACCAAACCTCTCGTGCCTAGCTTCACAGCTGGGCTATAAATAATTGTCTAATTAGCAATTCATTTGCCAATGGGATAAAAATTAATATATTAACTAATATTAATCAATTCCTTTTTTATATTTTTTTAAATAGATGTTCATTGACATGCATCATTACGCATGTTTGATTTTTTAACCCCATATACAGGATGAAATTTTTTGACGGTACACTAGGCTATGTGGCCTTTTTCGGGATATCTGCAAAGGCGAACTTGTCTGGAAAAACTGGTATGCCAAAATTATTAGATGAAGAGACTGCCTCAAGCTTCAGATGTTCAAAAAGACACGTCAATATGATGCCCATGCCTCAAAAGCCAATTAAAGCCTGTAAAATGAGCAACTGAATTTAGAGGAATAAAACGTACAAGAATGCAGCCGCTTTAAAATGTGGCTTACGCAGCAGACTTCAAAGACAAGCCTTTTTTAAATCCAGCGATATCAGGATAATTATTTTAAGCCGATGTTTCGCGACAGCGCCTGTACCTGCGCATTCAGATAGTCCTGCAGGGTGTCCTGCTGCTGCAAAAACGTTTCGCTCAGATGAAAAACAGTGATCACAAATTGAATCTCTTCAGAAATACTGAACACTGGAACACTGATCGAGCTTAAACCGCGGCTCGGCCTGTCCACCATCAGCGTTATCTGCTCATCTTGCTGCGCTTTCATTTTCTGCATAAATTCCTGTTTTTCTTTACTGCTCAGTTTCAGGCCAGAATGACGCATAGCGTCTATTTCCAGTGCCTGCTTGAGCAGATGTTCCGGCATGAATTTAGCAAAAGTATTACCAATGGAACTGCTGACCAGCGACATGACTGAACCGACCCGAATTCGCGAATAAACGCTGGCTGCCGGCTCATAAGTTTTAATCACGGTTGGCCCCAGTGAGCCCCAAATACTGACTGCTGTGCCATAGCCCGTATCATAGTTTACCGCTTTGGCAGTGCGGCAAGCTTCTTCGACCGGATCAAGCACATTTAAAGCTTTAAAAGACAGATCCAGCGCCAGTTCGCCAATCTCATATTCATTATTGGCCGTTTTTTGCAGCAGTCCGATACGGGTCAGACTAACCAAATAACGGTAAATTTTTGCGGGGCTTTCGTTCAGCTGCTGAGCAACCTGCTTTAAGCTTAAACGCGGCTGCTGCGCGCAAAATAGTTCCATGACCTGAGAAATATAATCTATGCTTTGAATGCCGGCATTTTGATTCAAATCATCCATATCAATTCCCCTTCAGCCTGTGCGCCGCTGCGCTTAAGTCCATTAAAATCTGCTGAATTTTTTCCGGTGTCAGCTGCTGTGTTTTGGCAAAAGCCGTCATGGCAAATATCATTTGTCCAGCAGCATTAAATACCGGCACGGCATAACTGCTGATACCCGGCGTCGGCTCATCAATTAAACAGGCATAGCCTTGCTCACGGATGCCGCTCAGCTCCTGCTGAAACGCCGGAGCGGCAAATTTGTCTGCATCCTGCTGATAGATATGCTGCAGCCCGGCGTCATCCAGTTCTAGGGACTTATAGGCCGCAAACAAGCGGCCGGTCGCCGTGGTGACCGCCAAATGAATGCCCAAGCGGAATCCAAGGTTAAAAAATCCTGCATATTCACGGTAAAACACCACTGTTGGGCCATTAATATCCGACCATAATGATGCAAAAACATTGACCTCATACTGCTCTGCAAGACGGGTTAATGCCTGACGCGACTGCGCCACGGTATCATCATGATTAATTTTGGACAGCCCCAAACGCAGACTAAGCGGCCCTGCTTCAAATGCCAGTGTACTGTCATTTCGCTTGAGCAAACCGGTGCGCTGCAGGCTGACCAGATATTTATACGCAGAGCCCGGTGCAAGGCTGAGGGCATCTGCAATTTCGCTTAAAGACAATGATTTTTTTGAGGCGCATACCAGCTTTAATATTTCACCAGATAATTCGACAGTCTGTATCCCGCGCTGTTGGCCGGCCATCCTTGCTCCTCATGTGTCAGCGTATAAAACAATGCCTCATACTAAACATATTAAGCATTAAAAGAAACCGGCTTAAACTGTCAAATAACCGCCGTCTACAGGCATAATGCAGCCGGTCACATAGCTGGCGGCATCCGAGCATAAAAACGCCACCGGCCCCGCCAGTTCTGACGGCTGCCCCATACGGTTCATCGGCACATGACGCATATAATTGTCCAGCGCGCTTTGATTGGCGCGGGTTGCTTCTGTCATTGGCGTTTCAATGACACCCGGCGCAATGGCGTTCACCCGAATTTGATATTTGGCCAGCTCTGCCGCTAAGGTGCGGGTCATTTGCGCCACAGCGCCTTTGGAAATGGCATAGGCTGTTGCGCCTGTCGCCGCGACAAAAGACTGAATTGAAGCGACATTCACAATGCTGCCTTGGGTATTTTTCAATGCGTCCAGCAGCGCATGCACCAAATAATAACTGCCTTTGACATTGACGTTAATGGTGTCGTCTAAATCTGCAAAGGTGCTTGCTGATTCAAAATTGCTGCGGCGCAAAATACCGGCATTGTTAATCAAGATATCAATATCACCCACGGCTTGCTGCACACTGGCTGCAAATGCAATACAGCTTTGCGGGTCAGCAACATTTAAGGCAAAAGCATGCGCCTGACCGCCGTCTGCCTCAATCGCAGCTTTCACGATTTGCAGCTTAGCTTTATTTAAGTCAGCTAAAATGACCACTGCGCCCAACTTTGATAGCCCTTTGGCAATCGCTTCACCATTCCCCTGAGCTGCGCCTGTCACGACGGCTTTTTTATGCTTTAAATTCAACATATCGATCTTCCTTGTAGAGCAAGCTTGTATCACAAGCTGCGTCATTTTTTAGCATCAACGGTCTTCAGCGTCTGTGCATTCAACCGCGTTTTAAAATATATTCTTCGGCAAACAAATGGGCTGTGCCGTTTGGGATAAAATGGGCAATGTCATGGCTAATTTCAGCGCATTGCCCAGCAAAGATTCAGCTTGGCTATAAGGCTGCATTTCCATATCCGGTACAGCCAAATTGACAATCACTTTGTGCAGTTCCGGACGCTGCGCCAAACGCAACCCCCAATCATTCAAACACCAGTCCTGCAGGGCTGCTTGCTGTTGAGGCAAAGCTTGCAGCTGAATCAGCCTATGCATGGACATTCCCTTATACCGCCGCCATTTCCGCTACACGCGCAGTCTCTACCGGATTATTGTCTTTACCGGTCGCGATAAACATGCCGGTCTGATAGCCAAACACCAGCGCTGGCCCAAGGGTAATTCCTGCGCCCGGATAGTTGCCGCCCATAATGCTGGTTGCGTCATTACCGACCGAATACAGACCTTCGACCACGTGGCCAGCTTTATCCAGTACGCGGCTGTGGCGGTCAACCGGCAAGCCTGCATAGGTGCCGATGTCCCCCGGATGCAGCTGCACCGCATAGAACGGGCCTTGTTCAATTGGCTTTAAACATGGGTTCGGCATATGCAGCGGGTCGCCCTGATAGCGGTTATAGGCTTTGGAACCTTTGCCGAATTCAGGGTCTTGACCGATTTTTGCCAGCGGATTGAATTTGCTGACTGTTTCTTCCAAGCCTTTCGGATTAATGCCGCATTTCTGCGCCAATTCAGCAAGCGTATTGCCTTTCTTTAAATAGCCCGATTTCAAATGCTTGCCGATAGGCAGCGGCTGCGGCGGCACAGAGCCTAAGCCGTACATGCGCAGTGTTTTGCGGTCACAGATCAGCCATGACGTCACTTGCCCATCAATATTGGCGCCGTTAATCATGCCCTGCACAAAGTCATGATAAGAATTGGCTTCATTGACAAAGCGTTTACCGTTTTTGTTTACCGCAATGACGCCCGGTTTCGCCCGGTCAATAAAGTGCGGCATTACGCCCGTTGTGCCGTCTTTGCGTTTAACCAGCGACACCGGCGCCCAAGCAGCGTTATGCGGCAGATGCGTATCCACCGCAACATTCACCTGCTCCGCCATGCGGATGCTGTCGCCGGTATTGGTTTCCGTGGTTGGCGACCAATGTTCCAAACCGGTTGCCGTATGGCCATATAAACGTTTACGCAGCTCTATATTGTGCGGGAAACCGCCGGCAGCCAGCACCACTGCTTTCGAAGCATTGATGGTAATTTGATGTTCGCCAGACTGCGCAATCACACCGGCAACTTTGCCATTTTTTAAAATCAGTTCTTTGGCTGCAGTATTGGTAATGACCGGCAGCTGAAGATCTAAAGCAGTTCTGGCCAAACGCCCCGCCAAAGCGTTGCCATTGGTGAGCAGCATGCCGCGGCCGTATTTCATGCATTCAGCAAAATGCGTGGAAAAACGTTTTACCGTATAAAGCGCAGATTCTAATGAACGTGTTGCTTTCATAAAGTGGCGCAAATCTGCACCGGAACCGATCATCATGCCGAATACTGTCAATTCAGGCAAAGGCGGTTCCAGCAGCGCCAAACGGTCACCCAGTTCACGCGCATCAAACGGGCGCGTTACCATGGAACGGCCGCCCTGCATCGCGCCCGGCGCTTCGGCGTGATAGTCCGGGAAAGTCAGCGGCATATCAAACTGCACTGCTGTTTTCTTGGTAAAGAAATCTACAGCGTCATAGCAATGGTTCACAAAGGAATCGACACGCGCTTCATTATAAGCGTCGCCGCCCTCATGCTTTAAATATGCTTTAACTGCTTCCGGCGAATCTGCATGGCCGTAATTTTTGCCCAGCTGTGTGCACGGCACCCAAAGCCAGCCGCCTGAACGCGCGGTTGTGCCGCCATAGTTTTTCGATTTTTCAATTACCATGACGTTCAGGCCTAAAAGTTTTGCCGTAATGGCCGCAGCCATGCCGGATGCGCCTGAACCCACCACCAATACGTCACAATCGATATTTTTTTCCATGTCCACTCCTGAAACTGCTTTGTCCTTCACTGCCAGATGTCTAGCCATTAATTAATATATTAAACAAAATTATCCTATTGGCAAGCATTTTCATTTAAGATAATTAGAATAAAAAAACTGCCGAAGCAGTTTTTTTAATTAATTTAGATATTTAAATATATTTTAGATGCCAATTAAATCTTTCAGCATGCGTTTAAACAGAGTTTTATCGTCATCTGAATAGCGGCCAAATACATCTTTTTGATGGCTTTCACCAATCTGGTACAGCATTTGCGCGCTTTGTACACCCTGTTCAGTCAGCTCATAGGAATGACCGGTGTCTACCAGCAAGCCTTTACGCACCAATATTTCTGAAGCCTGTTCAATTTCACGAATCGGCATGGCAACTTCGCGCTGCAGGTCTTTCTTAGATGTAGCGGTTTTGCTTTCCAGCACTAACAGCATACGCGCTTCACTGGTTCTAAAACCCGATGCCAATTGTTTAGGCTGATAGTCATTGGTGTAGGCGCGTACAGCCTGCGTCAGCAGATAGTACATGTTGTCATACAGGCGGCCGGGAAAAATATCCTCTGCTGTGCCAGCTCTGACATTTAAGCTCGGATGCGGCAAAACTGATGAATAAGCGCCCTGATGGTACAGCAGCGGTGAACGTCCATTGTCCTGAAAATTCACCACACGGCCTAAAATAATCCAGTGATCCCCGCCTTCCAAAATATCGTAACGCTCGCATTCAAATACTGCCGAGCATTCTTTCAGTACAGGCGCGCTGCCTGCACCCAAATCAAATTCTACATTGGCGTATTTGTCATCTTTTGAACGGGCAAATTTATTTGAAAGATCAATTTGATCTGCCGACAAAATATTGACCGCAAAATGGGTTGCTTCAGCAAAGACCGCATAACTGGATGAGCGTTTGTCTATGCTCCACAAAATCAGCGCCGGATCTAAAGACACCGAGTTAAAGCTGTTTGCCGTCACACCGACTTTTTCGCCTTGGCTGTTTTGCGCCGTCATAATGGTCACGCCAGTGGCAAAATTACCCAAAGCGCGGCGGAATGCTTTTGAATCAAAACCGATTTCCGGCTGAATATTTAATGAATTCATTGCTGTACTCCCGATTAAACCATGCTTGGATCTGGTTCAAGACCCATCAGCTCACGGCCTAGTATCTGAGCACAAACGTCATAGTCCGTATAGGCATGCGCGCCAGTCATGTGAGAGTCACGGAACAAGCGCTGCATTTCCTGACCATCCAGCCAGCTGGTTGCGCCAGCGGCAGCAAATAAGCGGTCAACAGCTTCGATACACATTTTCACAGCATAAGCTTGGTTGGTGCGCCAGTAAGCCAAAGTTTCTTTAGCTGGATAAACTTTGTTTTCACCATGCATGCGGTGATCTTCCCAAGTTTTTTCCAAGAAAGCGCGCGCTGCTGCCACTTGATGCGTCGATTCAGCCAAACGCATGAGTGCCGGTGTCGATGCGCCGACATTGACGCCGGTATAGGCGCGGATACGGGTCTTTTGCTTGGCTTTAAATGCTTCTAGCATGCGTTCGGCAACACCCAGGCTTACTGCAGAAAAACCGCTGGCAAAGTATGGACGGTATGGAGAATAAAAAATCTTGCTGTCAGGATATAAGCCAAAACCAGCTGATTTACCTTCCATCATGTCTTTGGCTTTTTGAATTTGATATTCGGGAATAAATAAATCGCGGATTTTCAGCTGTTTCGAGCCGCTGCTCTTAATTGCGCCAGCAAACCAGTTATCAACGATTTCATAATCCTGACGCGGAATCACGCCAAATGAATAGATTTTATTGCCTTCTGCATCAAAGCGGTTAAAACCGACAATCGCGTATTCTGCATGGTCACAGCCGCTGCTCCAGCCGTAATCACCGCTTAGTTTCACGCCGCCTTCAACTTCTTCCACTTTACCAAATGGCGCAATCGAACTGCTGGCAGTCGCATCTGGATTGTTGAGCCAAATTTCGTCTTGCAGCTGTTTCGGGAACATCGCAATTTGATGGCTATGGGTGCACAGCAGGCTGAATGCCCACGCCGTTCCGGCACAAGCGCCAGCCAGCGTCACGATGCAGTTGGCAAAATCAGGCAGGCTCATTTCCAAACCGCCATAAACTTTTGGCTGAAATGCGCGGTGAAAGCCAATGCCTTTAAGCAAGGCAATATTTTCGTCCGGCACACGGCGCAGCTGTTCTGCATGCTCTGCATTGGCTGCAATTTGAGGTAAAATCTGTTTGATTTTATCCAGCATAGTAGATGCTGAATCTTCAGTTTTTGCTTCGGTATATGACATTTTAAAATAATCCTGAGTTTGGTCATCCTGACCGTTCAGTGAAGCATTCGCGTTAAAATCAATGGTATTTTCCATATAGAGTCTTCCTTTTACACTCAATCCCTAACCAAGCAGGCGACTGTACTCAAAATTCCTACGGCTCTTGGCATGCCGCTGTATGCGAATCATTATTCAAGATTATCCCGCGAACTTTAATGTATTTTCCCAAGTTAAATTTGTACTTTCCATATTAACTATATGGAAAATGTTTTCATAATAGATAATTTTAAAACTTTAGTCTAAGACAAAAAAAAGCCCCTGCAGGTACAGAGGCTCAGTTTAAAAACAAGATAAAAGGCCCTATCAAGGCTGACGCTCAGCAGCGAAAAATATTGCGGATATTGATTTCAAATAAATTTCTAATGTTTTGCTGCTGATCTTGCGACAAAATGCCGTTATGAATCATCCCCACCCAAATCGGCGCGATCACCAGCAGCGCCAGCGCATCCGGCTGGCTGTCTGCGGGAAGCTCTTTACGCTCCATGGCAACGCGCATCAATTTACCTAATTCCAGCAAACCCGGCAGATAAATTTTTTGGCTGTACAATTCGCGGATATGCTCAAAATTCTTGCCTTCACTTAAAATTAAACGCGCAATATTGGCGCGTCCAGCAGACTCCAGATTGTCTAAACTGGCGGCCATCCGCTGCAAAATAAATTCTGCAACCGTCAGTTCACCGCTTAATTCAATGCTTTGAATCGGGTGATAGGTATCTTCAATTAAGTAATCGATCACACCGGAAAAGAGATTTTCTTTGGTGTCAAAATAAGAATAAATGGTGCCTTTGCCAACTCCAGCCGCTAGGGCTATCGACGCAATTTTACTGCCGGCATAGCCCAATTGGTTAAATTCATTCAAAGCCGCGAGGATAATTTTTTTACGGGTTTCAGCAGTTTTTTCGACTGAAGGGCTGCGTTTTTTCATGCTTTAAATCATCCTGAAGCTAAAAATAAAATTGACCAGCAGGTCGGTTTTAAATAAAATTGACTCACAGGTCAGTTTTAAGATAAATTTTTATGCAGCCTTCCGCCACATATTTAGAATACATCATACTGTGTTTATGCCTTTGTTTGGGGGCATTAAGTACGGCTTTAGCCAGCCCGCTGTATGCAATTTATGCAGCCAGCTGGCATATCAGTACCACAGAAATCGGCTATGCTTTCATTTCATATATGTTTGGCGTGGTGTTTTGCCTACTGTTTTTAAATGGCCTGAGTGCAAAATACGGTTATAAAAAAACTGTAATGGCGGGTTTAGCCATCAGCATTGGCGCGCTTGCCTACTCCGCACTGGCCAGCAACATCATGCATTTATGCCTTGCGCGTTTTTGCATTGGCATTTCATCCGGGCTGCTGTCAACTTCAACCTTGATTGGTCTTGCACAAAAGTTTCCCTTTAAACGCAAAGAAAATGCCGGCAAGTTTTCCTCTATTATTACAGTATTCGGTTTTGGTCTCGGCCCGCTGGCCGG
>JASLHF010000075.1 GCA_030152275.1 Acinetobacter sp. | reverse complement strand
CACAGCCTTGGTGGTCGCTTCTGGTGAATATCCCGCATGAATGGCTAAAGTTTCATCTTTATAGGTCATGATGACTTCATCTACGTGAGTTAAATAATCATCGAGTCTAGCCGATATTTTATCCAGAAGGGTGCATAAATTTTGCGCTGTATAGCGTTTTTAGTGATATAGCAGGATTAATCCAAAGCAGATCAATTTTTTATCTGCTGTAAATCATTCAAGCCTGTAATGTCTTGAAAAAGAAAATCCTTTGTTGAAGCCAAACAAATGCCAACTTAACTTCAAGTCAATGGGGTTTCAGCGTATAATGTGCCAGATATTTTTTCGCTTATTTGCGATGTACTGGTTTTTCAATTGAGGAGTCCTGCGTGGCCCAATATATTTATACGATGAACCGAGTGTCTAAAATGGTTCCGCCGAAGCGCGAAATCTTAAAAGACATCTCTTTATCATTTTTCCCAGGCGCAAAAATTGGTGTGCTTGGTTTAAACGGTGCGGGTAAATCGACCCTGCTCCGTATTATGGCTGGCGTAGATAAAGACTTCTCTGGTGAAGCGCGTGCGCAGCCGGGGATCAAAATCGGCTATTTGGAACAGGAACCGCCGTTAGACCCTGCTAAGGATGTGCGCGGCAACGTAGAAGACGGTCTGCGTGAACCTTTGGACGCTTTGGCGCGCTTAGATGAAGTGTTTGCTGAATATGCTGCCGAAGACGCTGATTTTGATGCACTGGCAAAAGAGCAGGAAAAATTGGAAGCAATTATCCATGCTTGGGATGCGCACAATATTGTCAACCAAATGGATCAGGCTGCTGCAGCATTGAACCTGCCGGCTTGGGATTCAGATGTAACGCTGCTTTCGGGCGGTGAGCGCCGCCGTGTGGCGCTGTGCCGTTTGTTGCTGTCGAAGCCTGATATGCTGCTGCTGGACGAACCGACGAACCATTTGGATGCAGAGTCTGTATCTTGGCTGGAACGTTTCTTGAAAGACTTCCCGGGCACGATTGTGGCGATTACGCATGACCGTTATTTCTTGGATAACGTTGCCGAGTGGATTCTGGAGCTTGACCGTGGACACGGTATTCCTTACCAAGGCAACTATTCTTCTTGGTTAGAGCAGAAAAATGCCCGTTTAGAGCAAGAGAATAAGCAAGAAGAATCTTTTGCTAAAGCATTGAAAAAAGAGCTTGAATGGGTTCGCTCAAATGCTAAAGGCCAGCAAAAGAAAAACAAAGCGCGTATGGAACGCTTTGAAGAGCTTAACTCACGTGAATTCCAGCAGCGTAACGAAACGTCTGAAATCTATATTCCGCCTGGTCCGCGTTTAGGGAATAAGGTTGTAGAAGTTGAAGGCATCAGCAAATCGTTTGATGGCCGTTTACTGTATAAAGACTTAACGTTCACTGTGCCTCCTACAGCGATTGTGGGTATTGTCGGTCCAAACGGTGCCGGTAAAACCACGCTATTCCGCATGATGACAGGCGAGCAGCAGCCGGATACCGGTACGGTAACACTGGGTGAGTCGGTTAAAGTGGCTTATGTCGGTCAGATCCGTGATACTTTGGATAATAACAAAACCGTTTGGGAAGAAGTTTCCGGCGGTTTAGATATTCTGCGTATCGGCGAATACGAAATTGCTTCGCGCGCATATATTGGCCGCTTTAACTTTAAAGGCCAAGATCAGCAAAAACGTGTAGGCGAACTATCTGGCGGTGAACGTAACCGTTTACAGTTAGCGAAAATCCTGCAAATGGGCGCCAACGTTATTCTGCTCGATGAACCGTCAAACGACTTGGATATCGAAACCTTGCGTGCGCTTGAGGATGCCATTTTGGTATTCCCTGGTACTGTGATGGTAGTATCGCATGACCGCTGGTTCCTTGACCGTATTGCAACGCATATTCTGTCATTTGAAAATGAACAGCCTGAATTCTACGAAGGCAACTATGCTGAATACGAAGCATACCGTCTGGCGCGTTTAGGTGATGCTGCAGTTCAAAAACGCACTAAATACAAAAAAATTGGCGGCTAAGCGCTTAATTTGATGTAAATAAAAAACCAGCCTCAGGGCTGGTTTTTTATTTGCCTGCTAGGGATTGTCTTTGATGCATGAGCACAGGGCAAATCATCATGAGCATAGATTTGCTCATTGGCAAAAAGCGCCTTGATCGAATGTTATGGCCAATAAGGTGGGATGGTTTGGCCAGTGCATTGATTATGTTTTGCGTAGGTAGATTGATTTCTATGTGTTCTTATGGGGCAGTTGCAGGTTTGTTCATCAAGTTTTACTTGGCAAGATGGGTTTGATGAATAAGCAGTTTTTGTGTGATCCGGGCGGTGTACGGCAGCAGCAGGCTAAGCGCTGAATGAAAATAGTCGGTATCGAAAGAAGGCAGTTAAGTAACTGTAATGGTATTACATCGAGTGATATTGTTAAGCTGATAATTCACCAATATCACTGGGGAAATAAATGTCTGGACACCATGAGCATGGCCATAATCATAGTCATGCGCAAGTCACTGAAGGCAATGCCAAAAAATTGAGTTTAGCGCTGGCGCTGACCGTCAGCTTTTTAGTGGTTGAAGTGATTGCAGGCTTTATGACGCAAAGTTTGGCGCTGCTCTCTGATGCTGCTCATATGTTTACCGATGCAGCTGCGCTGGCCATTGCATTGGTGGCAATCAAAATTGGCAAACTGCCAGCTGACAATAAGCGCACGTTTGGCTATCAGCGTTTTGAAATACTGGCGGCGCTGTTTAATGCGCTCATGCTGTTTGCAGTTGCGGTATACATTTTGTATGAGGCTTATCAGCGTTTCTCCCATCCGCCGCAAATCCAAAGCTTGGGCATGCTGGTGGTAGCAGTGATTGGCCTCATCATTAATTTGATTTCAATGAGCATTCTATTTTCCAGCGCGAAAGACAGCCTGAATGTGAAAGGGGCTTACTTAGAAGTGCTGAGCGATGCCTTAGGCTCCATCGGGGTCATTATTGGCGCGCTGATTATTTATTTTACCGGCTGGGTTTGGCTAGATACGGTCATTGCAGTATTGATTGGCTTTTGGGTGCTGCCGCGGACGTGGATTTTGCTGAAGCAAAGCATCAATATTTTATTGGAAGGCGTGCCGGAGGAAATTGATATTGAAAAGCTGCGCAATGATTTGCTGAAGCTAAACGGGGTAGAAAGCATTCACCAGCTGAAAGTCTGGGCGATTAGTTCAAAAAATGTGCATTTAACGGTACATTTGCTGGCACCCTGCACCGACCGCAATGAACTGTACCGTGAAGCGCTGGAGATGCTGCAGCATGAACACGGCATTACCGAAATGACACTGCAGATTGAAGATGATGTCTGCGCAGCCCATGCGCCGGAATGGACGGAAGAGCATGTGCATGATCACGCTGAAGATGGACATCAGCATGCGGGCAGCGCGCCGCATCATCATTGATGAATCTGCCGCTGCGCTGAACAGCGGCATTATGGCCTGTTGAGTTAAGTGTTTAAACTTCCCATTCGTGATTGCATTCGCGGCATTTCCATTTTTTTTGCGACTGCATAAAAGACTGCATGGAAATTTTAAAATCAGGCAGATCGCGATAAAACAAAAAGCCTGCTACGACACAAACCAGAAAAACAGCGACAGTCGCGGCTTGCAGGGTTGGGCCGGCGCCATTGCCAAATAGCCACATTGCAATGCTGATAATGACCAGCAGCAGCAAAACAAAAATTGCCGGTACAAGGAACACTAGGCTTTTTGGCACAACTGGGCGGGCAGCAGGTTGTCCAGCTTGCGCTACAGGCATGATTTTCGGACTTTGACATTTTGGGCAACGGTATTGCATTGCAGCTCCATAATTTTAATCTATGGGCTATTTTAATCTGAATGACACAGAATGCAAAAATAGCGTAAATTTTAAAGCGAAGAAAATTTAGGCAATAAAAAACCCAAGTCATAATGCTTGGGTTTTTACTAAGACCATTTCAAAGAAATAATCTTGAATATGGCGTCCCTACGGGGATTCGAACCCCGGTTACCGCCGTGAAAGGGCGATGTCCTAGGCCTCTAGACGATAGGGACAAGTGAGGCAACACAGGTAAAACGTTATTAAATTTGGTGGAGTCAAGGAGGATCGAACTCCTGACCTCTACAATGCCATTGTAGCGCTCTACCAACTGAGCTATGACCCCAGTCTGTGTGAGCGCTATATTATGGATATCGCGCCCGCACGTCAACAGAAAATTTAATTAAGCTTCATTAATTGCATTATTTTTCGGCAATTTTAAGCTTTCATTGAGTTTTTCCCAAGCTTTTGCTTCTTTTTTACTCGGACCGCCGACAATTTCAAGCGCATGGCGCAGGCGGGCAAAGGTCAAGTCTGGGCCAATGGTCACCATAGATTGCATGACTGGTGTTGAAGATGTTGAACCTGCAATGGCAATAAAGAACGCCGGCATAAAGTCGCGCAGCTTAACTTCCATCTGGCTGGCTAAGTCCATCAGAGTCTGGCTGACAGTGTCATTGTTCCATGTGAATAGGCTCTCTAGGCGCCAAATGGCAAACTGCAGGCTTTGACGGACTTGTTCTTCAGACAATTTTTTGCTTTCAAATTGTTCTTTAGACAGCGTTGGGAATTGGTTGAAGTAGAAACCGGCCCAATTCACTGCTTCAGACAATAGGTTAATACGCGGCTGAATCGCGGCAGCAATATCTTCCAGCGTTTGACGGTCTGATTTCCAAGCCAACAGTGTATTTAATAGTTCAGCAGGGGTTAAGCCTTTAATCCATTGACCGTTTAACCAATTCAGTTTTTCAACATCAAAGATTGGACCGCCTAAAGACACACGCTGAATGTCAAAATGTTCGATCATTTCTGCCAAAGTGAATTTCTCACTTTCATCCGGCATAGACCAGCCCATACGGCCCAAGTAGTTCAAGAGTGCTTCAGGTAATACACCGATGTCTTTGTAGTAGTTAATTGAGGTTGGGTTTTTACGTTTAGACAGTTTTGATTTGTCTGGGTTACGCAGTAATGGCATGTGGCACAGCACAGGCATATCCCAGCCGAAGTATTGATACAGCAGCTGATGTTTCGGTGCAGATGGAATCCATTCTTCACCGCGGATCACGTGGGTAATTTCCATTAAATGGTCATCAACCACGTTTGCTAAGTGGTAGGTTGGCAGGCCATCAGTCTTCAATAGAATTTGCATGTCAACTTGTGCCCATGGAATTTCTACTTCGCCACGCAGTAAGTCATTGAATTTGCAAATGCCTTCTTCAGGGACTTTCATGCGGATGACATGCGGCTCGCCCGCAGCAAGACGGCGTTCAACTTCTTCAGCCGTGTGTTTTAAGCCGCGGCCATCATAGCGAGGCGATTCACCGCGCGCTTGTTGTTCTGCACGCATTTGATCCAGTTCTTCTGCAGTTGCGAAGCAGTAGAATGCGTGACCTTTTTCAACTAAGTCGAGTGCATACTGTTTATAAATGTCCATCCGTTCAGATTGACGGTATGGCGCATGCGGCCCGCCGACATCTGGACCTTCAGACCAGTTTAAGCCTAACCAGCGCAATGAGTCTAAAATCATTTTTTCAGATTCAGGCGTAGAGCGCAGCTGGTCGGTATCTTCAATGCGAAGAATAAACTCACCGCCGTGCTGTTTTGCAAAGCATAAGTTAAACAGCGCAATGTAGGCGGTTCCGACATGCGGGAAACCGGTAGGAGAAGGTGCGATACGAGTACGGACAGTCATAATCAGCTATTAATCAGAATGTAAATTAGGGACTATTATAACGAAAAAGCCTCATCACTTAATGCTTAATTCTGCATTCTGTGATGAGGCTATGCGGCAAGCTTCAAATTGAGGGGGAGAAGCTTGGCAGTATTATGAGTTATTTTGCAGGAACAGCGACTGTACAAAGCGGGTAAAGCTTTGGTTTTGTGAAGCAAAGAAATTTTGTGTTGCAGGCGCTTTAATCGCGGTCAGCACTTTTAAATTATCATCTGACTGCAGTTTGGCGTCATTTTTTTGCTGAGTCAGCGCTTTTTCAATTAATGACTGTTTTTCTGCCGGCATGACCGCTTTGCTGCTTGCGGTTTTACTGACAGCTGCGTGTCCTGCTTGCGCGCTAAGCGCAAATGCTGCACTGAGACACAGTGCGGAAAATAATGATGATTTCATGTTCAAACTTCCCCCATGAGTCAATTTATGGATCATTCCTTTTTGCCGGGTGCGTATGATTGAAACTATACCGAAACGGCACAATACCAAAGTCCGTATTTTTATATTAGCACTACGATTTAACCATTTTTGGAAATATAAAAGTAGAACTAAGTCACATTTTTTACAAAAAGACAAAAAAATTAGTAAAGGCCATACGCAGCATGGCGGTTTTCTCCTTAGTTGTGTATTTGTAACAAACAACTGTGGAGATTTAGTGGAGAGAAGTGGCCTTGCTGCTGTTTCATGTGCCGGAAATTATTCTTGGGTGTGATGCAATGCTAGAGCTGAAAAAACGCTAAACATTGTTTTTTGAAATAATAAATATTTGATTATTAATATTATTTTTAGCTTACATGTTGTGATTAATTCACAATATGAGTAAATAGTATGAAAAAAATAATGATCGCCGCGGTACAGTTTTTAACTGCTGGTGCAGGTTTGAGCTGCGAAAGATTAAAAATTTTTTTATGCTCCGGCTTGAGAATTATATTAAGAATGCAATCAGTAATTTGGCGCGTACTGGAAAAAGTAGACTGGGCAGGACGTTAATTTCAAATAGCCGCATGGCGGATGGCGTGTAAGCTTTACGCTAACGTTAGCCAATAATGAGGTTGATGAAATTGCCAATGCAAGGCTGATTAAAAAGAATTTCCGCATGATTCTGTACTTTATATCTCGACTATTGTCTTTCTAGTGTGCAAGGCGGACTAAAGAATTTTGCGGAACACGGTATCGGTGCTGCCTTAATGGCGCGGCGGTTGACTATATTAGCAGTGAAAAAATTAACAGTGAAAAAAAATCAAATTTGAGGATGAAAACAGGATCTCATGTTATCCATTTTTTTCATATGTAATGCTGAAAACAGTATATATGCAAAATAAGTAAATTGTTTTTGTTGATTTGTATAATAAAAACAATAGGATAAAACTAAAAAAACCGAAAGATAATCTGCTGGACAGTATTATTGTTCGTTGCGGCTAATGACTTTATTTCATATATTTAGCGCCAATGAAGATAGGTTTATAGTGCAGTTATGAAAACTCGATTTCAGGCGCTGATCAGCGCTGCGATCCTCTCTGCAGGATTCGTATTCTCCTCCGGCGTAGCGCAGGCCGCTGACCGTCAGTTTTTAAATGTATCTTATGATGCCACGCGTGAATTTTATGATGAATTCAATAAGTCTTTCGGCGCTTACTGGAAAGAACGCACAGGCAAAACGGTAGACTTCAAGCAGTCACATGGCGGTTCTGGCAAACAGGCGCGTTCAGTGGTTGATGGCTTGAAAGGCGATGTGGTCACACTGGCGTTGGCCAATGACATTGATGAGATTGTAAAATCTGGTCAGATTCAGCCGGGCTGGCAAAAAAAATTCCCTTATAATTCTGCTCCTTATACATCGACTATTGTATTTATGGTGCGCAAGGGCAATCCAAAGCATATTAAAGACTGGAGTGATTTGACCAAACCGGGTGTGCAAATTATTACTCCTAACCCAAAAACTGGCGGCTTGCCGCGCTGGGTGTACCTGTCAGCATGGGGCTATGCGCTGAAACAGCCGGGCGGCAATGATGCCAAGGCCAAAGAATTTGTCGGCAAGATGTACCAAAATGTCAAAGTGATGGATTCGGCTGCCCGTGCATCAATGACGACTTTTGCTGAACGCGGCATTGGAGACGTGCTGCTGACTTGGGAAAATGAAGCGCTGGTGACACAAAAAACTTTGGGCAAGGGCAAATTTGATATTGTTTATCCATCCATGTCGATTTTGACTGAGCCATCTGTGGCGATTGTGGATAAAACCGTTGAGAAAGACGGTAATAAATGGCTGGCGACAGGCTATATCAATTATCTGTATTCGCCTCTAGGCCAAGAAATGGCGGCTAAACATTTCTACCGTCCACGCAATGTGCAGGTGCTCGAAAAATATAAAGCGCAGTTCCCGCCATTAAAAACGTTTACGATTGATGAGGTTTTTGGCGGCTGGGCCAAAGCGCAGCAAGTGCATTTTGTTAATGGCGGTATGTTTGATCAAATCTACAGCAATAAGCGTTAATTGATCCGGCAGGCCCCATCTTAATGGTTGTGGCAGACCGTACAATTGCAGCAAGCCAATCTTCGGATTGGCTTTTTTGTATTCAAAATACGCTGCGGAGCGGAAAATTTCCCATTCAAAACTTATGTCTAAGGTGAATGGATGGATGTAATGGGATTATGACATTTCACTATGTTTACTTTTCTGACTATATGGAAAGGACATAGCCGTGCAAATCATTGGAGATGAAAACACTGGCCGTTGGAAAGCTGAAAAATATCTTGAATGACAGCTGTCGGCATTTTTACTGCATTTAAACTTTCCTGCAGCTTTGCAGAATCACCAGCGCGCAGCGTTTGAACAGGTCAGCATTGATTGGGAAAAATCGCCTTTGAGCGGTTCGCACTCAAAATCACAGTATTCGGCGCTTGCGCCTCGAGGCTGAAGATTTTGTACTGTTCAGCCGATGATAGAATGCTAAATGTCCGAAAGGAGCGTTTCAGTGTATGGAATATGGCTGAAAAACGGTTTTCTCCATGAAAAGTAATATTTTCCTACAAAAAGTCGTTTGGAGCTTTAATAAAACAAGGTAATAATGTGCAGTTACTTTTTTACGCTCTGAAATCACCTTTATGTCGCATATTTCTGTATTACTTCACGAAACCGTTGATGCTCTGCTGGCTGGGCGTAATACAGGGATTTATGTGGACGGCACCTTCGGGCGCGGCGGCCATACCCGCCAGCTATTGTCTAAATTAGATGAAAATTCACATGTCTATGCCTTCGATAAAGATCCGCAGGCGCTGGAAACCGCTGCTCTGCTGGAAAAAGAAGATGCGCGATTTCATATCATTCATGCCAGTTTTGCTGATTTAAAGCAAGAACTTGAAGCACGAGGCATTGAGGCTGTAGATGGCATCATGGCCGACTTAGGTGTGTCATCGCCGCAGCTGGATCAGGCTGAACGCGGTTTTAGCTTTATGAAAGACGGCCCGCTGGACATGCGTATGGATAACTCGCAAGGGCCAACAGCGGCACAGTGGCTTGTCGATATTGAAGAAGAAGACTTAGCCAATATTATTTTTAAATATGGTGAAGAGCGCTACAGCCGCCGTATTGCGAAAGCGATTAAAGCTGCAGGCTATATTGACACCACTGGCCAGCTGGCAGAAATCGTAAAGGTTGCACACCCGAAATGGGAAAAAAATAAACATGCGGCCACGCGAACTTTTCAGGCAATCCGTATTGCCATTAATAAAGAATTAGAAGATATTGATATTTTCTTACCTCAAGCGGTGGAAATGCTAAAACCCGAAGGTACATTAGCGGTGATTAGTTTCCATTCTTTAGAGGATCGGCTAATTAAACAATTTATCCAAAAAGAATCCACTTTGGCCGAAGATACCGGCTGGGGCTTGCCACAAAAACGCGAAGATACCCGTCGCCTGAAAAAAGTCTCACGTATTAAAGCCAGTGATGAAGAAGTAAAAGCCAATCCGCGGTCACGCAGCGCTTGGCTTCGTGTGGCAGAACGTTTAGCTTAAAAGGCAAATAATGAAAACTGAAGCGATTGAAAAAGTCTCAGATAATTTAAAACTGAAAAAAACAGTTACTTACGCTATTTTGTTGGCTTTAGTATTTATCAGCGCATTGGCTGTTGTACTTCAGGTTTTTGAATACCGTCAGGATTACCGCAAGCTCATTACATTTATGCGTGAACGCGATGATTTAAATGCAGAATGGGGCCGTTTGCTGATTGAGCAGCAGACGTTTGGCGCGACTGCGCAAATTGGCACACGGGCAGTAACTCAATTGCGCATGTATTCACCGCCCGTCGCGCAGACTGTTGTAATATCTTTACCGCAAAAAACAGAAGAGAAAAAATAAGGCTAGCTGTACCATGGTTGATAAGAGAAATAAGCAGGCAGTACGTAAAAAGCAGCCGGTGACAGAACGTAATGTCATTAGCGTGGAAATGTGGCGCTTTTACCTCATGTGGGGCGTTGTGCTGTTGTGTTTTCTTGCCTTGGTCGGGCGCGCGTTTTATGTTCAGATTATTAATAAAGATTTTCTGCAAAATAAGGCCAACGCCAAGATTCTCCGAACAGAAAAAATTAAAGCGATGCGCGGCGTGATTTATGACCGGCATGGTGTGCCTTTGGCGATCAGCACGCCGGTGATGAAAGTCGTGATGGATCCGCGCGATTATTTTGATAATAAAAAGCTGTATGAAGACACCATGGCGCAGCTGCAGCAGGAGCCGCATAACCGCAAATTGAAACGCCAGCTGCCGGATAAAAATATGAATCTGGATGAGCTGGCAGATGCTGTTGGTATCGACCGGGCAGAATTGCGCAAAAAATTAAATGACCGTCCGCGCTCGCGCTATTTAGTCCTGCAAAAAGAAGTGCCGCCGCAGCAGGCCGAACTGATCATGAAACGCGATTTTCAGGGCGTTTATATGGAGAAAAACTATAAGCGCTATTATCCGCAGCCGCAGCCGAATTCACAGATTATTGGCTTGACCAACAGTGAAGGCGCAGGTGTGGAAGGTTTGGAAATGCAGCTGAATCAGCGTCTTGCCGGTATAGATGGCGAACAGCAAATTGTGCGTGATAAAAAAGGCAACCGCGTTAAAGATCCAGAAGTGGTGAAAGAGGTTGAGCCGGGTGAAAATATCACTTTGAGTATCGACTCGCGTCTGCAATACATCATGTATCGTGAACTCACGGCTGCAGGTGTTGCCAACAATGCACGGTCGGCAACAGCCATTGCGGTTGATGTCAAAACGGGTGAAATTCTGGCAATGACCAGCTGGCCGTCTTATAACCCGAATGATAAAAACAGTTTAGGCAATAAAGACGCCATGCGTAACCGCGGTGCTGTGGATTCATTTGAACCGGGTTCGACCATGAAGCCGTTGACAATTTCTATGGCGCTGGAAAGCGGAAAGTATCAGCCAAATACAGTTGTTAATACTTCTCCGGGCTCAATGCGGGTCGGTAACCATACCATCCGCGATACACATAACTATGGCGCATTGACTCTGGGCGGGATTATTCAAAAATCATCTAACGTCGGTGTGGCTAAAATTGCTTTGTCTTTGCCGTATGCAACCTTGCCAACCTTCTACCAGCGCTTGGGCTTTGGTCAGCGTTCAGCGGTAAAATTTCCGGGTGAAAGCGCCGGCCTGATTTTACCAAAAAGCAAATGGAATGTATCAGAAGTGGCAACCATGGCTTACGGCTATGGCCTGAATGCTACGGTGCTTCAGATTGCAGATGCCTATGCCATGATTGCCAACAAAGGCGTAAAAATGCCGCTGAGCCTGTATAAGCTGGAAGAACCGCCGAAAGGTGAGCAAATGATTAGTCCAACGATTGCAGACCAAGTGCTGACCATGATGGAATCTGCCACTATGCCGGGCGGCACAGCAACCCGAGCTAATATTTCGGGTTACCGTGTCGGCGGCAAAACCGGTACAGCGCATAAGCTGCGCCCAGACCGCAAAGGCTACTCGACCACAGAATACCGGGCCTTGTTTGCCGGTGTAGCGCCAGTCAGCGACCCGCGCATTGCTATGGTGGTTGTGGTTGAAAATCCGAAAGGCTCATATTACGGCGGTACGGTTTCTGCGCCAGTATTTGCCCGAGTCATGCAGGAGTCATTGCGTCTGATGAATGTACCGCTTGATAAACCTTTAGATACTCCCAAAGTCCAGTAAGCAGGTGATGAATGTCCATTACATTTCAAGATCTCTATACCGTTGAACAGCCTGCTGAATGGATGTCACAATCCTTTCAGGGCTTCAATCTGGATAGCCGTAAAGTTACAGCAGGGCAAATTTTTATTGCCCTGACTTCGTTTTCACAGCCAGAAAAAACGGCTCAATTTGCCCAAACTGCTTTAGATAACGGGGCTTTGGCGGTCATTTCAGAAGCAGATCTCAGCCTTGAAAAAAGTGTGGTCATTGCTGATGTTCGTCATTTAATGGGGCAATGGCAAAAACAATATTTACAAGCCACTCAACCTGTGCAAGCGGCACGTATTTTGGCCGTAACGGGCACAAACGGTAAAACCACCATTTCCCGTTTAATTGCAGAATTGTTGATGCTGCAAGGCAAAAAGTGCGCAGTGATGGGAACAACAGGGAATGGCATTTTGCCAAATCTTGAAACATCGTCACACACGACATTAGATGCCTTGCATATGCAAAATGCCTTGCATACTTATGCACTTGAAGGCGCTGAATTTGCTGCAATTGAAGCCAGTTCTCATGGTTTGGAGCAAGGCCGTTTAAATGGTTGTGCAATTGAGATTGCCGCTTATAGCAATTTAAGCCGTGACCATTTGGATTATCATAAAACCCTTGAAGCCTATGCCGAAGCCAAGTCGCGTCTATTCAAATTTGCATCGTTAAAAGTAGCGATTATCAATATTGATGATGAACATGCCAATGTGATGCTCGATGCTGCACGTCAAAATCCCGCTCAACCTAAAATTTTAACTTATTCAACGCGCCAAGCAGCTGACTATCAAGTGACGGATATTCAATACAGTTTAAGTGGGGCGCAATTTAAATTGCGTACGGCTGATGGCGAGTTTGAAGTGAATAGCCCATTACTTGGACACTTCAATATTGAAAATATTGTCGCGAGTTTAGTGGCGGCAGAGCAGGCTGGTTTTGATTTGGCGGCATTAGTTGCGACAGCGCCCAAGCTGAAAGGCGCGCCGGGTCGTATGCAAGTGATTCGTGATGATGCGCGTTTATTTGTGGTGGATTATGCGCATACTCCAGATGCTTTGATTCAAGTGCTGCAAACGCTGAAACGTCATGTATCGCAGCAGCTTTGGGCTGTGTTTGGCTGCGGCGGTGACCGTGACCGTGGTAAGCGCCCATTGATGACGCAGGCGGCATTGAATCATGCCGATGTGGCTTTGATTACGTCAGATAATCCACGTACAGAAAATCCTAAACAGATTTTTGCAGATATGAAGGCAGGTGTGGATTTTACAGGCAAAACTGTTCATGAAATCCATGACCGCCGTGAAGCGATTAAATTCGCAGTAAACCATGCGCAAGCGGGTGATATTGTGGTGATTGCTGGTAAAGGCCATGAAAACTATCAAGAAATTGAGGGTGTTCGTCATTGGTTTGATGATGTGGTAGAAGTGCAATCGGCGATTGATGCACAGCACCACAACACTGACTCGGCTTATCCAGCGCAATAGGACAGAGATATGCATACTTCTACCACCAGTACGGTTCCATTAGAACCTTGGACAGCGGCGCAATTCGTTAAGGCGACACAAGGTTACTGGTATAACGATAAAGCACCGACAGGGCCGATCAAACGTATTTTGACGGATTCACGTCATGCGGAATCTGGCGATGCCTTTTTGGCTTTAAA
>JASLHF010000051.1 GCA_030152275.1 Acinetobacter sp. | reverse complement strand
TCTTTTAGGATTGGGACAATGCCGTCTTTGGGCAATTTTATTTGCGTGTTTAGCGAAATAACCGTTTCTAGCTCGATTACGATTGATTTCCCTGGAAATGGTTGAAGGTGAACGATTCAGTCTGCAAGCGATATGACGCTTGGAAAAACCTTCACGTAACAAGGTAGAAATCTGATATCTTTCTTCTTGGGTAAGATGAGTATAGTTCATGATGCAACTTTGACTTTGGTCGGTCGGAAGCAGAATGCTAGCTCATCTTGCTTCCTTCCAATGATTTAATCTCTGTTGCACTTCATTTGAGAATCTAAGTATTTAATAATCAATTATTGCAAAAATAAAATCTCTTTTAAATGATATTAATCATCTGCTTTACTATGGGAAATTCGTCGATTATTTAAACTGTACAGTGCCATTGGCGCTCACAGTCATTTTTGATTCACCACCGGCCATATCTTGTACAGGAGCCTCAGCCACCGCAAATTTAGCGCTGTTGGCGCGCATAGCAATTGGGCGTGGATAATAGCCGCTGGTATTCAAATTTAAGTTGACTAGATTGTAGCCGGATTTATTCCATGCCTGCGCTATGGACTGCGCGCGCTGCTGAAAATTCTTTGAAGCTTCAATAATCAGTTCATTTTCCACTTTTTTTCGCTGCGTATCAGAAACGCTAAAGCTGATAGATTGCGTTTGGAAGTTTTGCTGAAGTTCACTAATTAGCTGGCTGGCTGCTTTAAAGTCTGTACTTTCTAAATTAATTTCCGCACGGCCGCGCCATTCTTTTAGTTTTTGATTGTCGTCATTATAAATCGGGTAGGTGCTTTGAGCGCCTGTTTCTACTTTCACGCTAGGATATTTGTGCGCTAGTGCCGTAGCTTGATTCATCAATTGAGTAATTTGTGCAGCAAGTTCTGCAGGCTGCTTGTTGCTGCGTTCAATGTATAAAGTCGAATTCATCAGATCATTTGAAACTTGACGTGAAGCATCTGCCTGAATGTTCACAATATTGTAGTTCAGGCTTTCAGCGGGCTGGGCGTGCGCCATGCCAAACACTGTGCTGCCGGCCAGTAAAGCTGTGATAAAGGCTGAAGAAGAAAATTTATACATAATTTGCCCTTTTGTTGTAAAGATTGCCGTTTTTAGATTAAAAAAATTTCTGCTTAAAGAAAGCTTAATTGCGAATGATGCTTTTATTTTGAAATAAGTGTGGAGGGTTTGTAAATGATGTTATTGTCTAAATTTATGCATTAAAAATTATGAACTTAGGGTTCTAAATATTTGAAGTTTACAATAAACCCCAATAACTTTTAAAAAAGTCTAAGATAACAGGGTTTTCTTTATGCTGTCACATTGTAAGATGATAATTTAAACTGCTGGAAAATGAGATTAGTTTTTTTGCAGGAAATGGGAAATTAGCAAAGAAAAGTTGTTTATTTTCCTTAAAAAAACTGTATCATCCGGCTTCCAAGTTATGCGTCAGTTATTAGATAAAAACTGATCAATTGGATTCTTTATAAAGCACCGAGTCAAAGGACCGCAAGTCACCCGACTTATTTCTATTAACCCATATCAGAGATGGTAATTCGATATGAGCGTTTCTTCTGTAAACCCTGCCGCTAATTCTACTAACGAATACTACCTGACTCGCCAAAGTCAGATGGAATCCAATGTTCGTAGCTATCCACGCAAGCTTCCACTTGCGATAGCAAAAGCTTTAGGTTGTTGGGTTACCGATGTTGAAGGTACTGAGTACCTCGATTGTTTAGCTGGGGCAGGAACACTGGCATTAGGCCATAATCATCCTGCGGTAATTCAAAGTATCCAAGACACACTTGCAAGTGGCCTCCCATTGCATACTTTGGATTTAACGACGCCTTTAAAAGATGCATTTACTGAAGCATTGCTTGAGCAATTGCCAGGCGGTAAAGAAGAATACTGTTTGCAGTTCTGTGGCCCGTCTGGTGCAGATGGCACAGAAGCAGCAATTAAATTAGCAAAAACGTACACTGGCCGCAGTTCAGTGATTAGCTTCTCAGGCGGCTATCACGGTATGACGCATGGCGCTTTAGCAATGACAGGCAACTTGTCGGCTAAAAACGCTGTGAATGGCTTAATGCCAGGTGTCCAATTTATGCCGTATCCGCATGAATACCGTTGCCCATTAGGCATTGGCGGTGAAGCGGGTGTGGATGCATTAACGTATTATTTCGAAAACTTCATTGAAGACGTAGAAAGCGGTGTAACAAAACCGGCTGCTGTAATCTTGGAAGCGATCCAAGGTGAAGGCGGTGTGGTAACTGCACCTGTAAAATGGTTAAAGAAAATCCGCGAAGTGACTGAAAAGCACAACATTGTGTTGATTCTTGACGAAGTACAAGCCGGTTTTGCACGTTCAGGTAAAATGTTTGCCTTTGAACATGCTGGTATTGAGCCTGATGTCGTGGTGATGTCTAAAGCCGTAGGCGGCAGCTTGCCGCTTGCAGTACTGGGTATTAAGCGTAAGTTTGATGCTTGGCAGCCTGCGGGTCACACCGGTACTTTCCGTGGTAACCAATTGGCAATGGGTACTGGTCTTGCAACGATCAAAACCATTAAAGAACAAAACTTGGCTCAAAACGCGCAAGAGCGTGGTGATTTCTTACAAGCTGAAATTAAAAAATTAGCTGCTGAATTCCCATGTATCGGTAATGTGCGTGGCCGCGGTTTGATGATTGGTGTTGAGATTGTTGACGAACGTCAAAAAGCGGATCACATGGGTGCATTCCCTGGTGATTCTCAATTGTCAGCAGCCATCCAAGCAGCCTGCTTTAACAACAAATTGTTGTTAGAAAAAGGTGGCCGTAACGGTACAGTGATTCGTTTACTTTGCCCATTGATCATCAATCAAGCTGAATGTGAAGAAGTAATTGTTCGCTTTAAGAAAGCAGTTGCTGAAGCTCTAGTTGCGACTCGAGGCGCGTAATAATGGTTGATTTTGCAGAACATCGTAAAGCGTTATTCTGCAATGATGCACAATCCATTGCTGACTATCAGTCGGCAATGGGCGAAGCGGTGAAAGCCGTTTCTGCATGGTTGCAAAATGACAAAATGTATACCGGCGGCAGCATCAAAGAACTTCGCAGTGCGATTGCATTCAATCCATCTAAAGATGGCATTGGTGTGCAAAAGTCTTTGGATCGTATGGTTGAGCTGTTCTTAAATAAGAGCTTAAAAGTACATCATCCGCACTCACTTGCGCATTTACACTGCCCGACGATGGTGACCAGCCAAATCGCAGAAGTGCTGATCAATGCGACTAACCAATCAATGGATTCATGGGATCAAAGCCCAGCGGGTTCATTGATGGAAGTTCAGTTAATCGATTGGCTTCGTCAAAAAGTTGGCTATGGTGCAGGTCAAGCAGGTGTATTCACCTCTGGCGGTACACAGTCTAACTTGATGGGTGTTTTGCTTGCGCGTGATGCATGTATCGCTAAAAACTGGAAAGACGAAAACGGCAATCCGTGGTCTGTTCAGCGTGATGGCATCCCTGCGGAAGCGATGCGTAACGTTAAAGTTATTTGTTCTGAAAATGCGCATTTCTCTGTGCAAAAGAACATGGCGATGATGGGCATGGGTTTCCAATCTGTCGTGACTGTTCCTGTGAACGGCAATGCACAGATGGATGTCGATGCACTTGAGAAAACCATGGCGCACCTTCAGTCTGAAGGCAAAATCGTGGCATGTGTCGTTGCAACTGCGGGCACAACCGATGCAGGCGCAATCGATCAATTGAAAGAAATTCGTGAAATCACCAATAAATATGGCGCGTGGATGCACATCGACGCAGCATGGGGCGGTGCACTCATTCTTTCGAATGACTATCGTTCTATGCTTGACGGTATCGAATTGTCTGATTCTGTGACACTCGATTTCCACAAACATTATTTCCAAACGATTTCATGCGGCGCGTTCTTGTTGAAAGATGAAACGAACTACCGTTTCATGCATTATGAAGCAGAGTATTTGAACTCAGCTTATGATGAAGAGCATGGCGTTCCTAACTTAGTGTCTAAATCACTACAAACAACTCGCCGTTTTGATGCGTTGAAATTGTGGATGACAGTTGAAGCATTAGGTGAAGAGCTTTATGGCTCTATGATCGATCACGGTGTAAAACTAACACGTGATGTTGCAGATTATATCAATGCTACAGACGGTTTAGAGATGTTAGTAGATCCGCAATTTGCATCTGTATTGTTCCGTGTTGTACCTGAAGGCTACCCAGCTGAATTACTGGATACCTTAAACCAAAACGTGGCAGACGAATTGTTTGCCCGTGGTGAAGCGAATATTGGTGTGACTAAAGTCGGTCAAGTTCAATCATTGAAAATGACCACTTTAAGCCCAGTAGCGACTTTAGATAACGTGAAGAACTTGCTTGCTCTTGTGCTTGCTGAAGCGGATCGTATTAAAGATGCCATCGCTGATGGTACTTATACGCCTGCAATTGATTAATTGATTGTATGTGTATGAAAAGGAGCTCAATAGAGCTCCTTTTTTATGTCTGAAGTAAAGTTGGGAGGAGGTATGTGGGGTTTTAATTGATTATTAAGCCTGATTATGTGTTTGCATGTGCAAGAGCTAAATCTGCTGGCATCAGCAAGTTTGTGAGTCAGGAGGGAGATGATAAAGTACGGTAAAATATATGAAATTTTGCATGTATTGGCAGAGCAAGGAAGGATGGTTTGACTAAAATGGTATGAATTTATTCAATTTTTTGTGTCTATTTGATTTTCTGCGGAGTTTTCTTTTTTTATGGCTATTTTTAATAAAACACAGCGAATATTTTACTTATTATGATTTTTAATCCTATTTTTCAGTCAGCTGCAGCCAAATTGAGATCAAACTGCAATAATTTTAAGGCAGGATATAATTTTTTCTGTGTTTTTATGATGCGTGCAGACATGAAATATTACATCTGTATTTATTTAATCTAAGATTTTAATGTTTTTAAAGTTGACTTAAGTTTTTGAAATTAATTAAAAAAAATGTTATGGATTGCGATGGGTTGAAATATCATAAAATCGTCATAAAGATGTAACTTATCTGTCATATTCTAAAATCAAAATGCAGTTATCGAAATAAGTACAAAACTTAATAAAAAGTGGCGTACTCCTAAAACTGCATCAAATAAGAGAGATGAGAATGCGCTTTAATAACATCGCAATTGCTTTGGCACTAACTGGCGCGGCTGCAGCGACTACTGCAAACGCAGCACGTGATACTATCCAAATTGCTGGTTCTTCTACAGTTTTGCCTTATGCAAGTATTGTTGCTGAAGAATTTGGCAATACTTTCCCGCAATTTAAAGCGCCAGTCGTTGGTTCAGGCGGTACTTCAGGCGGTTTAAAGCAATTCTGCAGCGGTGTTGGCGACAACACGATTGATATTGCAAACGCATCTCGCAAAATCAAATCTACAGAATTAGAAGCGTGTAAAAAAGCAGGCGTAAACCAAGTACAAGAAATCAAAATTGGTTATGACGGCATTGTATTTGCATCAAATGTAAAAAAAGCAGCATTTAAACTGCGCCCTCAGCACGTATTTGCTGCTTTAGCTGCAGAACTGCCTTCTAACGGTAAAATGGTTGCAAACCCATATACCCGCTGGAACCAAATTGATCCAGCATTGCCAAATGAACCTATTACTTTGGTCATTCCTGCATCAAACCACGGTACACGTGAAGTGTTCCAAGAAAAAATGATTGATGCTGGCTGTGAAACATATGAAGCATTTGCAAAATTAGACAAAGATGCTCAGAAAAAAGCATGTTCTAACTTCCGTAAAGACGGCAAAGTGATTGAAATCGCTGGTGACTATACAGAAACATTGGCTCGCTTGAAAACTTCGCCAAGCGCAGTGGGTGTATTTGGTCTGGGTTTCTATGACCAAAACCGTGACAAGCTGCGTGTAGCAACAGTAAACAATGTAGCGCCTTCTGAGAAAACAATTCTGAACGGTTCTTACCCTGTTTCACGCCCATTGTTCTTCTATGTGAAAGGTGAACACCTGAAATCAATCAAAGGTCTGAAAGAATACACAGAATTCTTTATCAGCAAAAAAGTTTCAGGCAAAGGCTCTAAATTAGAAAAAGCTGGTCTGATTTCTATGTCAGACAAAGAGCGTGCAAAAGTTCTAGCGGACTTTAAAGCAGGCAAAGCGGTTAAATAAAATGAATCGGTGAACTGATGGCAGGGGAGATCCTGCCATTGGTTTTTGCGAAGAAAAAAGTTTTTTCAAAGAATGAAAATTGGAAAAACGGTGGAGAATACATGAATCTGCTGCTTATAGGTGTACTGCTGGCTCTGATTGCCATCGCCTATCAAATTGGCTTAACCAAAAGCCGGAATATGGCAGGCAAGGGAAATAATTCTGCGATGCTGCATTCGCGTCCAGGCTACTATGGCGCTTTGGTTGCACTTTGGTGCGGTATCCCTGCTTTTTTAATTTTGATTGTTTGGAATATTGTTGAGCCTAATGTTTTAAAACATGTTGTTTTAAGCAATGTGCCTGAAAATATTAAAGCGACTTTAGATCCAGCCAGCATTAGTGTGCTGGTTGACCGCGTTCAGGCCATTTCATCTGGTTTTGGTGTAAGCGATACGCCGGCGGCCTATGAAACTGCTGCAGCGCAGCAATTAACTAAATTTGAAACTATTTCTTCATTTGCCAAGCTCGCCGTTGTGCTGTGCGCTGCGCTGTTTGGTTTGGCTTGGGCAAAACGCCGTATCGAGAAACAATACCGCGCGCGAAACCAAGTTGAAAAAGTGATTAACGTTGCTTTGGCGCTGTGTTCTGGTGTGGCCATTTTAACGACAGTCGGCATTGTGATGTCGATGTTCAGTGAGGCTATGCGCTTCTTCAGTTTTGTCAGCCCGCTGGATTTCTTTTTCGGTACAGAGTGGAATCCGGGCTTCAGCACATCTGGCAGCGCGGAAGGCAGCTACGGTTTGCTTCCATTATTGTGGGGCACGCTGATGGTCAGCGGCATTGCGCTGCTGGTTGCTGTGCCTGTCGGCTTAATGATCGCGATTTATTTGGCAGAATACGCAAAGCCAAGCTTCCGTTCTTGGGCAAAGCCTGCAATTGAAGTATTGGCGGGTATTCCAACAATTGTATACGGTGTATTCGCGCTGATGTTCATTGGCCCATTCATTAAACAGCTAGGCGCATATATAGGTTTAGACATTAACGCAACCAGCGCATTAACCGCAGGTTTTGTGATGGGTATCATGATTATTCCATTTGTGTCTTCACTGTCGGATGACATTATTACGCAAGTGCCGCGCTCGCTGCGTGACGGTTCACTTGGCTTGGGTGCGACTAAATCTGAAACCATCCGTCAAGTCGTGATTCCCGCAGCGCTTCCGGGCATTATCGGCGCGTTCTTGCTGGCGGCCTCACGCGCCATTGGCGAAACCATGATTGTGGTGCTGGCGGCCGGCAACAGTCCGTTGCTGCATGTAAACCCGCTGGAAGCTGTATCGACCGTGACCATTACCATTGTGAATCAATTGACTGGCGATACTGACTTTGCCAGCCCGCAGGCACTGGTCGCCTTTGCGCTTGGTTTGACACTGTTTGTGATTACCTTGGGCTTGAATATTGTCGCGCTGTATATCGTGCGCAAATACCGTGAGCAATACGAATAATGAGTACTTCAAACACATCTTCTATGGATCAGGTTTTAGATCCGCGGGCGGCCGCTGAACTGCGCGAAAAACGCAAAAAAACCATTGAAAGCTCATTGGCCAAGCGTCACCGCAAAGAAAAGACCTTCCGGATTTTCGGCTTTTCTGCAGTCATCACTGGCTTGCTTTTTGTGGCGCTGCTGTTTGGCAGCATCCTCATAAAAGGACTGCCGTCTTTTTGGCAGAGCAGCATGACCGTACCGGTATATTTTGACCCAACGATTATTAATGCTGGGCCAAAGCCGGTGCAAAAAGAAGGTGAATCTCCAGCGCATTTTCAGGAACGTTATGTTGCTTGGCAGACTGAAATGGGTATGGTGGACTGGGATGCGCTGATCGTAAACGGTTTAATTTCTGAAGATAAAGCTTTAGAAGCTAAACGTGATGATCTGACATCGCTGTATACCAGTTCTGAAGCTTACCGCCTGCGTGATATGGTTTTTGCCGATCCGTCGTTGGTGGGTAAAAAAGAAGACATTAAAATTTTGGCTGATGCAAATGTTGACGTCTGGCTGGCTGGAAATATTGACCGCAGTTTGCCGGATGAGCAGCAGCAGCTTAGTCCAGAAGTGCGTCAGCTCTCAGATCAGCTGAAAGCGCAGGGTATTATTAAAAGTACTTTTAACACTACACTGTTTACCAATCCAGACTCACGCAGCTCTCCGGCAACTGCTGGCTTAGCAGGCGCCTTCATGGGCTCACTGTTTATGATGCTGATTGTGATTGTGCTGTCGATTCCGGTAGGTGTTGCATCAGCAATCTATTTGGAAGAGTTTGCGCCAAAAAACTGGATCACCGATGTGGTTGAAGTCAATATCAATAACTTGGCGGCGGTTCCGTCAATTGTGTTTGGTTTGTTGGGTGCATCAATCTTTATCGGCTGGATGCATCTGCCGCTGTCTGCGCCACTGGTCGGTGGACTGGTATTGAGCTTAATGACGCTGCCGACGGTAATTATTACCACCCGTGCATCACTTAAAGCCGTGCCGCCGTCTATTCGTCAAGCTGCTTTAGGTTTGGGCGCGTCACGCCTGCAAACGGTGTTTCATCATGTATTGCCGCTGGCTTTACCAGGTATTTTAACCGGCGCGATTATCGGTGTCGCACAGGCCTTAGGTGAAACAGCGCCGCTGCTGTTAATCGGCATGAGCGCATTTGTTGCAAGCGTTCCAGCAACTCCTTTAGATCAGTCGTCTGCATTGCCTGTACAGATTTTCTTATGGCAAGGCAACGAACTGCGCAACTTCTTTGAAGGCCGTACCGCGGCTGCCATTATTGTGCTTCTCGCAATGATGATTGGCTTGAACAGCTTAGCAATCTGGCTGCGCAAGAAATTTGAAGTCCGCTGGTAATTGAGGGCATTATATGAATACTGTAACGGCAACATCAGAAAAGAATTCCTTAGATCAGGATAAATCAGTGAACCCAGAGCAAAAAAACTTTACAGCTTCTCCAGAAGCGCAAAAACAGGCTGCTACTTCATTTGTTTCGCAGTTTGATACTCAAGCGCATCAAAAAAAAGAAGAGAAGTCTAAAAACGTCAAGCTCAGCACATCTGATGTGCATGTGTATTATGGCGAGTCTGAAGCGATTAAAGGCATCGATCTTCAAGTCTATGAAAATGAAGTCATTGCATTTATTGGGCCGTCAGGCTGCGGCAAGTCGACTTTCCTGCGGACTTTAAACCGCATGAATGACACGATTGACAGCTGCCGCGTGACAGGTAAAGTGATGCTGGATAATCAGGACATTTATGATCCAAATCTGGACGTAGTCTTGCTCCGTGCGCAAGTCGGCATGGTGTTCCAGAAGCCAAACCCGTTTCCAAAGTCTATTTTTGACAACGTTGCCTACGGTCCGAAACTGCATGGTTTGGCGCGCGATAAATACGATATGGAAGAAATTGTAGAAAATAGCCTGCGTAAAGCAGGTCTTTGGGACGAAGTGAAAGATCGTTTAAGCCAGCCGGGCACAGGTCTTTCCGGCGGTCAGCAGCAGCGTTTATGTATTGCGCGAACCATTGCGGTCAGCCCAGAAGTAATTTTGATGGATGAACCTTGTTCTGCGCTTGACCCAATTGCGACAGCCAAAGTGGAAGAATTGATTTCTGAGCTTTCAGCGCAATATACAATCGCTATTGTAACCCACTCGATGCAGCAGGCAGCGCGTGTTTCTGACCGCACAGCTTACTTCCATTTGGGTGATTTGATTGAAGTGAACTCAACTGAAAAAGTTTTCACACAGCCGGATCATCAATTAACTGAAGCCTATATTACCGGCCGTTTCGGTTAATTAAAACGTATCTATTTTAAAACCAATATAAACAGAGTCTTAGGGCTCTGTTTTTTGTTATGATTGTCTGCGTAAGAATAAGTATTAAACAGTGCAGGCGTAATGATAGGCCGTAAACAGAAAAGTTTGATCAAGCGAACAAATTTAATAAAACAAACACAGGATGATGTATTGGCTGCTCTAGCGGGTTCAATGCATCTGGTCCGTTTTTTCTCGGTATATTTAACGGCATGCAGCATATTGCTGGCAGTCTTTATTCCTCATGATGGCTTTTTTCCCACATCGCAAAGCGCCGGAATGACCAACTTTCACCGCTGGATGTATGATCAGTATGTGATTTGTTCATGCGTAATTGGCTTTTTATTTTATGTGCAATTGAAGCGAAAAATAGCGAGTCCTGCATTTCGGCGGAAATTGAATGCGTATATTAAAGCCTATGCGCATTATAATGTGGCGCTTAGTCAGACTATGCAAGCGCAAGAAGGCGAATTGCCATGGCAGCAGCGCATGGCCCAATTGTTAACCGCCAAGATTTTAGATCATCAGCTTGTACAATATCTCAGTTTTGTCTTGGTGATTTGCGGGCCGATCGCGATGTATATATGGATGACGCCATTTGCGAGCACATATAAGTCAAGTTTTTGGATTTTGGCATGGTGGCCGGTCAATGCCCTGATTATTTTATGGTTTTATTCTATACAGCCTATGCTGCTATTGCGTTTGTTTGCGAATCAAGAGATTTATCGGCGTTATCAATATTTACAGAGAAAAGCGGCGCGTGAGCAAGAACTGCAATAATACTATTGAAAAATGCATACATTGACCTAATCTAAAAGCCATAAACCTAATTACATTGAGAATTGATTTTTTATGTTATTTCATAATCCTAAGCTGCCTGCTGAAATCCGTATCAGCCATTTAAATGCGCGTATTAATGAACAACGAAAAAAAATTGCGCAAACCACAGCCTCTAAATTTGAGCTTTTACAGTTGAGCCAGCAATTGGCCAAAGAAGCCCGAGCGCGTAAAAAAAATAATGAGAAAGTTTATGTCTTAGATTTTAAAGGCGATACCGCCGCATCTGCAGTGGAAAGCTTGCGTGAAGAAATCACCTTAATTTTAGCGACTGCGAAAGCTGGACGTGACCGTGTGGTACTGCGCTTGGAAAGTCCTGGCGGCATGGTGCATGGCTACGGTTTAGCGGCAGCGCAATTGGTCCGTTTACGCGATGCCGGTTTTAACTTAACCATTTGTGTGGATAAAGTCGCAGCAAGCGGCGGTTATATGATGGCATGTATTGGTTCGGAAATTATCTCTGCGCCATTTGCTGTGGTGGGTTCAATTGGTGTGGTTGCACAAGTTCCAAACTTCAATCGTCTGTTAAAAGAAAAGCATATTGATTTTGAACTGTATACTGCGGGCCAATTCAAACGTACTGTCACTATGTTTGGTGAAAATACCGAAGAAGGCAAAGCGAAATTTGAGGAAGAACTGCAGCAAACGCATAATTTGTTTAAGCACTTTGTTGAAAAATACCGCCCGCAACTGAATGTAGAAAAAGTCGCAACAGGTGAGCATTGGTATGGTCAGGATGCGCTGGATTTGAATTTGGTTGATCAGCTTAAAACTTCTGATGAATATTTACTGAGCTTATTACCGCAGCATGATGTTTATGTCATTGAAACCCGTAAAAAACCAACTTTAGGTGAGAAATTAGGTCTGCAAGCGGCTCAAGTTGCCGATGCGCTTATTCCTGCAGTGATGAATAAGCTGACTGAACGCTTGGCTCAAGCAAGCGAAGGTTTGGTGCAGCTGCGTGATCCCAAGCTCTAAATTGTGATTGACCTAAAGTTTTTAAAGCTCACTAAGGTGAGCTTTTTTTATGGAAAAATATCATAATATGTTAGATTGCTTTTAAGCATTAATAATCACTCAATCATGTCTAAATTTTTAATAATTTTAGGTTTAATTTTATTTTCCTTCTGTTTTTTCGGCTTCTTCGCTGCTTTAGTCGTGTATTTGCCCAAGGCGGAAAATGAAGGTGTATCACTATGTTTAGTTTTATGATCTTTATTGGGCTGATCAGTCTGGTGATGATTCCTTTTATCACTTTAATTTTTATTGTGCCGAAGTTGAAGGATAAAAATCATCGAGATACTTTTCCATTTTATGCCTTGCTGCCAGGCTGTATTATTTTAGGCTTAGCTGCATATTTAAAAGAAGAAAAAGTTATTTTGCCTTCACAAGCGTGTGGCGTTGTACAGTTTTATAAGACTTATTCAATCAGAAATGATCATTTTGAGCGGATTACGATTTTATTTGACGGAAGGAAATACAATCGGCATTTACGTTTTGATGAAAGGATTGAACGAAAACAGAGAGGGGATCGGGTGTGCTTTGAGTATTTAGATAAGTTTAAATACTCAGATTTGGCTGATTCTAAAATTGTAAAATGGATGGATCAGTAGCGTGTCTGATGGCGCTGAGTGGGAAAATTTGAATACATGATGGCACTGTTGTTTGTTTTAGCCGGCGTAATTTGTCTCATGATTTGGCCTTGGATCTATCTGTTAAATTATCGAAACGCTCAAATATCTGGATTTAAGCTGTATCTCATGCTGTGTGGCCCTACAGCAGTGCTCTTAGTCATCTATATATACTATGCCGCACAGCAAACAGAAATTCGCTCTCAATCGTGTGGCACAGTCGTTGGGTATCAAAGCTATATGAGTAGCGGAAATAAAAATAAAAGGAAGCCATTCGAGCGGGTGGAAATTGTATTTAATGATACGAAATACACACGGCATTTGCGTATAGATGAAAAGATACAGAAATTGCCCGCAGGTACAAAGGCATGTTTTGAATATTATGATCGGAAATTAAATCCACACATGCAAGACTCAGTTTTGATTCAATGGCGGCATTAATTTTCTGATTTGGCCGTTTTGCATAGATAAATTGCACCTGTAATCATCGAGCCAATGGTGGCTAGAAACATATCTTTATGCGCATCCCAAATATCACCTTGTTGACCATTATAGTTTTCAGCTTCTTCAGGTGATAAGCCAATAGCGATTAACCATTCAACCCACTCATAAAATAGGCTTGTTGCCATGACGAATTGAATGATAAGTAAATAAAGGGTGAATGGCTTGAGTGAAGGCAGCCAGACTTGAAACAGTCTTAAAAATACTGGGTAGAGCAGTAAACCATAAGCCAAATGTACAAAGCGGTCATACATGTTGCGTGACCAGCCCATCGTTTGATCAAGATTGAAACCCAATAAAGCTTCTGTCCAGTTGCTATACGGTACATAAGAATACAGATAATGGGTCCCGATAATATGAATCAGCAAAAAGCCGATATAAAGCCAAAAGCTGACTACACTCAGACCGACTTTATACAGGCAGGCAATCAGTAAAATAAGCATCAAGACTGTGCCTATTTGATGCAATAAATAGGCTTCCATTTCAAGCGGCTGAATACTGGCAATAACAACTGCGAATAAAAGTAATAAAAGAGGCAGAATGTGCTGTAGAGTCAGTCTATGAATAATCATGGTTAATATTTTTTTTAAATTAAAAGATGTGATGCATGCAAAATTTGAGTGGGAGTATAACGTTAATTTTGAAAAAAAGTTGAGGGAAAAATCATGCTAAATGGTTAAAAAATTGTATGTTTGTAGCTCAATTGGATGGTGAAAATACATAATCAGCAATCTTATCTGTTGAATCCGTTAAACTAGATGAATTTCCAAATGATTGATTTTTAGGATTCACACATGGCTGTAATCGAAGCATTTGAAGCGAAACAAAACTGTTATTTTAATTATGATTTTGAAGAATTGTATTTAGAAGAAGATTTTCCTGAAGAACTTTCGGTGTCACTGCGCGGTATGTTGTACCGGCATGAAATTCAATATCCAGATGCGACCTACTATATTTATTTCAGTGATATTTTAAGCGGGGTTGAATTGGTAAAAATGAAAGCGGATTGGGCGAAATATTGTCCTGTGGAATAAAAATTCCTTCTAAATTTCCCCTCTCCTTATAGGAGAGGGTTAGGGAGAGGTGGATACCCTCATCTCCTTGCGGAGCATGCTCCTCATCCCAAAGGGAAAAGGAGTATATAGGTAGAAATAAAAAACGAGGCATAAAGCCTCGTTTTTTGATCTATCTAAAATTGGATTTTAGACATTAGATCTTAGCAATTAAATCTTTTACTTGAGCAGCTTGAGTTGAAGCGTTACCTGTATATGTTGCAGGTGTCATTTCAGCAAGACGTGCGCGGTCAGCAGCTGGAACGGCTTCAAGTTCAGTACCATTGACGAAATCAACCATCATGTCACGAGTCATGGCTTGGCCACGAGTCAATGCTTTTAATTTTTCGTATGGTTTTTCAACTGCATAACGACGCATTACAGTTTGAATTGGTTCAGCAAGAACTTCTTGAGCATGGTCAAGGTCTTCAAGAATACGTTGTGCATTCAACTCAAGTTTGCCAATACCTTTAGAGCAAGCTTCAAATGCAATCAAGCTTTGTGCAAAACCAACGCCCATGTTACGAAGAACAGTAGAGTCAGTTAAGTCACGCTGCCAGCGAGATACAGGAAGTTTTTCGCCAAGGTGAGCCAATACTGCATTGGCAATACCTAAGTTACCTTCAGAGTTTTCGAAGTCAATCGGGTTAACTTTGTGCGGCATAGTTGAAGAACCGACTTCGCCTTCTTTCAAACGTTGTTTGAAGAAACCAAGAGAGATATAACCCCAAACGTCACGGTTAAAGTCGATCAAAATCGTATTGAAACGACGCAGTGCATCAAAAAGTTCCGCCATGTAGTCATGCGGTTCAATTTGAGTCGTGTACGGGTTGAACGTTAAACCTAAAGATTCAACAAATGCTTGAGAATGAGCAGGCCAGTTAATTTCTGGGTAAGCAGAGTAGTGCGCATTGTAGTTACCTACAGCACCGTTGATTTTACCTAGAAGTTCAACTTGTTTGAATTGCTTGATTTGACGCGCTAAACGGTAAGCCACGTTCGCCATTTCTTTACCCAAAGTTGTTGGGCTGGCAGTTTGACCGTGTGTACGAGACAGCATTGGCTGTTCAGCATGTGTTTCAGCTAAAGCCACAATTGAATCGATAATTTGCTGCATTGCTGCAACTAAAACTTCACGGCCATTTTTAAGCATTAAAGCATGAGACAAGTTGTTAATGTCTTCAGAGGTACATGCAAAGTGAATGAATTCACCTGCGTTTTTAAGCTCATCAATGTGTGCAATTTGTTCTTTCAGGAAATACTCAACCGCTTTAACGTCGTGGTTTGTGGTACGTTCAATTTCTTTAATGCGGTTAGCATTGTCTTCAGAGAAGTTTGCAACGATTGCGTCAAGCGCCGCATTGGTTTCAGCAGAAAAAGCTGGAACTTCAGTGATTTCTGGACGGTTCGCAAGCGCTTGTAACCAACGCACTTCAACAGTCACACGAGCATGGATTAAACCAAACTCAGAGAGGAAAGGACGTAGAGCATCACATTTGCTAGCGTAGCGTCCATCTAATGGAGAAAGTGCGGTTAAAGCGTTCATAGCGATTCCTTAAACTTTGGAATTAAACGTAAAACAAAAAGCCCGCTGCAGTTCAAGTTACACCACCTGATACTGTAAACGGGCAAGATCTTGAATATCTCGAAGCAGCTTGCGCTTGCTGAACATCATAGTCCATGAACTGCCGCCCAGCTGACGCCATAAATGCGCCATTTGCAGGCCGGTGAACAGGGAAGCGCGGATGCGGTTGGTATGAGATGAATCTTTAAAGGCTTCGGCATTGCCGCGAACCATAATGCGGGGATTGATTTGACCGGCAGTGTCGACATAGGTTTGCGCTAAACTGGCTAAAACACTGGGGTGCAGATAATTGTTATCGAAAAATGACAGCTGTCTGAGTATTTTCTGTTGGGACTGTTCAATAATTTCGACAAATTTAGGGTTGCTATACACTTTTTTTTCTAACTGGAGCAAAGCTAGCGCATAGCCCATCGGCAGTTTGGCGCTGGAGATTTTAGGCAGTCTGGATGCCGGTGCAGAAGTGAAGGGCTGAGTAATGCTGTTTTCTAAGGTTTTTAGTCCTAAAGAAATATCTGCAAGCTGATTAAAAAAATCTAAGGTTTGACCGCTGCATTTGCCGCTGGGGCGGATGTTTAAGCTGGCTTTAATCAGCTGTTCTAAATAAAAGTTACCGCTTTCGCCAATACTCTTTTGACCCGTTAACGCAGTCATGTGCGTAAGCTGAGTCGCCTGAAATACACCAGCCAGCGCCAAAGCGCGATTTTGGCGTGCATTCAGTGTTTGAGACTGTTGAAACGGTAACTCTGTCATCCGGAACAATCCTTATTCAATAAAATCCGGTTTAGGCGCATTGGTGTGATGGATCACGCCGCCGCCTAAACAAACTTCACTGGTGTAGAACACCACACTTTGACCCGGTGTTACGGCGCGCTGCGGTTCATCAAACTCAACACGCACACCGTTTGGCGCAGCAGGGTCTTTAAATAATGTACAGTCTTGGTCAGGCTGGCGGTAACGCGTTTTTGCTGTGCAGCGGAAACCTGTTTCAGGAATTTCTTGCTCACCTGCAACCCAATCAATCGCTTCAGACCATAAAATAGTGCTTTGCATCAGCGGGTGTTCATGGCCTTGACCGACAACGAGGCGGTTGCCTTCAATGTCTTTGTGCAGTACAAACCAAGCGCCTTCTTCCGCGCCTTTGAGGCCGCCAAGTCCAATCCCGCCACGCTGGCCGAGCGTATAGTACATTAAGCCGTGATGTTCACCAACCTCTTTGCCATTATCTAAGACGATTTTTCCGGGCTGTGCAGGCAAATACTGTTTTAAAAAGTCATTAAAACGGCGTTCACCAATAAAACAGATGCCTGTTGAATCTTTTTTCTTCGCTGTCGCCAAACCTAATTCTTCAGCAATTTTACGTACTTGTGGTTTTTCAATTTCACCGACAGGGAACAATGTCTTATTAATTTCACGACCATGCACCGCATGCAGGAAATAGGTTTGGTCTTTATTGCTGTCTAAACCACGTAGTAAAGGAGCATATTCTTCACCACGTGAATTTTTAAGTGTTTCACCGCGGCGGCAGTAGTGACCTGTTGCAATAAAGTCTGCACCCAAGTTCACCGCATGGTCTAAAAACGCACGGAATTTAATTTCTTTATTGCATAAAATATCCGGGTTAGGGGTACGACCTGCCGCATATTCTTGTAGGAAGTGCTCAAATACACGATCCCAATATTCCATTGCGAAATTGGCAGTATGCAGTTTAATGCCAATTTTGTCGCATACCGCTTGAGCATCGGCAAGGTCTTCCATTGCCGTACAGTATTCCGTGCCGTCATCTTCTTCCCAGTTTTTCATGAAAAGACCTTCAACTTGATAGCCTTGTTGAAGAAGAAGTGCTGCAGACACAGAAGAATCTACACCACCAGACATACCGACGATGACACGTTGTTGCATAGGATTAAGCATCCAAATTTGAAATTAAGGGAGAATTTTGGTGCTCATAAACGAGCGATAAAGGATATTTTTGACCAGATAAAGCATCTTTAACGGCTTTAATCACCAGCGGGCTGCGCGCACGTCCAGTTTCAAGCAGTTCATCTAAGGTCATCCATTTGGGACCAACAATGCCTTTGTCCAGTTCCGCTTCTGGAAAATACTCCAGCACATGCGCTAAAAAGCAGAATCTGAAATAGGTACGGTCTGGAAACATGGGCGGTGTATAGGTATAAATGCCAAGCAGGGCATTAACTTCTACCGCATGGCCAGTTTCTTCCATGGTTTCACGAATAGCCGCCTGAATGATGGATTCACCGCATTCAACATGGCCTGCTGGCTGATTGAACACAGTATGGGTAACGCCTTCAGTATGTTCTTCAGTAAAAAGGAATTTCCCGTCTTTTTCAACAACTGTAGCTACAGTAACGTGGGCAGTCCAAGCGGTCATAGAAAAGCACCATGGGGTAAAAACGCTATTCTACAAAATTTAGGGAGCGGTGGCTATGTTGAACTGAACTTAAACTGATGGATCGGGCAGAAGTTTGTGCCTAAGTGCAATAAATTCTGCTCCAGCTTATCGCTTTGGGCAGTGAAAACAAGTGAGATGTCGCTTCAATCTATAGCCCAATTACAAATTAACGGCGCTTTGGATAATGCACAATATTATAAAACTCAGTATCCGCATTGCTGCTATTTATATAGCTATGCGCTTGATCCGCATTAAACCGAATGGTTTGGCCTGTCAGCACGGTCAAGGTTTGATCTTTAGTTTGAATGCTGACTTCACCATTTAAAGGCAGAATATCTTCAATGACGCCAGTTTCATGGGCGCAGGAGTGATGTAAAGTATGGGCCTTTAGAGTGATATGCAGAATTTCATAGCTTAAGACAGGATCAAAAGGCTGTAAAATTTTGACCGATAAAGTCTCATCCTGATGCTGCATCACAGCTTCAATTCTCGGCTCTGCTGGCAAAAACGCGCTTAAAGAACAATGAAAGCCTGCTGCGATTTTCCATAGCGTCAGTACAGTCGGATTAGATTCCTCACGTTCAATTTGCCCTAACATGGCCTTACTGATGCCGGTTGCCTGAGCAGTCTGATCTAAGCTCCAGCCTTGAGCAGCGCGCAGGGTTTTTAATTGAATAGCAATATGCTTCAGCAGCAGGGACATGTAACCGCCTCTATTTATCGTGTGCGTTATAACGTACAATGAAATTCTTGTGCATTATAACGCACAAATATGTTGATATGGATATGTTCTGTTAAAAAGGTGGCTTTGTGCGCGCGATTATTTATGGATTGCTGGCTTCGTGCTTTTTTTCTACTGCTTTTATCTTTAACCGGGCAATGGAGCTGGACGGCGGCAGCTGGATGTGGAGTTCATCGCTGCGTTTCTTTTGGATGACGCCTATTTTATTGCTGATCGTCGCGCTGCGCGGAAAATTAGGTTCTAGCCTGAAACATTTGCGTCATCATCTGAAAGCTTATGTGCTGTGGAGCACAGTGGGATTTGGCCTATTTTATGCGCCTTTGACCTTTGCCAGTATTTATTCGCCCGGCTGGCTGGTTGCCGGCAGCTGGCAAATGACCATCATTGCCGGTTCATTGCTTATCCCATTCATGGGTGTGTCTGCAGGCGTCCGGCCTAAAATACCTTGGCAGGAACTAAAATGGTCTGTGGTGATTATTTTTGGCGTGCTGCTGATTTTATGGGATCAAATGGCCAGCATCAGCTGGAAACAGGCGCTTGCAGGTTTTATTCCTGTACTGTTTGCCGCATTTATGTATCCGCTTGGCAACCGAAAAATGATGCAGATTTGCCAAAATCAAATCGAAACGCCAGAACGGGTGCTGAATATGACCTTGGCCAGTTTGCCTTTTTGGGCCGTTATTGCGCTGTGTGGAGGCATCACACATGGCTTGCCGTCTATGGGACAGGTTAATTATGCCTTTTTGGTGGCGCTGTTCTCTGGTGTTATTGCGACCTTGCTGTTTTTCTCTGCGACCAATCTGGTGCATAAAAACCCCAAGCAGCTGGCTATTGTGGAAGCAACGCAGTCCGGAGAGTTGCTGTTTACATTGCTGGGTGAGATGCTGATTTTAGGCATGCATTTGCCTTCAAATACCGCTTTGTTCGGTGTCAGCTTAATTATTGCCGGTATGATCGTACATAGCTTTGCTTCGATAAAACTTCAGCGTAAAGCCAAGGCAGCTTAACGGATTAGCTTAAAAAATATCGTGTATAAACTGAAGCTTCGTTCAATTTTGCAATTCATCCTGCCGGGCTAAAGAAAATAATTGAGCTAAGCCGCAGGATACGTAATGTGGGTAAAAAATAGCAGTCTGCCTTTATAAATATAGCAATACAGCCCAGACTGCTATTTGTAGTTCTATCGATTACGAGCGGCTTAAGCGCTTAAAGCAGCCGCGGCTGGGGGCAGCCTCAGTTTTGAGGTTCTAAATAATTATTCGCTACTTGGACATAATGCCGCGCAGAATACGGCAAAAATTCCTTTTCTTGAGCGGTTAAGGGCCGGACTTTTTGCACCGGTGTGCCAACATACAAATAACCGCTTTCCAAACGCTTGCGCGGTGGCACGAGAGAGCCTGCACCAATCATGACATCATCTTCAATGACCGCATCATCTAAAATAATGCTGCTTATACCGACCAGTACACGGTTGCCAATGGTGCAGCCGTGCAGTTTGACATGATGGCCAATCGTGACATCTTCACCAATAATCAGCGGTGAACCTTCGGGCTTGTCTGCTTTTTTATGGCTGACATGCAGCATGGCATGATCTTGCACATTAGAATTTTTGCCAATACGGATATGGTTGACATCGCCACGGATTACCGCAAAGGGCCATACAGAGACATTTTCCGCTAAAGTAACCTCACCGATTACCACTGACATTTCATCAATGTAGCAAGTTGAGTCAATTTTGGGATGGTGATCTAAATATGGGCGGATATTTTTTTTCATAGCATTAGACTAAATAGCTGAATTGGTCCAAGTATAAAATAAAAAAAGCATCCGAACCGAGGCAGGGATGCTTTAGTCTAAGCTGAAAAAATCAGCTTTCGAGAAATCTTAGAACAAGTTAGCAAAGAACTGTTTGATATGGTCAATCATTTTTGCAAAGAAGCCAGCTTCTTCAACTGCTTTTAATGCAACTAAAGGTTTTTCAGCAATCACTTTACCGTTTAATGTCGCCACATATTTACCCACGACTTGACCTTGTTTTAAAGGCGCAGTCAATTTTGGCTGAACCACTAATTGGGTTTTAATGGCATTGGCTTCACCTTTCGGCATCGTTACATTAAAGTTTTCCGGCAGGCCAATTTGTACTTCGCTGTCTTTGCCATACCAGACTTTAGCTTTGGCTAAAACTTGATTGGCTGGCTGCACTTTTACAGTTTCAAAATTGGCATAGCCCCACGCTAAAATTTCACGGGTTTGCGATGCGCGTTCGTTCATGCTTGGCGCGCCGAAGATCACAGAAATTAAGCGCAAAGGGCCACGTTTAGCGGAAGTAGTGAGGCAGTAGCCGGCTTCGTCGGTATGACCTGTTTTTAAACCGTCAACACTCGGGTCTGTATACAGCAGGGCATTACGGTTGCCTTGTTTGATGCCGTTAAAGGTAAATTCTTTTTCAGAATAGATTGGGTAGTATTTTGAGCTGTCATGGATAATATGCTGCGCCAAAACTGCCATATCTTTAGCCGTAGAATAATGGCCTTCTGCTGGCATGCCTGTAGCATTGATGAATTGAGTATTCACCATGCCGATACGCTTCGCTTCCTGATTCATCATGTGAGCAAAGGTGCCTTCGTTGCCGGCAATATGTTCCGCCATTGCTTTAGAAGCGTCGTTGCCTGACTGAATGATAATGCCGCGCAGCATTTCCAGCGCAGTCGCTGTGCCGTTTAAAGGCACATACATGCAGGATTCTGAACTGCTGCCGCGGCACCAGGCAGATTCATTCATGCGTACTTTTTCATTCTCTGTCAGCTCACCGCTTAAAAGCTTTTGTTCAATGATGTAACTGGTCATCATTTTGGTCATAGAAGCGGGGGCTAATTTTTCATTTTCGTTTTTTGATGCAAGGATTTGCCCGGTTTCATAGTCCATCAGCACATACGATTTATTATTCAATTCTGGAGGTGCAGATAGGACAGTTGCCGCGAAAGAAAAACTAGGGGTTAGCAGAAGTGCGGCAAGGGCGGTTTTTCGGGTCATTCTGGGTGTTTCCAATAACTTGTTATAAGCTCGAAGAGCCTAGCATTTTAGGACAAAGCTAGGCGGACTTCTATGGGGCGGGAGGGCTTATTTTAAAAGTATTGTAACCAAGTGAAATTAATTTGAGTAAGTGCTGAGCTCTTTGCAAATTTCAGCATTTTTTTTGTCGCCGGCTTTTTTTGCATCGGTCTGGGCTTCTGCTAAAATTTTGGAAAAACTTGGCTGTTTACTGAGCTGTTCCAGCGCACTGACAGGATTTTTTTCATTTGGCAGATATTCTTTAACTAGCTTGGCATAGCCTTTATCAAATTTATCTTGATTGCTGACTTTGCTTGGGCATATTTCAGACAGCACATAAATAGCAGCCAATTCCTGACTGGTAACTTGCGGGGTAGGGGTAACTTCAATTTTTTCATCTGCAGCGTATGCAGAAGCAGCGGACAGAGCGCCAGCGGAAATGGACAATGCAGCAATCGTTTTTAACCAATTTTTTTTCATGTAAAACAACCTGAAACATTCAACGAAAAATATTATGCGCTTAGCTTAAAGCTATTTAGAATAAATTAAAGTGCCAAATTGTATTGAAGCTGTTGAAAGCATTTAGAAATATGAAGCAAAAAAGGATAATGCAAAATGCATTATCCTTTTTAAGATTAAGATACTGTGGGGTATATTAGCCTTCGTAATTTAAAACATCATCACAAACTGCTTTTTGTTCATCTGCTGCAGTTTCTTTTGCAGCTTCACGCGCTTCTTTTAACAGGCTTTGATATTCGCTGTCAGATTGGATTTTTTCATAAGTCATTGACTTGTCAGAATAGTCTGCCAAATAGCTTTTTACTAATAGTTTAATGTTGCTGTCAAATGTTGCATTTTTACCCACAACTGCAGGGCAAATTTCGGCCATAACTTGAGCAGATGCAAGGTCTTCCTTAACCGTGGTGTTTATTTCAGCTTGAGTCAGTCCCTCATTGGCAGTTACCGCTTGTGAAAAAATAGCGGCAAAACCTAAACCCAATAAGCTGCGAAATGATATAGTTTTAATCATTTTGAATCACACATGTATGATGGATAATGAACTTTAAATATATATAATTCTTTGAATTTTACAATGAAAAGTTCTGACCAGTCATTTTTTATCCAAGAGAAATTAACGTGAATATTTTAATAGCCAACGATGATGGCGTATTTGCTCCCGGTATCCAAGCGCTGGCGCATGCACTGCGTCCTTTAGGCCGTGTGGTGGTCGTTGCTCCAGAGGCGGAACGCAGCGGATTTTCCAGCGCGCTGACTTTGGACCGGCCGCTGCGTCCGATTCAAATTGCTCCAGATATGTGGGCGGTGAATGGCACACCGGCAGATTGTGTCTATTTGTCGATGAATGGTTTATTCGATTTTGAATTTGATTTGGTGGTCAGCGGAATTAACAGTGGTGCCAACTTAGGCGATGATGTGCTTTATTCAGGTACAGTGGGTGCAGCCTTTGAAGGGCGTTTGATGAAGCAGCCTGCTATTGCTGTTTCTTTGGCAGGCCCAAATGTACGCGCACATGAACACCCTGAAGATTTTGCGCAGGCCGCACAATGGGTGCATGATTTTATTGCGGCGGGTCTGCCGGTACTGCCAGCGCGTCATATTTTAAATATTAATATTCCTGATACGGCACAGTTGAAAGGCGCAAAAATCACTTATCAAGGCCGCCGCAGCCAGTCTAAGCCTATCACCAGCCATGTTGACCCGCGCGGCCGTCAAGTGTATTGGATCGGTTTATCTGGAGAGTCGGTTGCAGAACCTAAAAAAGGTTTAAGCGGTATAGAATCAGACTTTTTTGCTGTTGCGCATGGTTTTGTCAGCATCACGCCAATTCAAATGGATGCTACAAACTATGACATTTTGAATCATTTGCATGCACAATTTTCGGCAAATGCTGAATGAGTGTTATAACTTTGTGAAAATACTGAAAGTGCAGCTTTTTTGTTGGCGTTTTTTGCTAATCTTAGCGCACTGTTTGCATTTTGATTATTTGTGTTAGAGAGGAAGATAATGTCCCTGGTGTCACAAGCCCGTTTAAGTACAGCCCCAGCAGCATTCATAAAGTCACTGGTGATTTCAGCGGCAGCTGTTACGACCGTTATTTTGAGCGGCTGCGCATCAAAGCCTCAAGTTAATAATGTGACGCGCTATGCGGCCGCGCCAGACTTTTATACAGTGCGTTCCGGCGACACCTTAAGCGCAATTTCTGCGCGCTATGGTTTAAGCTATGTCAGTGTGGCTGAAATGAATGACATTGCGCCTCCTTACCGTATTTATGTAGGCCAGTCGATTCGTTTGAAAAATGGCGCTAGCCGCCGCAGCGCATCGACAGCTGCAGTGACGCAGGCTGCGCCGATTCAGCGCCAAGCAGTGCCGCTGCCTCAAAATCAGCAAGCTGTTGCGTCATCTCCTGTTCAAACTGCGCCAGTACGTACTGCACCAGCGGTCAGTGCTCAATCTTCTATGCTGCGCTGGATGAAACCGTCAAATGGGCCAGTGATTTCATCGTTCAATCCAGATAACAATGTCAAAGGCATACGTTATGGCGGGAAATTGGGCGATCCGATTTATGCAGCCGCAGACGGTCAGGTGGTCTATGCTGCTGACGGCTTGAAGGAATATGGTAATCTGATTTTAATTAAGCATATCAATGGCTACATTACGGCTTATGCGCACAATAGCAAAATGAATGTGAAAAGCGGGGACAATGTAAAAGCTGGACAGCACATAGCAGAAATGGGATCAAGCGGGACCAGCAGCACTATGCTGGAATTCCAAGTACGCTTGGATGGTAAGCCGATAAATCCATCGAATGTTTTACCAAATAATTAAATAAATGATGCAAAGCATAGATTTCACCGTATAATACAATGAGATGCTTTTATCAAAACCAAAAGTATCTCATAAGTTTAGAGGGAAATTTATGTTAGATCAACTTCGGGCAATGGGTGTTTTTGCCTGTGTTGTGGAAAAGAACTCATTCAGTGGCGCTGCCCGTGAATTGGGTATTACCACTAGCGCAGTTAGCCAGCAAATACGTTCATTAGAACAAGATATGGAAGTGATCCTGCTGCACCGTTCGACTAGGAAACTGAGTTTAACAGAAGCTGGCCAGGCTTTTTTTTACAGCTGCCAAGAAATGCTCTCGGCCGCTGAACGCGGTAAAATCCGAATCAATGAATTGCGGGATGATTTAGTTGGGGAATTGCGCATTGCGTCGACGCCTGAATTATGTGCAAATCATATCATTCCTGCGCTTTCACACTGGATGTCTGCTCATCGCGGTTTAACTGTACATTTGGAAGCGGACAACCAATATATAGATTTAATTGACGGCCGGATTGATATTGCACTGCGCATCAGTCCTAAAATTGATGATCAGCAGTTATTTGCAGTGCCGCTAGCGCGGGTTGAGCAAGTGCTGGTCGCTGCACCGAGTTTTATTAACCAGTCTTCACTTATTTCCCGTCCAGATGACTTGGCTAAACATGACTTAGTCGGTATTAATCTGATTAAAAATAATCAGAATTTATCATTTCATCATACTCTGACCGGTGAACATGTTGCTGTCGAGATGAGTTCGCGCTTTTCGACCAACAATATTTTGGTTGCAAAGTCTTTATGTCTGCAGGGGCATGGCATTACCCGTATCTTATATTTAGATATACAAAAAGATTTAATGAGTGGTTCATTGGTAGAGGTGCTTCCTGAGTGGAAACTGCCAGCGTATACCTTGTACGCAGTGATGTCTAAGCATGATCAGCAGCCGATTAAAATTCACCGCTGTTTAGATGCACTGAAACAGTATTTCAGCCAGTTGCCTGGCGGCCGCATTTACCAATGTGCTTCATAATTTAATTTTTTGAGTTTAGCCTATTTTTAAGTAATTGAAATAGATATAAAAAAAGCCGCTGATGCGGCTTTTTTTATATCTGGACTTAAGCTTAAGCAAGGAAGGCTTTAACCAGTTTTACAATGCGTTCAATTAATTGATCTGCTTCTGTCTGAGTAATGTTTAGTGCAGGCAATAAGCGGATAACATTGCCAGCTGTGACATTAATGATCAGGTGATATTCGTCACGCGCAGTTTCGACCAATTCGGCACATGGTTTTGGCAGTTCAATACCAATCATTAAACCAAATCCGCGAACTGTTACATTCTGATCCGCCAATTTTTCAGTTAATTGATTCACAATATATGCGCCTTTTTCAGCAGCATTATCAACTAAATTTTCTTTTTGGATTGTATCAATCACCGTATACACCACACGTGAACCTAACGGTGTACCGCTGTAAGTCGAGCCATGGTTGCCTGCGGTCAACACGCCCACGCCGCGTCCTTGAGTCATGACTGCGCCAATCGGGAAGCCATTGCCTAGACCTTTGGCTGTGGTTAATACATCAGGAATAATGCTGGTGTGCTGATAAGCAAAGTATTTGCCGGTACGGCCATTGCCTGTTTGCACTTCATCCAGCATCATCAGCCAGTTGTGCTGGTTGCAGATTTGACGGATTTCTTCCAAATAGCTGAAGCCTTGCGGCGCAGTATTCACGCCGCCTTCACCTTGAATCGGTTCAACTAAAATCGCCACGATGTCTGGATGGTTGATGGCTGCTTCTTCAATGGCTTCAATATCACCGAATGGTACGCGGATAAAACCTTCAACCAAGGGAGCAAAGCCTTCCTGAACTTTTTTGTTGCCTGTTGCAGACAAGGTAGCCAATGTGCGTCCGTGGAATGAATGATCTGCCACAATAATTTTAGGGTTGGCAACACCTTGCAAATGGCCAAATTTACGCGCGATTTTAATCGCGCCTTCATTTGATTCTGCGCCGGAGTTTGAAAAGAAGACTTCTTCCATGCCGGCAACTTCTGCTAATTTTTGCGCCGCAGCAGTCTGCCAAGGCACTTCAAAAATATTGCTGGTATGAATTAAAGTTGCCGCCTGATCGGCGATGGCTGCTGTAACCGCAGGGTGGGCGTGACCCAAACCGCAGACAGCAATACCGGTCAGAGAGTCAAAATATTCTGTACCGTCTTCTGTATAAAGATAAGAACCTCGTCCTCGGACAAAGCTGATCGGCTGACGGCCAAAGACAGGCATCAAATGAGATGGTTGATCAGTTTGCACAGGGGCAAGGGTAATGTTGTTCATGACTAACTCTTATCTGTTAGGTGGATTGAAAAATTTGCATTTGGCTACATATAGTTTATGTGCCAAGACGTTCTATATAAGCAAAAACTCCCCCAGATTTAAAGCCCGATTGCAAATAAAATTGGAATTATTGCTTTAGTCATACTGTTTTGCTGAGTTTTGGGTATAATGCGATGCAGATTTATTGAGGATATATCAATGACTGAACAAGCACGCGATACAGAAGCGTTAATTCGTGACCAAATTGCCAAACATGCAGTTTTGCTTTATATGAAAGGCACTCCACAATTCCCGCAATGCGGTTTCTCTGCGCGCGCAGTTGAAGCACTCAGTCAAATTGGCCGTCCATTTGCATATGTGAACATTCTGGAAAATCCAGACATCCGCGCAACTTTGCCGCAAATTGCTAACTGGCCGACTTTCCCGCAGCTGTGGATTAACGGTGAACTGATCGGTGGCAGCGACATCATGCTGGACATGTTCCAAAAAGGCGAACTGAAAACTTTAGTTGAGCAATATAGCCCAGCGCCTGAAGCATAAGTATGTTTTAAAAGCGGAAACTGACGAAATAGCGTTTAGTTTTAGCTTGGGCAGATGTTCTGCCTTCAATAAAAAAAGCACCTAATTGAGGTGCTTTTTTTATTCAGGTTTTGGGGCTTGCATTTGCTAAGTTCGAGCAGCAGGCCGGGATTAATCCTCAGCCTGCGTTTCATTGCTCAGTTCAGTGGCGGTTTCTTCTGCCTGCTGCTGCGCTTGTTTTGCCAGCTTTGCCTTTTTCTTGTCCTTCTTCTTTTTTTTCTTTTTCTTCGGTTCTTCTTCCAGTTCTGCGCCATCTTCGATTGCTTGCCAGTATTCTAGCTGTTCCATGACTGCAGCAAAAATTGAATTTTTACTGTAGCGGCCTTTTTTATCTAGCGTACCTACAGGGCGAGCCATCAGGATTTCAAGCGCCTGATCAATGGTATCAATGGCATGAATGTGGAACTGGCCGGCATTGACCGCTTCAATTACATCTTTGCGCAGCATTAGGTGCTGCATGTTTTGACGCGGAATAATTACGCCTTGCTTACCGGTCAAGCCCTGCAGTTTACATGCATCATAGAAACCTTCAATTTTCGCATTGACGCCGCCAATCGGCTGAACTTGGCCCAATTGGTTCATTGAGCCGGTAATTGCCCAAGATTGGTCAATCGGCAATTGGCTGATTGCGGAAATTAAAGCAGAAAGTTCAGCTACAGTTGCGCTGTCGCCATCAACTTGGCCATAGCTTTGTTCAAAGGCAAGCGCCGCTGAAAAGTGCAAGATCTGTTCACGGCCAAAATGCGCTTTTAAGAAGCTAGACATCAACAGCACACCTTTGGCATGCAATGAACCGCCCAGCTCGACACTGCGTTCAATATCTAAAATATCGCCGCCGCCCTGATAGACTGATGCAGTTAAGCGTGAAGGCAGGCCAAATTCTACATCAGCATAGTGAATAACCGACAAGGCATTGATTTGGCCAAGGCGGTGGCCTTTGGTTTCAATCAGCTGCGTACCGCGGGACAAATCCTGCCAGTACAGTTCGCGTAAATAGCCAAGACGGTATTTGCGGTGATCCAGCGCTGTGTTGATGTGCTGATCGGTGACCATGCTGTCGCCGGCTTTGGCTGCATGGTGATGCGCTTCCCGGATTAAATCGCCCAGCGTTAAAGCGTGTAAAGACAGTGAGCTTTGGTCTTCAGCTTGACGGCTGGAATCGGTGAGTAGAGCAGCCAGTGCAGAGCGGTCAAACGGCAGCAGTTTATCGGCCTGCACATAATCAGCAATCAGCTGCATATAGGCCTGCTCATTGTTTTCATTGCGCTGCAGTGTGTCGGTAAAGTCTGCACGAATTTTAAAGACACTGCCCAGTTCCGGTTCTAACTCTAAAATTTCATAATAAATTTCAGGCTCAGCCAGAAGCACCACTTTAATATTGAGCGGAATAGAGGCCGGTTCAATAGAAATACTGCCAGTAAGTGTCAGCATGTGCTCTAGCGAAGACAGTTTCAGCTGGCCGGATTTCAGCGCGCGCTTTAAGCCTTGCCATGCATAAGGCTGTTCCAGCAGCTGTTCTGCCTCCAGCATGAGAAAACCGCCATTGGCTTTATGCAGTGAGCCGGGACGGATTAAGGTAAAGTCAGTGGTAATGGTGCCGTTTTGGGTGAGCTGTTCAACATGGCCCAACAGGTTGTAATGTGTAGGAAAATCTTCAAAGATAACAGGCGCGCCGGAATGCGCCTTATGGGTAACAATAATATTGGCCTGATAGCGTGACGGCACACGGCTGAATACGCCAGGAGTGAAATCGTCTTCTTCCTGTTCCAGCACCATTTCAACATTATTAATAACGTCTTCGGCATAATATTTAAAATAATCTTCCAGTCCATTCACTGCGCTGTATTTGTTCAGCAGCTGGTCAATGCGCGGCAGCACCACTTGTTTAGCAATGTCGCGATTCAGCACTTGCACTTTATCGCGGGCATCATCTTCTAAATCGCCCAAGTGTAAGCCCAAACGTTCCAGTTTTTTATTCATGTAGCGGATATTGGATGCAATTTCCGCACGTTCTTTGCTGTTTAGGGCATTGATGTCTTCTTTCGACATTTCCAGCACTTTGCCGCTGACATGCTGTACGGGTACAAAACAGTGCTCATCATCTTGTGAAATCAGTTTCAGGCCCAGTTCGTCACCTTCTTTGGTCAGTTCGACAAGCGCCTGCTGCTGCACATCGCCAGTTTGCTGGCGGATCATTTCAATTCGGTTATGGTACGTTTCTGCAGTAAAGCGCCGTTCCAGCTGTTTTAAAATGGTTTGCCACATTTGATGCAGCGCTGCCTGAAATTTTGGCGCCTGACCGACAGGCAGCTGAAGGGCAATTGGTGCTCGCGGATGTTTGAAATTATAGACATAAACCCAGTCATCCGGGGTGCGCATATTCTTAGCATGCTGCTGCAGCAGCCGCTTGATCATTGTGCGTTTGCCTAAGCCGGCTGTACCTACAGCAAAAATGTTGTAGCCTGAATATGGCAATGCGATGCCGGCTTCAACAGAAGCGCGGGCGCGATCTTGGCCTAAAAAATCATTAAGCGGTTTAATACGCTTGGTTGATGTTGGAATTTTTTTTAAGTCAGTCAGGTGCGTCAGCTGCTGTGCGCTTAATTTCGTTTTATTTAAGGTATTTTGAATTTCTGGGCGCTCAAATGCGCTCCGCAGCAAAGTTTGCAGGGATTGTTCTTGTATTTCGCTTTTGTTTGGTTCTGTTGGTTGAGTAGAGAGAGAAGGTTGAATATTTTCGAGTTTTTGCGGCACTGTAGAATCCAAAACAAATAAATGACGGCAGAATTTAAAGGTATACTGGATTCGGCAAAAAGATCAAGCAAGCGCTATAATTTTCTCGATAAATAAAACAATCATTGCGTAAATATAGTTGAAACCGAAGCCATTAAGCGATTGAATAGCAGCAATCGTTTTTAGACAAAAATAAACTAATGACAACTCAATCAACCGGATGGAAATCGGCATTTACAGCATTTTTAGACCGGCGCGCATTAATTATGCTGTTTTTGGGCTTTTCAGCAGGTATTCCAATCCTGCTGATTTTCTCCAGCTTGTCTTTATGGCTGGGCGAAGCCGGCATTGAAAAAAGCGCCGTGACATATTTCAGCTGGGCTGCACTGGGCTATTCTTTCAAATTTGTTTGGGCGCCGCTGGTTGATGAACTGCCGGTTCCCGTACTGACCAAATTGCTGGGACGCCGCCGTGCATGGCTACTGATCGCACAGTGCCTGATTGTCTGTGCAATTATGATTATGGCCAGTTCCAATCCTGCGCTGGGGCAAAGCTATCTATATCAAATGGCGGCCGGAGCGGTGCTGCTGGGCTTTTCTGCAGCCACACAGGATATTGTGATTGATGCTTACCGCATTGAGCTGGCGGAAACGGAAATGCAGACCGTTTTGGCCTCGACCTATAATGCGGGTTACCGTATTGGCATGATCGTTGCCGGAGCGGGCGCTTTGTTTTTGGCAGCTTATTTAGGAACCGCTAAAGGCAACTATATATATGAAGCTTGGCGGACTACGTATTTTGCCATGGCTGGTGTGATGCTGGTGGGGATCATTACAACGCTGCTCATTCGTGAACCAAATGTCATCCGTGTGCAAAAAGATTATCAGCGTACAGACTATTACCGGCTGGTTGCTGTGTTTTTTGCAGCAGTCATTAGTTTTGTACTGTGTTTTTATTTTTCAGGCGACGCGATTCAGGCTGTAGAAGCAAAGCTGAAGATTGAAGATTCTTTTTTGCTGTTCTGTTTTGAGGCGGTGCGTTTTCTGGGCTCGGCCGCGGTTGCTTTGGCTGTGGGCGCAAGCTTAGTGAAGATGGGGGCAGTCAATAAGCAAATGGCGTTTGAAACATGGGTCAATCCTATAGCAGATTTCTTTAAACGTTATGGCTTAAAACTTGCGTTGGTGCTGCTGCTGCTGATTGGTTTTTACCGTATTTCAGACATTATTGCCGGTGTGATTTCCAATGTGTTCTACCAAGATTTAAACTTTTCTAAAGAGCAAATTGCGGAAGCTGTAAAAGTCTATGGGGTGATTTTTAGCTTGGTCGGCGGTTTCTTAGGCGGCTTGCTTGCGCAGCGCATGAACATTATGAAACTGATGTTTGTTGGTGCAGTATTGGCTAGCTCAACCAATCTTATTTTTATCGGCTTAGTTAAATCCGGACAGCCTTTAAGTAATGTTAGTCTGAATATCGCAGAGCATTCCTATACAGTGCAGCCCGATGATACTGGCGCTTGGACGCTGAGTGTACCGGCAGATGTGCTGAAATCTGGCGAAGCAGTCAGCGCCACTGCGGGTTATTTACAGGATGATGCGCATGCGGTTAAAGTCAGTATGCCATATTTAAATGGTGCATCAGATGCTGCGCTGCTGCTCTTTCCGCTGACTGCAGACAATACGGTAAATGCTGCCGAAAGCAAAAACAGCATTGTGGTGCGTGGACAGTATGCTCAAGAGCTGGCACCTGATCAAAAACTGCAGCTGACACTAGATAATAAAAACTTTGAGGCTAAACTGGACAAAGACGGTATATTTACTGCAGCTGTACCGGGACAGGATTTGGCTGCTTCTCCGTCAAAAATAATTCATGCAGAAGTGATTTCTGGCGGGCATGTGGTATTAAGCCAGCAGCACCGCTATAGCGTGAATGACGCTGCGCCTGCAAGTACTTTGGATATTGATATACAGCCGGTGCATTTAACAGATGCTGACAGTGGAAATATTGAAGTTAAGGGCAAAGTCATCAAGACTTACAGTTCATTGTGGCTGTATTTTGCCATTATTGTTGATAACTTGGCATCCGGTTTGGCTGGTGCGGCATTTATTGCTTTCTTGTCGAGTTTAACCAGTGTTTCATTTACTGCGGTTCAGTATGCTATTTTCAGTTCGTTAATGACCTTAACCCCTAAAATTTTGGGCGGATATTCAGGCACTATTGTAACGAATATTGGTTATCCAAAATTCTTCTTGATGACCACTTTAATCGGCATCCCGATTTTAATTTTAGTGGTCTGGGTGGCAAAATTATTGCGTGAACATGAACAAAAAACGCAATAATCTCAGCTCATAAATTTTAAAAAGCCCAAAACATCATCAGCTGGTTTGGGCTTTTTTTATGTCTCGTTATTTGTACTGTAAAAATAGCCTAAGTATATATTCAATTATCCCAAATCAGGAGAAGATTTAGTTCTGAGAGCCTAATTAAAAGCAGGGCAGCTTGGGTCAAAAATTGAAATTAAGTCCTGAAATCCCTATAGTATTCAGCAAGAATTATCGATTGAGGAAAATCCATCATGCGCATGCTGCATACCATGTTACGTGTAGGCAATTTAGAACGCTCTTTGGCGTTTTATACTGAAGTCCTTGGTATGACTTTGCTTCGTAAGCGTGACTATGAAGAAGGTCGTTTTACATTAGCATTTGTGGGGTATGGCGATGAAGAAAATCATACAGTGCTTGAACTGACTCATAACTGGGATACAGAAAGCTATGAGCTGGGGAATGCTTATGGCCATATTGCAGTCGGCGTGGACGATGCCTATAAGGCTTGCGAAGAGATTAAAGCGCGCGGTGGGAATGTGGTTCGTGAAGCTGGTCCTATGAAGGGTGGAGTAACTGTAATTGCGTTTGTAGAAGATCCAGATGGCTACAAAATTGAACTGATTCAGCAGGATCAGGATGCACGCAATAATTAATTTTTGAGTTAAATAGAAGCTTTATTCTATTTGATTTAAATTTAAGTAAACAATTAAGTAAAAGTTTAAGTGTTTGAAATAAATAGTGAACATTTTGCTTAAGAAGCTAGCTTAATTGAAAGAGCCCAGTATGATGAATATTTACCCTGTGGTAAAACCATCTGCATGGGCTTTTTTACTTCCGGAGCAATCAAAACACGACAGGATGTTGAATATGAATATATTAAAATTACTTGCACTTGATCGTTTTACTATTCTTTTGATCGTGATGGTCATTCTAGCCACATTTATGCCAGTGCATGGAACGGCAGCCAGTATTTTTGGGGTTGTTACCAATATTGCTATTGCTGTACTGTTTTTTTTGCATGGCGCAAAACTTTCACGGGAAGCTATTGTGCAGGGAATTCTTCACTGGCGTTTGCATGGTGTGGTTTTTGCCATAACTTTCGCAGTATTTCCTATTATTGGTTTATTGCTGAAACCCGTTATTGAGCCTTTGCTGGGGCAGCAGCTTTATTGGGGCTTTCTGTTTATGTGCTTTTTGCCATCAACAGTTCAGTCTTCCATTGCTTTTACTTCGGTAGCTAAGGGAAATGTGGCGGCTGCGGTATGCAGTGCATCTTTTTCCAATCTTGTAGGTATGTTTATTACTCCTGTACTGGTCAGTCTATTTATTTTTGGACAGAGTAAGCATGAATACGATGCGACTTCATCTATAGTGGAAATTGCTTTACTGCTGCTTTTGCCCTTTATAGCAGGTCAGTTGTTAAGACCTCTGATTTTCCCTTATATGGTCAAAATTCCGGGCATTGTAAAAGCATTTGATCAGGGCACTATTTTGATGGTTGTTTATGGTGCATTTAGTGGCGCGGTGGTTGCAGGTTTATGGCATCAAGTTAGCTGGCAGACTTTGCTGCTATTGACCGTGATCTGTTCACTGTTTCTTACAGTGATTATGCTGATCGCATTTTATATTCCCAAATGGCTTGGTTTTAACCGGGAAGATCAAATTACGGTATTTTTTTGTGGGTCTAAAAAAACGCTGGCCAGCGGCGTTCCAATGGCGCAAATTTTATTTGCAGGACAGCCTTTAGGGATGATTGTTTTGCCCATTATGATTTTTCACCAGATTCAGTTAATGGTCTGTGGAATTATTGCTAATTACTGGTCCAAACAGAAGTCTGAACAAAGTGATGATGGCGGGTGGTAATTTAATTCGCATATCATTGAAATTAGCTGTATAATAATGCCCAGCTTGTTGTGCTTAGCTCTGACGGTATCCGTCTCGGTGGGCCAAAAGAATGGTCTGTTATGGTGTTGATCTGCTGGCAGCAGCACGTCCTCCTGCATGCAGGAGAGTGGTCAATTGCGATGACAGCAAAACCTTCTTAAACTTTATGGAGTAATCGACGATGCGCGCCGATATTCACCCAAAATACGAAAAAGTAGTTGCTACATGTTCATGCGGTAACGTAATCGAAACTCGTTCAGCGCTTGGTAAAGAAACTATTTACCTTGACGTATGTTCAGCTTGCCACCCATTCTATACTGGTAAACAAAAGAATGTGGACACTGGCGGCCGTATCGACAAATTCAAACAACGTTTTGCTGGTATGTCTCGTTCTATCAAACGCGACTAATCACCAAAATAAAAAAACGGGCATTTGCCCGTTTTTTTATGCCTGAAATTTGTCATAGCGCAGCTGCTGTGGATTCAAGAGATCGAATACTTTGAAAAAAGCTGCATATTGTTAGAGATTTAGCACAAAAGTGCTGGCTCAAGCGACATATGCCTATAATTAATGTACCACTTATTCCTGTTCGTAGTGTACCATCCATTCTTATTCCTAACGTACCACTATTTATATTTAAAGAATACTGGGATTAAATGGAAAAAACCGAAATAACATGAGATGACTTGTTAAAATTTTTAATGAAATGAAGCTATTTGCATAAATGAAATTTCCTTTACTCTATTGACTAAATAAGGCTTCAACCAGTAAGTTTAAAAATAATAAGGCTGAAATAAAGTAACAAATGGGAAAGTATAAACATTACAAGATAAAAACAATGAAAGATTGGGAAGGTGAATACTGGGATGTATACCAAGAATACAAGACTCAAGTAGGCATCATGGTTTATAAAGGATGGCCATATGGTGAAACACCTAAAAATGGTGGGCAAGCTAATTTTTATTATATTTTAACCAATGAAATTTCAGAATATATAACGCAGCATAGTATTGTCCATATCACTAAGACCCTCGGTTTTTCTGAGCCTGTTGTTCGAAAATTTAGAAAAACGATTGGATTCTTCTTATCCCATCCCGTTACGTACAATTTTAAATGGATTCTTGAACACCAAGATGAAATTCTTTATGACAGCTATGAAGTACTCTCTCAAAAATATGGGCTTACAAAGTCCCAAATCGTTTCGTATACGAAACGTTTACTCGATCATGGTATTGTGCGTAAACAGCTACAACGTGAATCAACTTGCGAAAGAAAACATATTCAATGGTTTCAGGAAAATAAAGAAAATTTATCTGGGCTCGATATTAAAGAGATAGAAAAGCAATTTGGTTTCTCATACTATATTTCAAAAATAATCCATGATTTAGCATGCCAAGAAAAAAATATACCGACTCAATCCGAACAGTGGCAACAAAAGTTAAAAGACAAGAAGCTGTGGCTGCTTGATCATCAGATTGAGTTATTACGAAATGATATTTCATTGGAGCAAATTGCCCAAAAATTTAATACGGACAAGTTTTTTATAAGTGGATGTCGAGCCCAACTAAGGAAAATACTTAAAATTTCACATACTCAACAAAAAAATAAATTGGGTAAAACAACATCAATTTGATCTAGAAAAATTGACGATTGTCGAATTACAAAAAATATCAAATTGGTCAATATGCAATAAAAAAAGTTACCGTAAACTTTTAACTGAATTGAAACAAAATAGAAATGAATCCATTTGAGCATAGATATTGTTTCTGCTAGTATTCTGCAAAATAAAATTTATAAGCCACTATAACAATGCTAAATAATATTTTCAGCCTGCTCGATCAGTTAGGCTTTGGCGTACAAAAACGCGCGATTAGTGCCCAATTTTCAAATTCACAGCTTAATTCGCAAGTCATGCTGCAGCGCGTTGAGGGCTATCACGGCATTAATGAAGGCTTATCGGCAGAACTGATTTGTCTTTCAACCAATCCATTCATAGAACTCAAACAGTTTATTGGCTGCCAAGTCGCAGTAGATCAAGTAACCGATTCAGGTCAGCTATTTAGAACCACAGGGATTATTACAGGCGGATCGCAAGGGCAGTCAGATGGCGCTTTGAGCCTATACCGCTTAACGCTGCAGGATCCTACAAGTTTATGGCATAAGCGGCGCAACAGCCGCGTGTTTATGAATAAAAGCGCTGTAGACATTATTGAAATCATTTTCAAAGAGTGGCAGTCAAAAAGCCCCTTATTCGCCTCAAGCCTAAAACTCGATAGCAGCGGCCTAACCAAGGCTTATGATGTTCGCCCATTCTCAATGCAATCGAATGAAAGCGATTACACTTATTTAACCCGGTTAATGCGGGAAGAATCAATAAACTGGCTGATCGATGAATCGGATTATATCGTTTCCAGCAATAGCCAAAGTATCGAAGCGCAAAAGCTGCGTTTAGTGGATGACAATGCGCAATTGAGAGCTCTTCACCGCAGAATCATACGCTACCACCGCTCAAATGCTGTAGAAAAATACGACAGCATTACCAGCTTTATTGCGCAGCGCAGTCTGCAGCCTACAGCCATTCACGTACAACGCTGGCAAGCGGATCAACTCAGTCAAGAAGATGGTAGTGGTTCAGTACTCAGTAAACATAAACACAGTGAAAACCGAGATAACGAAAGTTTAAGCCTCGAACAAGCTTGGAATGTGTCACCTGCTTGGATTGGTGATCTTAAAGGCGAAGACCAAACAACAAAATCAGGCAATAGCCAGCTTGAAAAACTGAATAAGCAGCTGAATCAGTATCAGTCGCTGCAAGCCAAATACTTCACTGCACACAGCAGTGTCCGTGATACCCAAGCCGGTTATTGGTTCCAGTTAGCCGATCATCCAGAACTTGATAAAAACCATAGCGGAAGTGATAAAGAATTTTTAATCCTGCATAAGCGCTTCTACAATCAAAATAACCTTCCGAAAGATATGCGGGATCAACTGGAAACGCTGCTGGCGCTGAGTCATTGGGATAGCAGTAAAGACAGTGATCAAGAACGACAAGCCAATGAATTGCACGTAGTGCGCCGAAGCATTGATATTGTGCCGGAATATGATCCGCTGCAGCACCGCCCTGCAGCCCATGTCCAGCGCGCCAGAGTCACGACTGATGGCGAAGAAATCCATGTGGATGAATGGGGCCGGATTAAAGTCCGCTTCTTATTTACCCGTACAGATGATCATAGCCATGATGGCGGAGCCGGCTCAAACGATAACGATACCGACTCCGCTTGGGTGGATGTGCTGACCCCTTGGGCGGGTGAAGGCTACGGCGCTCGCTTCTTGCCGCGTAAAGATGAATTGGTTGTGATTGACTTCTTTGATGGCAACATCGACCGTCCATTTGTGACGGGGCGTATTCATGAGGCACAGCGAAATCCAGCTAAGTTTGATATTAAAGGCCAATTGCCTGATACTAAGAAACTCAGCGGTATCCGCTCAAAAGAAGTTGACGGGGATGGGTTTAATCAACTCCGCTTTGATGATACCACGGGACAAATCAGTACGCAGTTACACAGTAGTCATGGTGCAACCCAACTGAATTTAGGGAATCTGAGTCATCCTAAAGAAAAAGCTGAGAGTGATGGTCGCGGTGAAGGGTTTGAGTTACGCTCAGATGCTCATGGCGCTATACGTGGCGGTAAAGGTGTACTCATTACCACAACATCCTCAGACAAGGCAAAAGGTAAACAACTAGAACGTGAAGAAATTCAAGCGAATCTAAAAGTTACCCACGGCACAAATGATGCGATTAAAAAGGCTGCAACAGCACATTTGGTTGATGAACCAGAACTTGATCAACATGTTGAACTCGAAACAGCACTTCCCGAATGGAATGAGTCTGATTCGACTCAGTATTTAATTGCACATTCTGCGGATACCATGCTTCTAGACAGTCAAAAAGGCATATTAACTCAAGCCCAAGCCAACATTGATACCAGTACCCCTAGTAGCGTTCAATTCTTTGCAGGACGTAACTTCTTGGCAAATGCACTTGAAAAAATAAGTATTTTTGCAAAAGCGGCAGGAATAAAAATTAAAGCCGGTAAAGGTCCAGTCGAAATCCAAGCCCAAGATGATGTGATGACAATCTCTTCTCAAGAACTTATGCATGTCTATGCGGTGAATGATTATGTAAAAGTTGAGAGTGGAAAAGGTGTTTTAATCACTGCTGGTGGAGGATATATCAAACTCGAAGGTGGCAATATTGATATTGCATGTCCAGGTACGATGACATTAAAGGCGGGGCAAATTAAAACTATGAGCGGTGCTTCTTTATCTAGCGATCTTGCGGCAATGCCAAAATTACAGATGGATTATGATGAGCAATATATCGTTAAAAATAGAGCTGGTAAACCTATGCCAAACACCAAATATAAAATGACTACAGCAGATGGTAAAGTTGTAAGTGGCATTACTGATGGCGAAGGTAAAACCGAAAAAGCCACTTCACTTTCAATGGGTAAAGTAGTGCTAGAAATTTTAGGACACGCAGATTAAATAAGATTTATGAAATAGATTTTAATAAAAAATTAAGTAACCAAGGGATGATCACCATGAATGTAAATTTTAAAGTTGCTTTATTTTCAGCAATTTTTTTAGTGTCTGGTTGCTCCCAAGCAAAAAATATAGAGGAATCCAATTCAATGCTTGATTTAAAAAATACCAAAGATTGGTGTGTGGGGCGTTATGCTTTTAAATTACCCAAAAATGCTGTTTTAACAGGTGGTACGGATTTTTATAATTCTTTTCAAATCAAAAGCTATACAAATGCAAATACAGCTAAATTAAATTCCGAATATATTAGCATTTTTAATGACTACAACAAAAACACAAAGGCTAGCAAGCTAATTTTTGAATTACCCACTAAAGTATCTGACTCCAAAACAATAAAAATATTTAGTGGAAAATTTGGTTCACATCCAAGTGGTCCAATGGATCTCTTTGGTTTTGTTTTAGATCGAGGAACCTTATTTAAAATTGAAATTAGTTATGTTAATGAAAATAAGGATTTAGTTACGGATGAATTAAATCGAATAATCAACGCCCTTAGCGCTAGATCAAATAACAGCATTCCAAAAGAAAAAGGAATTTGTATCACCAATGGATTTATTCAAGATGATGGGCAAAAATTCCGAAAAAGTAAAAATACCCTTCCTTTTGATTTATCTGGCTACCCATCAGTAAAAATGAGTTTACAGGCAGAAGCATTGTTAAATCCTCAAGCTGACTTAATCACTACAATAAAAAGCAATCTCAAAGAACGAGGAATCTATAGCCTCACCACTTCAAGCTTTAAGACCATACGCAAAGGAAATAAAAATCAAGCTGACGGTGATCGACTTACGGGTCAAGAGTGGTTATCACAAGCGCCTATGCAAGGTCAAAACGGTGCAATAGCGACTTGGGAACATGCTGGTACAGTTCAAAATGCGTTAGATCCAGTGATACAGCTTAATGTTGATAGTGGTTTTGATGGTAATAATATCAAAACTTCAAGTTTGCATGAAAAAGATACCATACAGCTTTACGAATTCATTCTAAATTCAATAAGAAAATTCTAGGAACTTAAATGGCTATAGATAAAGAACCACAAAAACAAAATGGTGACAGTTTTGAATCGACAACAACACCCACCTCAAATGAAACACTTACCCATGCAGTTTTAGGTCCTAAATACGTTATTCCTATCATATTTATTCCAGGCATTATGGGATCAAATATAATGAATGATAAAGGGGATAAAGTATGGTTTCCACCAAATGGGTTGTTAGCAGGGATTGGAGCGGCTTTTAATGGAAAGTTTTTTAGATCTGCTAAAGATAGACAGACCGAGCTAGATCCAAAGACTACTCATGTCAGTAACGCTGGTGATATAAAAATCAATAAGAAAGCAATTAAAGGTTTTGGTGAAAAAGAAGCCCGCGCAAGGGGCTGGGGTACAGTTTACTGGGATGGCTATGGCGAAGGGTTGGTTTTTTTAGAAAAATTCCTGAATAGTCAATTAATTAGGCCACAAGCTGCTAATTCCTCTCATAATGAAGATAGGGATGGTTTTGCAGGATCTGAACCATGGCAAGATATAACTGAAATTCCAGAAGCAACGGTTCAACAAAAAGATGAACTTAAGCAACTCTTTAATCCCGCGAAAGTTTTTGAATTTTTAAAAAAAGAAGAATTTGAAAAATTAGCTGACTATGCTTTCCCTGTGTTTGGTCTGGGATATAATTGGTTGCAAAGCAACAGAGTTTCAGCAATATCAGTAAAAGAAAGGCTAAATTCAGTGGTTAAGCCACAGATTGCCAAGGAGTTTCCAAAAGCCACCTTTAAGAAATATATCATTGTCACACATTCCATGGGTGGTTTAGTCACTAGAGCACTAATTCAAGATGCTGACGTGGCTAGTGATATCTTGGGTGTTATCCATGGGGTTATGCCTGCGAGTGGTGCACCAACGGTCTATAAGCGTTTAGCCAATGGTTGGGATGGTAAAGAGGTTACGGGTAATCCTGTAGATAGCGTTGCTAAACATGTTTTTGGAGCAACATCAGCAAAATTAACGCCTGTACTTGGTAATGCGCCGGGCGGGCTTGAATTATTACCGTTTCCTAATTTCATGACCACCTATGATGATAATCCCACAGTGAAAGTAAAACCATGGTTAAAACTTATCGCAAAAAATAAAAATGGAAAAACCATAACGGCCACCTTACCAAAGAGCGACCCATATTCTGAAATTTACTACAGAATGGATACTTGGTGGAGGATGATCAATACAGATTTTCTTGATCCCAATCAATCCATTAGAAATGAAGCTTTTCCTAAGCCTGATAAGATGCCGATTGAATTCGGCAATGTTGCTGAAGTAAAAGCACAACAAGAGGCGAACAAGGAAATAAAAAAACCAGCTAAATCTGATTATGATTTAAGTTTGCAGAATGCTTTAGTTAAAACTTTAGGAGTTGTAGAGAAATCGCATGAATACATCTCTGATAGTTATCATGATAATTGTTACGCGCACTATGGCAACGATCCCAAATTTCTTGCATTTAGTGAGGTTGTGTGGGAAACAGATCAAATCTTAGAAATTGAAACTGAAGATGATCTGATCGAATACACAGGTATTGCCATCCCCTCTTCTGATAATTCATCATCCGAGCCTATGACAGAAAGCTCTTCTACCGAAGGAACAGCTACTGCAGGCCATACTGTAAGAAAACTACCAACTATAGTTGTAACAGCCTCCGCACCAGAAAACGAAGGATGGGATATCGAGCTATTTAAAGAAGATGGTGAGCGCCGCATCAAAAGAAAGGGGAAAGAGGATGTGGTATTCAAATTGCGTGTAGCACCCAACCCAGTTACGGGAACTGGTGATGGAACAGTCTGTCATCAATCTGCTCAAGACGTGCTTCGGGATAAAATCTTACAAGTTTTTGAAATCAATGGCTATGACCATGCTAATAGCTACAAGAACCCAAATGTTTTACATAGCGTTCTCTTTTCGGTAGCTAAACTTATGAATAAAGCTGAATAAAAATCAAAGCATTTTCCTGTACTTAGTATAGGCAAATTATTTAGGCTCTAGACTAACTGATCAAATCTTACAGTCTAGAGCTATTTTTTTAACTTAAGTGGTACATGACGAACAGGAATAGGTGGTACGGTACGAACAGGAATGGACGGTCGGTTTATCTAATAATTCGCAACTCAAGCGGCGCGAATAAATACTCAGCATTGCAATGGGCAATCGTTGCTTTTGGTAAATATGGATGAGCATCAATATATAGCAATACATATAGCATAAGAATGGCGCCTGCCAAATATTTGAGTTAATGCGGCGGCACATAGATTGCATGCAATTGGAATGGATCGGAAATAACCCAGGCCCGCGTGTCATAAGGTGTATGGACCGGTGCAGAATGGCCCTCATGCTGTAATCGCTTTGGCGGGATGGACAGCATGAGTAAACATATAATTTAACATGGCGCAGCGGCGGAATTGATAACCTTAGACTGAAGAGCATTGGGTTGTGCGCATCTGAAAGTTGTTTGCAGTATTTGTTCTTCATTCAGGCAATATTCGGCACAGCATACTGCATCTGTTAATTGCAGTGAAATTTAGCCTAAATCTGGGCTTGAAGCAGTGACTGATGCTGAAAGAATAAATGGAGCGCCTGAATCACGCTGTGTAGTATTCGGTTGGCTGTGGCGCAAGCTGTCTGCAGATGAGTGTGGATCAGTCAGGCACAGACCGGCGGTAAAGCGGATATTGTAAGCAAGAGCGCTAGCCAAGACCGCTAATCATGTAGATATTTAGCCTATATAAAAAACTGCCGGATGAATCCGGCAGTTTTTTATGCAAAGGATTTATGCAAACAGCCTACTGATTTTGCACATCAATGAGGTGATCCAGCTTTTTCTGGAAATAATCGCCTTGAATATAGCGCGCGTCCACATTCCATGCATTTGCAAACAGTGTCATGTCATTCAATTCACGGAGCATAATTTGAACTGGTTTAATTTCACGGTAGGCAGTAATTTTTTCTTGCAATTCTTCACAGTGTTTATCTGCATTCAGCATGGCGGTTAGGCTGCTGTGCAGAGTGAGGCCAGTGACGTCAATTTTTTGAAGCAGGCTTTCACTAAACATTGAATGGCCAAAATCACGTACTGCAACTTCTGCACCGTTTTGACGCAGTGCGACAATCGCTTTTTGAGCTGCCTCAATGTTCTGATTCAGATCTTCTTCAGAGAATTGCAAAATCAGCGGATATTGCAGTTTACTGCGGATAATACTAATCAGTTTCGCAATAAAACTTGGGAATTCATTATCATTGAGCAGGACATCTTTATTCAAGTTAATAATCAGCTTAGCTTCGGGGTACTGCGTAATGAAGTTATGCAGCTGTTTACATGACTCAACTAAAATCCAGCGGTCCAGTTTAATTGATAGCTCTTTATCCTCAGCTAATTCGCGCAGTTGAGAAATATCTTGCCATTTATTCTCAAAAATAAAGCCGCTGGTCACTTCATAAGTATACAGATCGGCATCTTCTTTATCGTAGAGCTGTTGATATTTTAAGTGAATTTCGCCACGTTCCATACAAGCGCGCAGCGCTTTAAGTACGGCAGGCTCATTTAAAACCGTCGGAGGTATAATTTCCGGTGCTGTAAAGGAGATATTTGGAATCTCTGCAGCAACAGCGGTTTCTGCTATAACAGGAATTGCTGGCGCTTGCTGTACAGGCTCTTGAATAGAGAATTGCAGGTCAGGTATGCCAAGATCAAGCTCAGGAGCAGGCTGATTTTTTGGCAATGCTGTAGTAAAGGCCTGACCAATCAACTGGTCAAAGTGTGCTTCGTCACGGATTTCACTAGTGAGTAGGGTATATCCTAAGCGCATATGCAGCGGATAAGCATCTGGGCCAATATTCAGCAATTGAGGTTTAGACAATGAATTGAGGCCAATCAATTTAGATTCCAGTTTGGCTTGGCTTTCAGCTTGAATCAGGCCTGCATAAACACCGCTTTCAAGTTTGAACAGTGGCGCATTAGTTTGGTCTTTTAAGAAGATTTTGATCTCATTAAAATATGACTTAAATGTTTCCCAGTCTGCCAAGAAAATTGAATCTGGGCAGGTGGCTAAAGAGAATGTAACCAAGGCATTGGTGTCGGAAGGCTGCTTTGCTGCTGTACGGTTAATCAGCTGGTAACTGTTGGGTTTGCCTGCTGACTTTTCTGCAGCGCCTGCGCTTGCAAGGCCTTCATTGCCCATATCAATGGTAATTTGCAGCGCGTCATCTTCGGCAGCCGGCATAAATTCAATTTTTAAGGGGCTTTCTGCAGACATGCTGCCGTTTTGTGATTTGAGATCAAAGCGACCTAAGTCAAACTGTCCCTGAGAAATTTTCTTAAAGCGGAATTTAAAATCAGTCAGATCTTGCGGCTGCAACACATCAAGCAGCGGCAATCCAATAATGTCATCATTGGATTTGAAGCCAAACAGCTTTAAATACTCTTCGTTCGCATCTATGTGAATGCCTTCCTGAATCACGGCAATAGCTTTATGGCTTTCTGTAACAAATGCTTGTGCCTGATTTTGAGCTGTTTCCAGCTCAGTCATTAAATGCTGCTGGGCATCGGTTAAACGGCTAAACGACAGGGCGCGGAACAGGTCAATGTAAAAACGGTCTGGCGAGCCCAAATCTACAATGTCATATACGCCTTTGCGGATATAGCTGGCATATTGGTCGAGTGAGTAATCTTCGGGTTTCAGCAACAGTATAGGTAAAGTAGGCTGCTGTGACAGCTGAATAATGCTGAGCGCTTGTTCATATTTCAAATCATAAGCACGGCCAAAAATAACCAAATCCCACTGGCGGTTCAGCTGTTTCTCAAAATTTTGCAAATCATCCAGCAAAGTGGCCTGAACTTGATGTTCATTGGCTGTCAAAATATCACGGATCTGGTTAAATCTTATTTGATTATCATCAATAATGAGTAAACGTGTTTCAGTACGTTTTAGCTTTTTAGACAATAATGGATTTCTCACTTTAATGCTTCCCATAAATCGTGATTCTTGATTTGACTAGTGTGTTTGCTAATAAAATCGTTCACAGTGCTCTCTTGCTGATCATTTAATAATTCATATTCAAAGCGGATGAAGCTTTGAGTGATCAGCTGCGCTTTAGTCAGGTAAACTTTCAACTCTTCTTTGCCTAGGCGCAAATGAATGGTTTGCTTTTCCCTAAATAAATTGGAACCTGGTAAAATCAAGGTAGTTGTAGTTTGATCCAGCTGTGTGGTCTGCACCATCAATGCTGGCTGATAATTATGTGTGTTGCGGTCGGTACGCAAGTGGGCTGCGCAAGGATACATATCCTGAGTTAAAATTTCTAATCCAAGTTCAAGGCTTTTTTCACTAGACTGTTTGATCCAGCGAACCACACCGCCGCGCCACGGACTGCTGGTATTTTCCTGAACTAAAATAAATTCGCCGGTTTTTAGCTGAGGCGGCGTTTCACTGGTCCATTTAATGCGGTAGCCATTCACGCTAATATCTAATACTTCGGCTGTATGAATCTGTTTTGCTTCACGGTCCAGGGCTTTGGCATTTGACATAGTCGCCTGCATGCCGGAACCCATTGAGTTCACAAAGCTGGATTCACTGTGCAGATTGTAGTTGGTTTCTAATTCTAAAAATTCTGTCAGTGTTTTGCCCTTGGTTAAATAGAAATGCGCTGCGGACAAACTGAAGCAGATATTGATTTGCGCTGAATATTCATAACGCTCATGGCGGCGTTCAGCTGTGTTGGTCAACAGATTATGAATATGGAAATGCAGGGCAGGCGTTAAGAATAATTTTTCATTTTTTGACAGGTAATGCGGGTTTTTGCTTTGTGTTTCTGCTAAATGATCCAACAGGTTTTGTGTGGAAATATAAATGCCGGCTTTGTAGTTGCCTGGCTGACGTGAATTAAATACGGGCGGATGGTCTTTGTCGACATCGACAATATAGCGGGACAGCGTCGATTCTTTAGGTAAAACTTGTACAAGTTTAGCCCAATCATAGCTGCATAAAAACAATCCTTGAATTTCGGCCGGACGGATTTGGTTGGTATTAAAGATATCCAGAAGGATAAGCTGTGCATAGGCTTGAGCAATCGTGGTGATTTGATGCTGCGTACTTAAAACTTGATTGATGTTGCTTTGATAAAAACCATTTTGAATTGCGCAGTCAACCAGCTGATGGGCTGACAGCCACTGGCCTGGCATTGGTGTAGTATATAAAATCTGCTGCTGATACTGCAGTTGCGCCAATTGCTGCAGGGCATAGTAAATAGAGGCCATGCGCGCGGTTTGCAGGCTTTTTTTATGACCGAATGAAAAAATAGAAAATTTTTGCTGGCTGAGCTGCTGATTGCAGCGTTTAGCGATATCAATATAGATCTTTGCAAAATTGCTGCGCAGCAGCATGGCCAGCTCAATGATCTGATCATTGCGGTCTGAAGTAATGAGGCCTTGATTGGCAAAATGCTTTTCAAGGCTGGTTAAAATGCTTTCCAGTGTTGGGTGCAGGATTTGAATCAGATCAAAACGCAGCATTTCCTGACATTTCAGCTCTGAAATTTCCAGTAAAGCATTAAATAGTGATTTGGATGATGTTCCCAGCTGCAATACAGATACGCTGGTCAGCCATTCTTGCAGCCCTTTAGCATTGGCCGCACAAAAGCTTAGCTCATCTAGCTTAAGTTCCGTCGGTTCCTGAAAAATATCTGAAGTATGCTTAGTCATCTTTATTATTTAACTCAAATTATTTAACTCAAAAAGTTGTAGCCCCAAAAAGCGGTGTCTTATTTTTTTCGCCCGCGATTTCCCGCACCAGCTTAGGTACCAAATAGCCTGGAAGAGCGGCCAGTACCTCAGCGTAAATTTGGTTGATATCCTCTGGCGAACGATCAAAATGATGCGCGCCTTTTACTTTATCTAGCACATGCAAATAATAGGGCATTATGCCTGCGTCAAATAAGCGGTAGCTTAAATTGACCAACGCATCCGCTGTATCGTTTACCCCTTTCAACAATACGGCCTGATTTAAAACAGTAATTCGCTCATTTGCAAGCTGTAAAAGCTGGCTGCAGGTGAAATCGTCTAATTCAGATGCGTGGTTTGAGTGTACCACTAGAATAATGCGCAGCCTACTGTTTTTTAATATGGAAATGAGCTCTTCATCGACACGGTTGGGGATTACAATCGGAACCCGTGAATGAATTCTCAAAAATTTGATTTGAGGTAATGATTCTAAGCGTTCGATCCAGACTTTGAGTTTGCGGTTAGATAAGGTGAGCGGGTCGCCGCCACTTAAAATGACTTCATTAATATCCGGCTGGCTTTGGATGTATTGCTGAATATTGATCCAATCTTCGTTTTTCGGCAGATTTTCCTGATAAGGGAAATGACGCCGGAAACAGTAACGGCAGTGTACTGCGCAGGCGCCTGTCAGGGTTAGCAGAAAGCGGGATTTGTATTTGTGCAATACACCAGGCTGCTGATTGGCCTGTTCCTCACCTAGCGGATCAGTCACAAATCCGGGATGGTCTTCTAATTCTAAATGATGTGGCAATACTTGTAATAAAAGTGGATCTAAGGGATCACCTTTTTGCATTTTTCCGACAAATGCGCGAGGTACGCGCAAGCGAAATTGGTCAACAGCAAGTTTTGCCCCTGAGAGTAATTGCTCTTGAGAAAGCTCAAGGGTTTCAAGTAATTCTTGAGGGTCAGTGATCAGATCACTTAGCTGAGTTTGCCAGTTTTGCTCTTGAAATAAATAGTTTATCATGCCGGATGTTTGAAAATGCAGGGTAGTGATTGAAGAATAAGGTGAATAGCATCAATGTATTTGTATGCATTTCATTATAAAATGACTTGAGATTCTCAGCAGTTTATAAATGTGAAAGTTGCAACAAAACATTTTGCTCCACTTTTGATAATCACGAATTTTACCTGTTCATGAGCTTTGTATAAACTAAGTTCTTTGATGTCTGGGTGTAAGTTAAGCAGCTTCGCCCCTTAATTGGGGAATTTTTCGTTGCGGCAAAGTGCATTGCTCATTTAGAATACGCAACATCACATTAATGTGCATGCGGCAATCAATGTTCCAGTCAGTCCTTGCTAATTGACATGTTACAGCCCATAGCATCTATAGATTAAAGTTAGTAAGTTTGGAGTGAGCCAGTCATGGCCTATTATTCTACGAATGATTTCAAGTCGGGCCTTAAGGTCATGCTTGACGGTAACCCATGTTCAATCATGGAAAACGAATACGTAAAACCAGGTAAAGGCCAAGCTTTTAACCGTGTAAAATTGCGTAACCTGCGTTCAGGTAAAGTGTTAGAAAAAACGTTTAAATCTGGTGAATCTCTGGAAGCTGCAGACATCCAAGAAGTAGAAATGAACTACTTGTATAACGATGGCGAAATGTGGAACTTCATGGACCCTGAATCTTTTGAACAAATTGCGGCAGATAAAGTTGCTATGGGCGACGCTGCAAAATGGTTAAAAGATGATTCTAACGAATTGTGCACTATCATGCTGTTTAATGGTGTTCCATTAACAGTAAGCGCGCCAAACTTCGTAGTTTTGAAAATTGTTGAAACTGATCCGGGCGTGCGCGGTGATACTTCTGGCGGCGGCGGTAAACCTGCAAAATTGGAAACAGGCGCTGTTGTACGTGTTCCATTATTTGTACAGCAAGAAGAAAGCGTTCGCGTAGATACCCGTACTGGTGATTATTTAGAACGTGCATAATGGTTTAAAAATAGACTATTATCGGAAGGGATGATGAAAATCATCCCTTTTTTTATGCCAAAGTATTAGATGAAAAGTAAAACATGAGGAGTAGAGTCGCAAGGGAAGAAACAGCAGTACCTCGAACAAGAAAAAATTTAAAGCTGATTTTATGCAAACAGATATGAGGGATTGATATGGAATCTATTCAACAGAAATCTGGACCAGTGTCAAAGCTGGTTTGGATTCTTGTCGCAATTGTAGGTGCAGTTTCCTTTGGGATACTCGCTGTCAGCCGCGGAGAGCATGTAAATGCTGTGTGGCTAATTTTAGCAGCAATCTGTGTATACAGCATTGCCTACCGTTTTTATAGTTTATTTATTGCCAATAAAGTATTTGGGCTGGACCCGCGCCGTTTAACGCCTGCACACAGGCTAAACGATGGTTTGGACTATGTGCCGACCAATAAAAGTGTATTGTTCGGTCATCATTTCGCAGCGATTGCTGGTGCAGGACCTTTAGTGGGACCAATCTTAGCTGCGCAAATGGGTTATTTGCCCGGAACGCTCTGGCTGTTAATCGGTGTGGTATTGGCTGGTGCAGTACAGGACTTTTTGGTGCTCTTTATTTCTACGCGCCGTGACGGACGTTCATTGGGTGAAATGGCCAAACAAGAGTTGGGTTCATTCGCGGGCATCATTGTCATGCTTGGTGCATTAGGCGTAATGATCATCATTCTGGCAGTGTTGGCATTGGTGGTTGTTAAAGCCTTGACCAACAGCCCATGGGGTGTATTCAGTATCGCGGCAACTGTGCCGATTGCAATTTTTATGGGCATTTACATGCGTTATCTGCGCCCGGGTAAAATTGCAGAAGTGTCTATCATTGGTTTCGTGCTAATGATGGCAGGTATTGTTTATGGCGGTGATATCGCACAGCATCCGTATTGGGGTCCCTTCTTTACTTTAAGTGGCACAGAGCTGACTTGGTGGCTGATTGGTTATGGTTTCGTCGCCTCAGTATTGCCAGTGTGGTTGCTGCTGGCGCCACGTGACTATTTATCAACCTTCCTAAAAATTGGTGTGATTGCAGGTCTGGCTGTCGGCATTATGGTGGCTATGCCAATGCTGAAAATGCCATCTATTACGCATTTTGTGGATGGTACAGGTCCAGTATTTGCGGGTTCAATGTTCCCATTCTTATTTATTACCATTGCTTGTGGCGCCATTTCCGGTTTCCATGCGCTGGTATCTTCAGGAACGACACCAAAGTTGGTCAACAGCGAAGCAGACATCCGTATGATCGGCTACGGCGGCATGCTGATGGAGTCTTTCGTTGCAATTATGGCGATGGTCTGCGCAACAGTACTTGAACCGGGCGTTTATTTTGCCATTAACGCGCCAGCGGCTGTGTTGGGTACAACGGTTGAATCTGCTGCTGAAGCGGTACGCAATTTAGGCTTTGTAGTAACACCAGAAACATTGACTTTACTTGCTCAAGAAGTGGGTGAAAACTCGATTCTGTCACGTACAGGTGGTGCGCCGACATTTGCAATTGGTATGGCACACATCATCACGGAAATCTTTAATAACCGTTCAATGATGGCGTTCTGGTATCACTTTGCAATTCTGTTTGAAGCATTATTTATTTTGACAGCAGTAGATGCTGGTACACGTGCATGCCGTTTCATGGTGCAAGATACTGTGGGTATTGTGATTCCTGCAGTGAAAAATTCACACAATTTCTTCGGTAATTTGCTAGGTACTGCTGTGGCAGTTGCTGGTTGGGGTTTCTTCGTATACCAAGGCGTGGTTGATCCATTAGGCGGTATTAACAGCTTATGGCCGCTATTCGGTATTGGTAACCAAATGTTGGCAGCAATGGCACTGATTTTGGGTACCGTCATTCTGTTCAAAATGAAGAAAGAAAAATATGTTTGGATCACGATTATCCCAACAATTTTCCTATTCGTGACCTGTATGACAGCTGGTTGGCAAAAAATCTTCCATGAAAACCCGAAAATTGGTTTCTTGGCTCAGGCTGACCGTTTTAATGCAGCGATTGCAAAAAATGAACTTTTGGCGCCGGCAAAAACTATGGCTGAAATGCATACGGTTGCATTCTCAAACCAAATTAATGCGGTGTTGTGTGGCTTCTTTATGATTGTTGCTGTGGTGATGGTACTTGCTGCGATTGGTGTCGTGCGCCGCGCTTTAGCAAGCCCAGTGCCAACAGTGAACGAATCTGAAGCGGTTTACCGTGATCCAGAAGATATTGTTGCTTCGAATCACCATTAAATAGGAGACGGTGATGAATCTGAAATTTGCAAAAAATGGAAAAACGATGATGTATAAAATCATCAAAATGACCATCATGTCGCAAAAGGATTTGATTCTGAATCCGAAAAACTGGTCACGTATTGCTACCTTGTGGCAGCGTTTGCAGCAAAGTTTCCGCTTGATGGTGGGTGTGCCGGATTATCAAAATTATCTTGAGCATATGAAAAAACATCATCCTGATTTGGAAGCGATGGATGCGAAAACCTTTTACCGTTACTGTGTGGATGCGCGTTATCCTTCAGCAGGCGGAAATTTGAAAAAGTGTCCTTGCTGATGATTGCGCTTTGAGTGTGATCTAAGGTTTTAATCTTATTAAATCATTAAAAGAGCGCCTTTCGGGGCGCTTTTTTATGGCGGGTATTTTGAGATGAATTTAATCCAACTTTACACCATGGACGTGGAACATATAAGTGAAAAGACAGGCCGCTACGATGTCAACGTAGCGCTCGTCATAAAAACGACTGAGAGGATTGTGGCTGAAAATCTAAAATACGGCCGTGTATAGGATAAACACTGTATTTCTGTATAAAAACCTGTATGTTAATGCTAAATAGGCTTTTTTTATTGGGGAATAGAAGGTGTTTTGGGGAACAGAGAAGCGACAAGAACAACAACTGCCAATCATTCAGATGGATGAGCAAAAGCTCGCGTCTTATTATCCTAAAATTAATACCTTTTTGGATCAAATCAATCAAATTATTTTAGATAAAAATCAGCAAACCAAGCTGGCGCTGTGCAGTCTGCTGGCAGGCGGGCATGTACTGTTTGAAGACTTGCCCGGTTTAGGTAAAACGACATTAGCCAGCACTTTATCCCGCTTGGCTGGACTGCATTTTCAGCGTATTCAGTTTACCAATGACATGCTGGCCAGCGATGTGATTGGCATCAATATGTTTAACCAAAAAGAACATCAGTTTGAGTTTAAACAGGGGCCTATTTTCACTCAGATACTGCTGGCGGATGAAATTAACCGCTGTAGTCCTAAAACGCAAAGCGCGCTGTTAGAAGCCATGGAAGAAGGCATTGCCACTGTAGATGGGGTGCGCTATGTGCTGCCGCAGCCATTTTGGGTGATAGCGACACAAAACCCGCTGTTTCAAAGCGGTACTTATGCGCTGCCAGAATCACAGCTGGACCGTTTTATGATGCGCTTGTCTTTAGGCTATCCGTCGCGGCAGGCTGAAAAAATGCTGCTGCAGCAGAGCTCGCGCCATGAACTGATTGCTGGCCTGGAGGCGGTATTTCAGGAACAGGATATTTTGCAGCTGCAGCTGCTGGCAGAACAAATTCATGTCAGTGATGCAGTCATGGATTATTTGCTGGACTTGGCGGCAGAAACCCGAAAAGGCCGTCATGGCTTGTCAACACGTGCTGTGCTGGCGCTTAAAAAAGCCGCTCAGGCGCATGCGCTGATTGAGCAGCGTAGTTATGTACAGCCAGACGATGTTCAGGCTGTATTTGCCGCCGTGGCCGCGCACCGTATTGGTATCAGCGAAGCGGAAATACTGGAGTTAATGCAGTGCGTTTCTGTGGTCTAATCCAATGTCTGCTTTATTCAGATAAACACATCTCGAGTTTTAACAGTATTTTGAGCTTAAAAGGGGAACGGATTGGCGTCAGCTTGGCAGAATTGGCTTTCGAAGCGGTTTAAGTTTCAGCAGAAAAAAACGCTCGCGCAAAGTGATGTGCTGGTTTTTATTTATCAGCAGGGTTACCTGTTTTTGGTGCTCATTTTAATCACTTTCATTGCCGGGGTGAATTATGCCAATAATTTGATTTTAGGCTTTTGCTTTTTAATCAGTGCAGTGCTGTGCATCAGTTTTTATCTGACGTTTAAGCAGCTGCATGGTTTGACGCTGGAGGTAATTTGTGCAGACATTGGGCAAGCAGGCGAAGCGGTGCATTTAGATCTGTTTTTGTCACAGGCCAGCGTGCAGCCGCGCTTTCTATGGGTCATTGTCGATGGACAGCGCCATCAGCTGAGCATGATGCAGGATAAGCAGCAGTTTAGGCTGAGCTTTTTGGCGCCGCGCCGCGGACGCTTTCGTTATCCTGATGTACAGATTTTATCTGTTTATCCATTTGGATTAGTGCGCGCTTGGACCTATCTGTATTTGGATAAGCATAGCTGGATTGCGCCCAAAGCGAGTAATCCGGCGGCTTCTCAGTCATTCAACCCTGCAGGCTTTGAACAGGATATGGATGAATTTCGTGAATTAAAAAGCTTTAAGGAAGGCGATTCGCTCCAGTCTATTTCATGGAAACAGGCGGCGCGCGGACAAGGGCTGTATGTAAAAATGTTTGAACAGTATCAAGATCAGCAGCAGATTGATATCTATTATGAACATATGCCGAGCGCATCGCATGAAGAAAAATTAAGCTTTATGATGGGGCTGGCTGAGCAGTGCGAGCAACTTCATTTTAACTATGCGCTGCATTTGCCGTCGGCGCATTTGCCGCATGGGCAAGGTGAGCAGCAGATGATGCAGGCTAAATTGCTGCTGGCGCAGGCATAATCATGATAAATGCACCTGTCCGTATATCTGTTTTAATGACTTTAGCGCTGCTGATAGCAGCTCAGGCGCTGTTTTTGCCGTGGCAGCTGACCGCGATTTTGACCTTGATTTGGATATGCCTGCTTTACAGCAGCATAAGCCTGCGGCCGATTGCAAAATTATGGACATATGGCTTGGTATTCAGTGCATTGGGCGCCATTTATCTGAGTTATCAGACTTTTATTGGCATAGAAGCCGGCGTATCCGTCTTAACGGCTTTTTTATTTGCTAAGGCGCTAGAAACTAAAACCCAGCGCGATGTGATTATCCTGTTTAATTTTGCACTGTTTGTCAGCGCCAGTTCATTTTTGTTCAGCCAATCTTTTTTTATGGCTGTTGCCATTTTACTGTGCTTGATCAGCAGTTTTACTGGACTGTACCGGCTTCAAACTGCACAGTTTAGTATGGCGGAAGAATCACAGTGGCGGAATTTAAAGCAGGACGCTGCCCATGTCGGCAAATTTTTACTGTATGCGCTGCCGTTTTTTGTCTTGCTATTTTTGTTTTTTCCGCGCTTGCCGCCGCTATGGCATATTCCAATTCCTGAAAATAAAGCGACAACCGGCATGAGTGACACCATGTCGCCCGGGGATATTGCATCACTGTCGCAATCCAGTGCACTTGCGTTTCGAGTCATTGGCAATATTGATTTGCTGCCTGCCCGCAATGAGCTGTATTGGCGCGCGTTGGCGCTAGATCAATATGACGGCAGCCAATGGACCAGCAGCGCAATGAATTTAACGGCGCTGCAGCCGCGTGATGTAACACTGCCGAAAAAGCCGCGAATGGAATATCAATATTTATCGGCTGGTCCGCAGTCAAAATGGATTATGGGGCTGGATAAATCGGTGCCAATGGATGAGCGCTATGAGCTGACCCGTGACTGGCGTATTGAAACAAAGCAGCCTATGGCAAATGCAGGGCCGATGCGTTTAATGTGGGTGGGGAATGCGCAAGCTGCATTAAAACAGCCACAGCAGAAATGGTTCATTCAGCTGAATACACAAACTGCTTCTGGTTTAGATCTGAAAAGCCAAGCATTGGCTAAAAAATTATGGATGCAGAGTGCAGAAGATCCCCGCCAGTATATCCATACGGTATTGAAATGGTATCAGCAGCAGGGCTTTAGCTATACCCTTAATCCGGGCCTGCTGGGACAAAACAGAATAGATGATTTTTTGTTTGGCAGCCGCAAAGGCTTTTGTGAACATTATGCATCGAGTTTTGTCATGATGATGCGTTATGCGGGAATACCTGCACGCGTGGTGGTCGGTTATCAGGGCGGGCAGGCTGCGCCTGACGGCAAAAGCTGGGAAGTGCGCCAGCTGGATGCACATGCTTGGACAGAAGTCTGGCTGAATGGCAAATGGCAGCGCTTTGACCCAACAGCAATTATTGCGCCGCAGCGGATTGATAGCGGCATGCAGCAATTTATCGCACAAGATGAATCTGTTTGGGGCGATGCAGATGCTTCAACTCAAATCCGCCGTTATGCCATGCTGACACAGCTGCGGATCTGGAGTGATTATGCGAGTTATCAGTGGCAAAGCAAAGTCGTGGGTTATGATGCTGAGTCTCAGCAAAGCTGGTTTAGTAAAATAGGCTTAAAATCTGCTTATGCTGGCGCGCTGGCTATGCTGTTTGGATTTATAGCTTTGGGACTTATTTATGCGGTGTGGCTCTATATAGCTAGCCAAAAAAATAGACCTTTTGCTGCGCGTGAAATCTTGCGCTGGAATAAACAACTTCCTGCAGCGTTAAAAAAACAGCCCTATGAAACATTTAGTACATGGATGTCCCGCTTAAGCGCACAGCCGGGCTTAAATGATCCTGAGATTTTTCTGCAGGCAGCTCGAATTTATAATGAAGCATGCTATATGGATTTACCATTATCAAAAAAAGAAAAGCACAGGTTTTATGTCCTGCTTAAAGAATGTGCAAATGCGCTGAAAAAGTTATGAAAAGCCTTGTTTAACTAAATAAAAATGCATATGATGCAGGAACTTCAGGTGTATAGCTCAGTTGGTTAGAGCGCTACGTTGACATCGTAGAGGTCTCCAGTTCGAGTCTGGATATACCTACCAATATTATGAATTAGTATAAAGTTATATTACTTTATACTAAATAAAATCCTCAAAATTCAATGTTTTGGGGATTTTTTATTGCGTTATATAACTATATATCATGCTATATACTGCTAGGATTTCTGTATCATTAATTGTATCATTGAAAAAAATCGAACTGGTGATACAAAAAATGAAAAGAAGTGAAATAAAAAAGAAACCCCTCTCTGATACAACTTTAGCCAATTTAGAACCTGAAAATGTTGATTACAGAATCAAAGATAGTGGTAATTTATATTTTTTTGTGAAAAAGGACGGAAATAAATCTTGGCAATATCGCTGTAAGGACGAATTGGGTAAAGATGGATATAAGGGATTAGGTAGTTATCGTAATGTTAGTGGACAATATGCTAGAAAAAAAGCTAATGAACTGGCATTGAAAGAAGCAAATGGAGATATAGTAAGATTTAGTAAGCATCATAAAAAACATATTGATAGTAAAACAAACCTAACATTTGAAGTAATTATTATTGATTGGCTTGAGACCAAAAAAACTGTTTGGGGCGAAGAAACATTTTCAAAAGCTAAAAGTTCAATACAAAGACATGTGATAAAGGAATTTGGTCACAGAGATTGTATAACAATCAAAAAGAAAGAATGGTTTGACTTCTTTCAGACTCTAAGAACAGTTAATAAAATTAATAATCAAGTAGATAAATTAATTTCATACTGTACAAATGCTTATGATTTAGCAATTGTGAAAGGACTAGTTGAAGATAATCCATTAATGAGGATTTCTAAATATATAACTAGCTATACTCAAGAAAATATGAGTCATGTTAAGTTGCATGAGTTACCTGAGCTTATTAATAAAGTAAGGAACTATCCTAGTAGAAGAATGGTGATTGCTATTGAGTTAGCAATTTTACTTTTTCCAAGACCTAGTGAATTGCGTTGTGCTAAATGGGAACAATTCGATTTTAAGAAAAAATTATGGAATAGACCTGCTGAGATGATGAAAGGACGATTAGCACATACAATCCCTTTATCTAAGCAAGCTATTATTCTTTTGAAAGAGTTAGAGGCGTATAGTACGGAATCACCACTTTTATTTCCCAGTAGAAGAACTTATTTAGAACCTGTGTCTGATGGAACTTTTAATACCGTATTAAAGCGATGTGGTTACACAGGTAGACAAACAGTACATGGCTTTAGGCATATAGCTAGTACTGCTCTTAACAATCAGTTTAGTGATAAAGAACAAGTAATTGAGGCATGTTTAGCCCATAAGAAAAAAGGTACGAAGGCTGTTTATGATAAAAGTGATCATTTAGAAGAAAGAAAAATAGTTATGCAATGGTGGGCAGATTATATTGAGGAAATTAAAGTTTAATTCATGAGGAAATTACTTGCAGTCTTAAGTAATGACTTTTAGATGCTACTGACCTATAAATTATTCCGTATGTTGAATTGATAAAGCAATAATTAACTCTCTAACCAGCTTTTTATTAGATGGTGAAAGGTTAATAAAGGCTTCAAAGACTTCTTTGTCCTTGTAGCCTAATTCTTGTCTCCATTTACTATCACGCAGTTCAATAGCTTTTAGAATATCTTTATCAAAAGCTAATTCCTCTGGTGGAATTTCTAGCCATTTTGCAAGTATAAGAAGCTTGTCACCAGAAGGAATTGCTTCTCCGATGAGCCATTTGCGAACACCATGTAATGTCATGGGTTTGCCTGAGTAATTCAAATTAAATTCTCTTTCTAGAACTGAAGGCTTAGCTTCATACCCTTTTGCTTTCATCGCTAAAGCTAAGCGTTGTGCAAATAAGGTTTTTTCATTTTCATCTTTCATTACCTTAAAATAGTTAGCTTAACTAAAAGTTACGTGATATTTGCTTTTAATTACGTTAATAATTAAACTTTAGTTACGTTTACTGTGTAACTATATAAAATTGAAATACTTATAAGATTTCAATGGGTAGTTAAATTTAATTAGATAACTTTTGAGATGGGTTGACGATGATTAGAAGAGAATTTGTCTGGGGCTTGATGCTAACAATATTATGCATAACATCGGGATGTAGTGATTTAACAAGTAGTGAAAGCAATGTGGCGACAACATCGTCAGATGAAGGAGTTACAGCATTAGCTGATGAGCAATCAGAGGATTTGAGTAACTCTACCGAAAAAATAGAGCAGTATGAAGATAAAGGGATGGCTAACCCAGTAAAGCAACTATTAGAAGGGGAGCCAGTTGAAGTGACATTTAATGTTAATGAGTTTAATTCGAAAGTTTATGGAAAAATTGCTTATAACATTGTAATTCAAGCTAAGGCAGATGAAGTTGTTGTAAATGATGTGATTATAAATCGAGGGAATAATTGCAGTATAGGGGAGTATGATCATAATAATAAATTACCAGCTAATTTAAATTTCGGACGCTTAATTGAGCTTTCAATTAGTTGTGATGCAAATTATGTTAGAGAGGTAGAGGTAAAAACAAATTATGGGAATTACAAGTTTGGTGGGGTAGAGCGTTAAATTAAAAAAATTAAGAAGACCTATTTTTATTGAATATAAAAATAGGTCTCTGACGTAATGGAGAGAATTATTCTTATTGACTTTTTATGCATTTTATTATATACTGATTATTAGTAGTTCATGTTAAGACCACATTTGTATAGAAATAAAATAATAATTAGCTATACATTTACTTAAAGAATAATAAATTAAAATTAAAGAAAACTACAATTCAATTTTTTAATTTAAAAATTAAGTAAAACTATTCAGTTATTTAATCTTGCAAAAATACTTTTTATTATTTTTTTTTAATTAATTTATCTCATTAATTAAAAAAAATTAAATAGAATTTTTTGTGGATTATTTTGCATAAAAACAATAAAAATAAGGAGAAATTATGGAGTTTATTAGAAAAGAAATAGAAATTGATTGGGTAAGTTTTAGTATTGAGGGGCTTTGTTGCACAAAGCTATTCTTGAAGACTTCTTCGGCAATATAATTTCCAGATGAAGAAGCCTGCACCTAAAATCTACCGTACAACCAATTGGTCCTCGTATAACCGAGCCTTAATTAACCGAGGAA